>JAFDVU010000042.1 GCA_018268835.1 Acidobacteriota bacterium | reverse complement strand
CTGCGCGACGGCGCCATCGTCCCCGGCGGCAGCGCTCCCGTGCCGGACGTGAACCTGCTGCCGCGTCCGGCCTACGACCTCGCCGGCGTCGAGCGCTACTTCAAACTGGATTCGCCCTGGCACTTCCCCAGGAGCCGCCGCGCGGTGCAGTTCATCACCGAACGCGGCTGCCCCTATCAGTGTTCGTACTGCCACGAGATCCACACCAAGAAGTTCCGCGGCATGGACGCCGAAACCGTCCTCGACCAGATGGAGTGGCTGGTGCGCGACTACGGCGTCGGCGAGTTCATGATCGTGGACGACATCTTCAACTTCGATCTCGATCGCGCCAAGCGCATCTGCCGCGGCATCGTCGAACGCAAGCTGAAAATCCACCTCCAATTCCCCAACGGAGTGCGCGGCGACCGCTTCGACGAAGAACTGATCGCGCTCATGAAGGAAGCCGGCACGCACTACCTGGCCATAGCCATTGAGACCGTCTCGGAGAAGTTCCAGAAACTGGTGCGCAAGAACCTCAAGGCCGATAAGGCCCGGCAGAGCGTGGAGTGGGCGCGCAAGCACGGCATCGAGGTCAGCGGCTTCTTCATGATCGGGTTCCCCGGCGAGACCGTCGCCGAAGTGCGCGAAACCCTGGACTTCGCCGTCGGCGCGCCCTTCGACGCCATCTTCATCTCCCTGGTGGCTCCCTTCAAGGGCACGAAACTGCGCACCGACATGATCGCCGGCCGCTTCGGCGAAATCGATGGCGAAGGCAAGGCCGCCCTGGACAACCTCTTCCCCGTGGTCCACAACCAGGCGCTGCCCCGCGAACTGTTGCTCAAGATGCAGCGCGAGGCCTACTGGCGCTTCTACGCCAGGCCGCGCGCGGTGTGGAACCTGACCCGCAAGCTCACCAACTACCACAATGCGGTGAAGATCACGCGCGCCGTTACCAGGCGTGTCTTCGAGCGCTCCCCGGCCAGCGTGAATTGAGGCGCGCTCAGTTCCCCGCCGGCTTCACCGTGACCAGCACCGGATCGCTCTGCTGCGCCGTCGCCAGCGAACGCACTTCCACCACCTGCGTGCCCGCCGACATGGTGTCCGGAATCTGCGCCAGAATCTGCCCGTTCGAGGTCGAGATCAGCGGAATCGAGATGTCGCCGAAGGTCACGCAGGATCCGCCGAGCACGGTGGGCGGCGGAATCGTGTCCGCGGTGGCCGTGCCAGCCAGGTTGCTTCCGTTGATCGTGATGAACGAGCCGGGCTGCAGGTTCAGCGTGCCGTCGTTCGAGTTGACGATGCCCGCCGTGCCGCCGCCGATGGAAGGCCTCGTGTCCGTACCGGAGGGCGTCAGCGCGATCACGCTCAGCCCGGAAAGCGTGATGGCGTAAACCGTGGTGCCCGCCGAATCCACCACCATCTGCCGCGGGTTGGTGTTGAAGCGGGTGGTGCCGAATACGTTGACCACAGGATTTTCCGGCACCACGCCGGCCAGCGTGACTTCGCCGGTGCCGAGGTTGACGATGTCCAGCGTCGTGCGCGAATCGTCGCGCGTGGCCGTGGTGATGTTCTGGCGCACCGGCGTTGTCAGCCGGAGAAAGCGCCTGTCGTCCAGCGCCGCCACTGCCGCCACGTTGCGGTTTCCGGTGTTGATCACCGTGATAGTGCCGCCGCCACCACCGCCCGGAAAGCCCGGCACACCTGGTGTGACCGTGGTGGCGCCGGGCGTCGCCGAACCGCCCATCACCGTCAGCGACGGGCTCACAATCAACCCGTCCACCAGGTAATACGCTCCGCCCGGACCGGCGCCCAGCACTCCGTAGTAGCCCTGGATCGGAGCCGGGATCAGCAGTTTCGTGGTCACGTAGGTGTCGAGCGTGGCATCGTAAATGTACGCGTTGCCGTTGCCAGAGAGCGTGAGGATGTAATCGTTGCCCGGAGTCGCCACCATGCCGCACGCCGGGCACCCCGTCAGGGTCACCGGCGTCACATTATCGGTGGGACGCGGCAGCGCTCCGCCCGCCACCACCTTCCACTGCGTCCCGTTGGACATCAGAAACTCCAGGCCGTTGTAGCCCACCGCGATCGACCGCGGATAGATCAGGTTGCTGGTCCCGTTGCGCGGCACCGGCGGGAAACTCACGCTGTCCACCACCCGGCCCTGGTCCAGATCCACCATCTGAATCGATTCGCCGCCGGTGTTGGCCACGTACAGCGTTTTGCCGTCCCCGGCCATCGCCATCTGGTGCGGCAGTTGGCCCACCGGGATCGGATCGATGAAGTGCTGCTTCGCCGTGTCGAACACCTCGATGCGGTTGTAGCCGGAGTTGGTGATATACACCCGGCCGCGCGCTTCGTCCAGCACGATGTCCTGCAGCCCTTCGTTGCCCGCCGTGTTGCCGCCATTGTTATTGGGGCTGTTGTTCGGCGCCGTCGGCACCGGGTGGACGATGCCGCGCTGGTCGCTCAGCCGGTAGTTCATGTACACCCGGATCGTCGGCGGAATGTTGATCGCGTCGGGCGACGAGATGGTCAGGTTCACCGGCGCGCCGGTCGCCGTCCCGGCCCCGGTCCAGATATTGGTGCCCGCCTGCCGCACCACGCCGCTGCGCCCCGGCTCCATCGAAAACGTGATGCTGGAGGGCGCCAGCCCGCTCGACTGCTGGTAGACCAAAGCCGCGCTCGTGCTGGCCGCCACGGTGTAAGTGAGCCGTCCCTTGCCCAGGTTGTTCACGCGCAGCGTGCCCTTGGCGACTCCCCGATTGCAGTCGTCCATCGCCAGGAACACCTGCGTCGTCTCCGGCATCAGGATCGGGTAATTGTAAAGCTGGCCGAACGGCAGGTACATGATGCCGGAATCCGACATGCCCCACGCCTGCGTGCCGTCGCTGGTCATCAGGATGCGCCCCACGATGCTCTCCGGCAGCCGGATTCCCATGCGGATTCCCAGGTTGGTGGGGTCGTTCACCATCAGCGTGGAAGACTGCGCCGGCGGTGGCGGATTCGTGTTCGTCGCCGTGTTGAACGCGCTGTAGAGCGTGGTCCCGTCGGGCGTGAACGTGCTGCCGCCGATGTTCTGCGCGGTGTTGAACACCGCCGTGGTCGCAAACGGCGCGTTGGCGTTGTTCTGCTGCCCGAGAATCGCCAGAGTCGCGGTGTCGAACATGGTGAACCCCGCCATGAACTTCGCGCCGTCCGGCGAGACCGAGAGCACGCTGGACGCGCCCGAGATCGTGCGGTTGCGCAGCACCACGTGGGAAGCCGTTTCGTACACGAAGACGTAGGTGGTGGCGGCGGTCGGGGTGATGACCCCGATGATGAAGCCGCCGTCCGGCGTGCGCAGCAGGCGCCCAGTGAAGGTCAGGGTCGGGCGGGTGAGAGGAGTCGAGGGTAGTGGGGCGGGTGTCGTGGGCAGCGCCGGCACCGTGACATCGTAGAGTTGCTGGCTCGATGGGTCGTACACCGCGAGCACGTTCTGCGCCTGTCCGGAGACCACGCCGGTGCCCAGCGTCGAGATCAGCACCGTGCCGTCGGCGCCGACTTCCACTCCCTGCGGCGCGGCTTTCAGCGTCTGGGTAGAAACCGTGCGTCCCTGCGAGAGATCGATGACGTTCAGCAGCGGCGTACCCGAGGCCACCTGCGTCGTGGTGACGCCGCTGGCCACATAGAGGAAGTTGCCGTCCATCGAAATCGCGCCCGAGATGGGGCGCGCCCCTACCGGAATCGTCCCCACCACCTTCTGCTGTGCGTAGTCGAAGATGCTCACCTGCGGAATGTTGTTGTTGATCAGGTACAGGCGGTGGCGCAGCTCGTCCAGCACCACATCGCTGGGGGTTCCGCCCTGGAGCGGAATCACCTGCCCGAACGTGGCGCCGAGCGCCGATTGGGCGCGCACCGGCTGCCAGCCGGCCGGCCCGAGTCCCAGTATTGCCAGTCCCGCACACACGCGGGCGATGTGCTTCATGCTCCGAGAGTACACAGATTACCTTCCAGGGGACGCGGCGGTAGAACCTTAGTCTAGCTCAAACCCGATCTGCACTGAGAAGTTTCTGAATGAGCGCAACCTTACCCTTTCACTCCGTGTTATAGTCCTCAAAGTTGAGAGTATTGGTGCGGAATTTGAGCCGTGACGCGGTCCTGGGCGGTGCCATCGATATCGCCGATACCAGCGAAAAGCGGCGCGTCGGGTTGCTCCGCCACGAGCGGCTCGCGGAAGGCGAAGGACTCTGGATTGTGCCCTGCGAGTCGGTCCACACGTTCTTCATGAAGTTCGCCATCGACCTCGTGTATGTCGATAAAAAGAAGAGGGTCCGCAAGGTTCGCCGGGCGGTCCCGCCGTGGCGGCTTTCGGCCTGTCTTTCCGCCCATTCGATTTTGGAACTGCCGGCGGGTACCATCGAACGCACCGGTACCCGGCCCGGCGACGAGTTGTCGATCGAGAAGTTGAGCTGATGACGCGCCACATCCAGCTTAGGGCCGCGGCCACCCTCGCGCTCGCCGGGGGCCTCGTCTCCTGCACGCGCACGCAGGTGGTCAAAACCGCCGCCCCTCCGCCCGCGCCCGTCTCCGTCTGGGACCGGCAGGTGCGCAACGCCCTGGATGCCGGCGAGGGCGATTACCGGTTGCGCGCCCTCCGCGAACGCGTAGCCGCCGAACCCGGCAACGTGGCCGTCCGCGTGGAACTCGCCGCCGCGTACCGCGACCGCGGCTATCCGGAGATCGCTCTCGAAATCAGCCGCCTCGCTGTGGCGCGCTTCCCCGAATCCGGCGATGCCGAACTTTCCCTGGTGCGCGACCTGCGCGCCACCGGACACAGCGACCAGGCCGCCTCCGGACTGGAAACCTACCTCAAGGCCCACCCGGCGAGCGGCGCCGCGTATTGGTCCTGGCTGGGCATCCTGCGCGATGAAATGGGGCTTTGGCCATCCGGCGAACCGGCTCACCGCAAGGCGATCGAAGTAACTCCCGACGCCGATTATCTCCACAACAACCTGGGCTACAACCTGCTGATGCAGACAAAGTACGAAGCCGCCGCCGGGGAATTCCGCGAAGCGTTGAAGCTGAATCCCCGCAACGTCACCGCGCGTAACAATCTGGCCACCGCGCTCGCCAATTCCAATGCACCCGCACAGGCGATCGCGACGTGGCAAAGCGCCACGGACCCGGCTTCGGCGCACAACAACCTGGCCGCGGTGTGGATCGAAAAAGGGAACTACGCCGACGCCCGCAAGGAACTGGATTTGGCCCTCGGCTATAATAGAGCACACCCGGCGGCACTGAAAAACCTGGAATTGCTTTCGCGCGTGGAGGGCCGGCCCGCAACGCTGCCCGCCGCGAGCGCTTCCGCGGGCGGGCGGTGGCAGCGGTTCAGAGCCGGGTTCAAGAAGTTGTTTGTCGGTCCGCTGGACGGCCCGCCGAATTCGAAGGAGGGAGCGGCCACGACCGCGGCCTCCCGCTAGGAAGAGGAATGATGAAAGCTTTCGTTCGAGATTTCGTACGCGATGAACAGGGCCAGGACCTGGTCGAGTACGCCCTGATCGTCGCCGCTGTCGGACTGGCCCTGATTACCACCGTGAACCAGCTCTCGCAGGGGATTGTCAGCCTGTACCAGAGCATCACGGGCGACCTGTCCAGCATCGGCGCCCAGCAGTAGCGGGGGATGTCCCGCGGGCTCAGGTGGTGGTTGCCCGACGTGGCAATGGCGGCCGCCTGCGTCACGTTGGTGTACTGCCTCTTCCTGTTCCACGGGACGGAGCAGCTTTTTCGCGATTCCGATGCGGGGTGGCACATCCGCAACGGCGAAGCGATTCTCGCCTCCGGCACCCTCCCTCGCACCGACCCCTGGTCGTTCACCCGCGCCGGACAGCCCTGGTTCGCCTGGGAATGGCTCAGCGACGTGGTCACGGGCGCCATCCACCGCGGCTTCGGCCTCAAGGGGGTGGCGCTGTTCTATGCCGCCGCCATCGCCTCCTGCGTCTGGCTCTGGTTCCGCCTGCACTGGGCCTTGGGCGGCCATTTCCTCATTGCCTGCGCCATGGCGCCGCTGCTTCTTTCCACCTGCAACATTCACTGGCTGGCGCGTCCCCACGTGCTGAGTTGGCTCTTCCTGCTGTGGACCATGTTTCCCGGCGACCCCTCACTGCTCCGCGCCGCCGCGCTCACGGCTGTGTGGGCCAACGTGCATCCCAGCTTCTTTTTCGCGGCGCTGCGCGGCGCGGGCCTGCGTCCGGCGCGGATGCTCAAGCTGCTGGCGGTGGTGGCCGCGGTCCCGCTGCTCAATCCCTACGGTATCCGGCTCTACCAGCACGTCTGGCGCTACCTCGCCGATAGCGAACTGCTCGCGCGCATCGGCGAGTTCCAGTCCTTCGACTTTCACGCCGCCGGCGCGGGACAGATCATCGCCGCCGTGATCCTGGGCTTGGTCGGCGGCACTCTGGCGCTCACGCAGAAGCGCGTGTACCACTTCGTGGTTGCGGTCGCCGTCACCGCCATGGCGCTGCGCTCGGCGCGGGCCCTGCCGCTGGTGGCGCTGCTTCTGCTGCCCCCGGCCAACGCGGCCATCACCCGGGCGCTCTCCGGATACCCCGCGTTTCTGCGCTACGGCGCCAACCTGCGCGCGCTCGACGCCCGGTTCCACGGCTTGGCGCTGGTCCCGCTGGTGCTGCTGGCGGTATGGAAGCTGATGCCCCCGGCCGGATTTCCGCCCGCTCAGTTTCCCGTGGCGGCCTACTCCCACATTCCGGCGGGAGCTCGGCTCTTCGCGACCGATAAGTACGGCGGGTATCTCATTTACCGGTCCAACGGGCGGATGAAGGTGTTCTTCGACGGGCGTAGCGATCTCTACGGCGCCGATTTCCTGCGCCGCTACGGGCGAATGATGGCTCTCCGTCCGGGCTGGCGGGAATACTTCAACAGCTTCGGCTTCACCCACGCGCTCCTCCCGGCGGACGCGCCCATCGGGGCGGCGCTCGAACAGTCCGGCTGGCGGGAGATCTACCGCGACCGCGTCTCCATCCTGTTGGAGCGTCCCGCGGCCAGGGCGGCAAATCGCCCGCTCCCGGCCGGCGCTTTTTTGGAGTGTGCGGTCCGTAACTTATTGCACCCCTCTGTGTTAAAACAGAACATCGGCAGAATTGCAACGCCCGGCGTGTCTGGAGGTGTGTTCCAGACACGGTTTGGTGGTGAGGTCTAGATGGATCGCCAGAAGAAGTTGCTGCTTTTCGGCGCGGCTTGGGTCTCGGCCCTGCTGCTGACCTGGTTTCTCTACGCCCAGGCTGCCGCGCCGCGGCGCGAGAAGACGGTTCGGGTCGTGGTCGCATCCCGCGACATGCCGCTGGGCACGCTGCTCCGCAAGACCGACCTCAAGCTCGTCGACTACCCCGAGAAGGACGTGCCCAAGGGCGCCGCGTTCAAGGCGGACGACGCCATCAACCACGTGCTGAGGTTCGCCCTCAACAGCAACGAGCCGGTGCTGCAAAACAAGCTGAGCGAGACCACCACCGTGGAAGGCATCGCGTCCACCATCGACCACGGCTTCCGTGCGATGAGCGTGCAGATCACCGATGCCAGCGGCGTCGCGGGCCTGATTCAGCCGGGCTCGCGCGTGGACGTGCTCTTCACCCGCCCGGGTTCGATGGCCGAAGCCACCACCTCCACCATCCTGCAGAACGTGAAGGTGCTCTCCATCGGACGCGCCGTGCCCGCCGGCCAGACGGCGAGCGAATCGCGGTCCGCGGCCTCCTCCACCGGCCCCAAGGTGGTGACCCTGGTGCTGCCGCCGGACGACGCGCAGAAACTGGAACTCGCCAAGAACGAAGGGCGCATCAGTCTCTCCCTGCGCAATCCGTTGGATGGCGGACAGACCGCGTCAGGCGAGCCTATCACTACGGAAGTCTTGGATCCCATGATCAGCGCCCGCCTGGCCCGCGCCCGCCGCGGACGCACCACCGCGGTGGGACGCGCCAACCTCGAGGACCCCAACGTCTGGCAGGAACTCACCGGCGAAAAAAAGCCCGTCGATGCGCAGAAGCAGGCCGCCGCCGAAGAAGCGCGGCGCAAAAAGGCCGAAGCCGAAAAACCGCGCGTCGTGGTGGACGTTTACCGCGGAGACAAGCACGTGCAGGAATCTTTCCGATGAGAATTGCGGACCAACTCGCAGCCGCGGCCGTCTTCGCCGCGATGTGCTTCGCCCAGACCACGAAGCCGCAGTCGCGCGACCTCACGCTGCTGGAAGGGCGCGGCCAGTTGCTCACGTTCCACCAGGACGTCACCAAGGTCGCCATCAGCGAACCGAAGATCGCCGACGCCATCGTGATTTCTCCCCGCGAAGTTATGGTCAACGCCAAAGGTCCCGGGCGCACCACCCTGGTGATCTGGGAAACCGGCTCCGAACCGGCCCAGTGGGAGATTCAGGTCACCAAGGATACGGCCGATTGGGATACGTTCGCCAAATCGTTCACCGAGGCCGCCGGGACCCCGATTACAGTGACCGGCACCGGCGACACCATCGTGCTCAGCGGCAAGGTGCAGAGCGTGGAAGAGTCCAAGCGCCTGGCCGGGATGGCGCAGACCCGCGCCCGCAACGTGATCAACCTGTTGCAGACGCCGCCCCCCGCCGAACCCCGGCAGATCCTCCTGCAGGTGAAGTTCGCTTCCGTCAATCGCGCCGCACTGACTCAGGTCGGGTTCAACCTGTTCAGCGCCAACGATAAGTTCCTCGGCGGCACGAGCACGCAGCAGTTTACGCCGCCGCGTTTCAGCCCGATCCAGGTGCAGAACGGCACAACCAGCGGCAATACCCTGAACTTCACCGACCTGTTGAACCTATTCGCCTTCCGTCCGGACCTCAACATCGGCGCCACCATCAAGGCTCTGCAGGAGCGCAACCTGCTGCAAATTCTCGCCGAGCCCAACCTGATCACGGTGGAGGGCAAGGACGCCAGCTTCCTGGCAGGCGGAAGCTTCCCCTTCCCCACCATCACCACCACGCCCACCGGCGGCGCTACCGCGCCGGTGATCACCGTGCAATTCCACCCCTTCGGCGTGAAGCTGGATTTCACCCCGACGATTACGCCCACCGGTGCCATCGATCTGAAAGTGGCGCCCGAAGTCAGCAGCCTGGACTTCACCAACGCGGTCACGCTTCAGGGATTCGTGATTCCGGCGCTCAGCCAGCGGCGCGCCGAAACCGAAGTCATCCTCAAGGACGGCGAGAGCTTCGCCATCGCCGGGTTGATCGACAACCGCGTGATCGAGACCGTGGACAAAGTGCCCGGCTTCGGCGATATGCCGGTCCTGGGCAAACTCTTCCGCAGCCGGAGCACGCAGAAATCCACCGACGAACTGCTCGTGCTGGTGACGCCGCACTTCGTCAAGCCGCTCAGCGCGGACGAGAAAGCCGTGCTGCCCCAGATGCCGGAAACCTTCCTGCCCACCGTGCAGCAGGAAAAGGGCAAGAAGCACAAGTCCGCTAAACAGCCCGAATTTGTAGGACCTCGTGGCCAGCAAATTCCAAAGTAGAGTAGCGCAGGCCTCCCGGCCTGCCTCTGGTACCCGGCCCGTAGCGCAGGCCTCCCGGCCTGCCACCGCGCACGCCCCTGGTACCGTCGGCCTCCGGCCGACCTTTGGATCGAACCGCAATCCGCGCCGGCATGCCCCAAACGCGCGGGTTTTCCACCCTCCCTCTCCCGCCGCTCCGCAACGGCCTCCCACCGCAACCGGTCGCGCTCCCGGCCTCTCCCGGCGAATGCAGGCCGGGAGGCCTGCGCTACGAGGCTCCCTGTCCCTCCAACTGGCGGTGATCCTCGTACCGGTGGTCTTCGGCTTCCTGGGCTTCGCGCTGGATCTGGGCCGGCTCTACCTCATCCGCGGCGAACTCAATCAAGCGGCCAACGCGCTCGCCTTGCAGGCCGCGGCGCAATTGATCGGCACCACCACCGCCGCGGACAACATGCAGGCCGCCATCGGCTCGCCCAACGGTCCACAGTTCCGCTACAACTTCGGCATCCTCCCGCTGGGCGGGTCCACTACCAACCTCACCAGCACGATCAATTCGCCTGCCTGCTTCGCCACCGCGGCCGACGCCACATCGGCCGCCGGACAATCCGCCGATTGCAGTTCCGCGCAGTTCGTTCAGGTGAGCGTGACCGCCGACGCGCCCCTGTTGTTCTTCAGCCTCCTGCCCGGCGGCGAGGCCCGCAAGACACCGGTGCAGGCGCAGGCCGTCGCGGGCATCAGCGCGCCGTTGTGTACCGCCTGCGGCATCGTGCCCCTGGCCATCGCCGCGCTCGACTCCACCGACACCGTCAACTTCGGCTTCGACGCCACGTTCTCCACGCTCTACACGCTGTCACAATCCTGCACCGGCACGCCGGTGCCCATCAACCTGGTGGGCACCAGCAGCATCGGTCCCGCCGGACTCACCACCGTGCCCTACGTGCTCGTCAATCGCTACGATCCGAGCAACGCTACCGTCCCGGACGAATTCGACCAGGCATACGTCTACGGCGCCAACGGCCTCACCGCCACCACCGACCCGACGCCCAACGCGCTCACCTCCAACACCAACACGCCCGCCGCCTGCATGAACATCGCCGATACCGAGCAGCTGTGGGCCAGCGCGGTTCCGCCCTCCTGCGCGCTCGCTGCGCCACAGGTCACGCAGGCGCTGCTCTGCGGCATCTACTCGCGGCTGGACAACGCCAACACGCCCGCGTCGTGCGCCACCGCGGTCACCGATTTCGCCGCCATCTCCCCCGCCTTCCTGCCGGACAGCACGGTGGTGGCCGCCGAGGTCCCGCCGTACAACGCCTACAGCGGCAACGGACGCCGCATCCTCACGGTGGCCATCGTGGACGCGCTCGCCGCCAACATCGCCGCCCCCATGACGGTGCTGGGCTTCCGCCAATTCCTGGTGGTGCCCAACCCCGACGGCACATTCTTCAACCCCACCGACGCCAATGGGCGCATCCCGGTGCTCTACATCGGCAACCCGGCGCCTGTGCAATCCGGGTGGTTCGATACCCGCTACGCCAACTCTTGTCCGGTCGGAAACTTCTCCGGACCGGGAAAGGTGGTGCTGCATTGAGGAAGCGCGTCCGCGGCAACGCCGTGCTCGAAGTCGCGCTGTGGATGCCGGTGCTCATGCTGCTGGTCAGCGGCATGATCCAGTTCGGCCGCATCACGTACCTCAATTACGTGCTGCAGAAGATCGTCTACACCGCCGCGCGCAGCCTCGCCGTCGGGCAGAACCTGAACTTCTGCGATCCCGCCGACCCGGCCACCCAGGCGGCCATCGCCAACGCGCTCAACGATCCCGCCACGGGGCTTCCGGTGGTCTCCGACCTCACCAGCGACATGCTCGTCGTCACCACGCAGTGCTTCGACGCCAACGGCGTGCTTGGCGCCTGCGACGTCTCCGGCTGCGACGGCCTCACCGGCGCGCAGCGGCCCGATTTCGTCACCGTCGCCATCTCCGGCGGCTACGCGGTCCAACTGCGGCTGCCCTTTATCCAATTCGATCCGGTGCAACTCAAGCCCTCGATCACGGTGCCGTTCGGAGGCACTAAGCTATGAAACGCCGGCGCAACGGACAGGCCGCGATGGAGTTCGCGCTGCTCTATTCCGCGGTCGTGCTCCCTATGACCTTCATGCTGATCTTCGTCTCCGAAATGCTCTGGACCTGGCATTCCGTGGTGGATTACACGCGCCGCATCGCGCAGTTCGCCGCCACGCACTGCTGGCAGGCGGACGCCTCCGCCAGCAACGTGCTCAACTGGGCCACCACGCACGTGCCGCCGGTGATCGACCAGAACCAGTTTCAGGACAACTCCGCCGGGATCACCGTGGCCTACTTCACCCAGAACCCCGACGGCAGCCAGACGCCCTTCGACGGCTCCGCCTGCAACGGCGGCGTCTGCGTGCCCGATTTCGTCAGCGTGAGCGTGACTTCGTACCAGTACACCCGGTTTTCGAGCTTCTTCAAGCTGGGCAACGTCACCATGCCGCCGTTCACCACAGTCATCCCCATGGAGAGCGGCGGATACCAGGATGC
Source organism: Acidobacteriota bacterium (assembly GCA_018268835.1). GTDB lineage: Bacteria > Acidobacteriota > Terriglobia > Bryobacterales > Bryobacteraceae > Solibacter. The sequence continues at coordinate 31,841 of JAFDVU010000042.1, read as the reverse complement.
CAGCGGAGTCTGCGTGGCGGATGCAACCCAATGAGAGAGGATTGCCGTGGCTAATACCGCATTGATGGTCGCTTCGAGCGACGAACATTTCCGCGAGATGGTGCGCGACAGCATCGTCAACCTGCCCGACGCGAAGATCGTCGCCGAGTACACCGAGGTCGCGGCCAACCTCTATATCCGCGTGCTGCAGGACCTGGAACGGCACCCGCACGCCGGGCTGATCGTCGATATCTCGGGCGATCCCGAAGGCTGCATCAAGGCGGTCGAGAAGGTGAAGCAGGCGGCGCCGGACCTGTTCATCATCGTGAGCAACTTCCACGCCGACGGCGAAACCGTCATCCAGTGCATGCGCGCCGGGGCCAACGAATTTCTGCTGCAGCCCATCAAGCGCACCGAGTTCCGCGACGCCATGGGCCGGCTGGAGCGCGCGCCGCGCCACGGCACGGCGGGCGAGAGCAAACTCGGCAAGATCTACACCTTCATCGGCACCAAGGGCGGCGTCGGGACCACCACCCTGGCCACCAATTTCGCCGCCGTGCTCGCCCAGCGCAAGGTCGCCACCGTCGCTCTTGACCTGGACTGGATCGGCAACGACATCGCCATGCAACTCGGCGCCGCGCCCCAGTACACGCTGCTCGAAGTCGCCGACAACCTGGAGCGCCTGGACCAGGCGCTGTTCGAAGGCTTCGTCACGCGCGATCCGCTCGGCTTCTTCCTGGTGGGTCCGCCCGACGCGCTGGAACAGCACGGCCATTTCAGCGAACACATGCTTCGCGAATTCGCCACCTTCCTGGTGGAGAAGTATGAGGCCATCGTGGTGGATGGCGGCCGCGCCGTCAACAACGAGCTGGTGTTGGCCGCGGCGCAGGTATCGGCCAGCGTCTTCCTGGTGATTGATCAGGAGTTTCCGTCGGTGCGCAACGCGCAGCGCTACATCGCCTACCTCATGCGCATGGGCTTCAACCAGGAACAGATCAAGGTCGTGGTCAACCGCTACACCAAGAAGGTCAACAGCCACCAGGCCAGCCTGGAGCAGATCCAGCAGACGCTCAACCAGAGCGTCTTCTACGGCGTCCCTTCCTCGCCCGCGGTGCTGGCCTCCATCAACAAGGGGCGGCCCTTCGTGGCCAATCGCGAAGAGGCCGGCGAACTCGACCGCATCTTCCGTCTGTTCGTCGATAAGGCCGCCGGCCGGAAGAAGGGGCCCGAAGCCGTGGCCAAGTCCGCATAGAATGGTGACTCATGGGTAGCCGCCTCGTCCGTCCCGCCTCCGGAGCCGATCGCTGGTTCGAATTGAAGAGCCAGGTCCATCAGAAGCTCGTCAACTCGCTGACGCCGGACCAGCTCAAGAACCTGAACAAGGAGAGTGTCCGCGGGGAAATCGGCGCTGTCGTGGAGCGGCTGATCATCGACGAAGCGCTGCCCATGACCATGGGCGAGCGCGAACGGCTCATCGAAGAGATCCTCGACGAGGTCTTCGGGCTCGGGCCGCTCGAAGGGCTGCTCAAGGATCCCTCGATCAGCGACATCATGGTCAACGGCTTCGACAACGTGTACGTGGAGCGCGGCGGGCGCGTGGTCGAGACCAACATCCGGTTCAAGGACGGCGCGCACGTGCGCATGATCATCGACCGCATCGTGAGCGCGATCGGGCGCCGCATCGACGATTCCTCGCCGATCGTGGACGCGCGCCTCGCCGACGGCTCGCGCGTCTGCGCCGTGATCCCGCCGCTCTCCCTCATCGGCCCGGTGATGAGCATCCGCCGCTACGGCAAGAAGGTCCTCTCCACTGAGGACCTGCTCAAGAACGAGACCTTCACCACCGGCATGCTGGATTTTCTCAGCGGCTGCGTGGAGGCGCGGCTCAACATCGTGATCTCGGGCGGTTCCGGCTCCGGCAAAACCACCATGCTGAACACGCTCTCGCGCTTCATCCCGGAAGAGGAGCGCATCGTCACCATCGAGGACACGGCCGAGTTGAACCTGCAGCAGAATCACGTGGTGCGGCTGGAAACGCGCCCGCCCAACATCGAAGGCGCCGGCGCCATCACGCAGCGCGACCTCTTGATCAACACCCTGCGTATGCGGCCCGACCGCATCATCGTGGGCGAATCGCGCGGCGCCGAGGCGCTGGACATGCTCCAGGCAATGAACACGGGCCACGACGGATCCATGACCACGGTGCACGCCAACACGCCGCGCGACGCCTTTTCGCGGCTGGAAACCATGGTGATGATGGCCAGCCAGCACGTGCCCGATAAGGTCATCCGGCAGCAGTTGGCCAGCGCGATCCATGTCGTGCTGCACTGCTCGCGCCTGGCCGATGGAACGCGCAAGGTGGTGGCCATCTCCGAAGTCGTGGGTGTGGAGCACGACCAGGTGGAGATGCAGGACCTGTTCGAGTTCGAGCGCTCCGGCATCAGCCAGCGCGGCAAGGTGCTGGGCCGTTTCCGCGGCAACGGAGTGACCCCCGTGTCCATGGAGCGCCTCAAGGCGTACGGCATCCACCTGCCGGCGTCGGTGTTCAACGAAGTGCACGAGGTGAAGGAGCGGTGAGCGCGTTCAGCTTCTTCCTGCTTTCCGGCGTGCTGATTTCAGCCGTGCTCTACGGCGCGGGTTACTACCTGTGGAGCGTGCCGGAACAGCACGCGGCCAGTCATCTGCACGGGCGGCTGCGCGGTTTGCGCGCGAGCATGCGTTCGCGCTCCGGCGCGTCCCCCGAACTGCTGCGCCGCGAGCACCGCGGCAGTTTCGCGTTCCTGGGCGACCTGGTCACCTGGGTCGGTGTGCTGCGCCGGCTGCAGGAAACCATCAACCAGGCGGACCTGCGCTACCGCGCGGCGGACGTGTTCGGCATCAGTCTGGCCATCGGGTTGGGTGTGTTCCTGCTGTTGACGCTGATCGGCGGCGGCCTGCTGCTGTTGCGATTGCTCTTCTCCGTTGCCGCCGGGCTCGGGCCGCTGGCCTACATCCTGCGGGTGCGTTCGAAGCGGATGCACAAGTTCGAGGGGATGCTGCCGGACGCCATCGACCTGTTCACCCGCACCATGCGCGCCGGACACAACATCCACAGCGGCCTGGAGACCATCGCCAACGAAACCGCGGATCCGGTGCGCAAGGAATTCAAGAAGCTGATGGAAGAGCTGGCGCTGGGTTCGCAGGTGGAGCCGGCGCTGCACGGGCTGGGCAAGCGCGTCCCGCTGATCGATCTGAAGTTCTTCATCACCAGCCTGATCCTGCAGCGGCAGACCGGCGCCAACATGGTCACCGTGCTCGAAAACCTCTCCATGCTGGTGCGCGAGCGCCTCAACATGGCCGCCAAGATGAAGGCGCACACCGCGCAGCAGCGCTTCTCCGCCGGACTTCTGTGCTGCCTGCCGCTCGTGGTGGGGCTGGGTTTCTGGATCCTCAAGCCGGAGTACGTGCGGCTGCTGTGGACCGATCCCACCGGCGCCAAATTTTTCACCTACGCGATCATCTCTGAGATCGTCGGCATCCTGGTGATCCGCAAGATCGCCAACATCAAGGTATGAAGGAGAATCCACGATGCTGATGAACCTGATCTTCTTCATTCTGGTGGGCGGCACCCTCAGCCTGCTGCTGTGGACCGGCTACGAGCTGTTCTTCGTCAACCAGGAGAACCCGCTGGCCGACCGCCTCGAAGGGCTGCAATCGCAGGCCATGGTGACCGCCGCGCGCACCTCGCGCCGCAAGAACGGCGGCACCGGACTGGACCGCGTGCTGGGTTTCATCGGGCTGTTTCCGGGCGGCGAGGACTGGATGAACGGCACGGAGAAACTGCTCTCGCAGGCCGGCGTCCGCCGCAAGAGCGCGCTGGCGCTGTACTGCATCTTCGTGCTGATCTTCACCGCCTCGCTGTTCGCCGGCACCATCTATCTGCAGAAGGACAACAAGGACGCGGCGGCGTCGCTCTTCGGCGGCCTGGTGGCCGCCGGATTGCTCGGGTTCATTCTGCCCAAGCAGATTCTCTACCGGCTGGTGAAACGCTATCGCCGCAAGCTGCAGGAGGCGCTGCCCGATACCGTGGACCTGCTCGGCATCGTGCTGGGCACGGGCCTCAGCCTGGATCAATCCATGATGCGGGTCAGCGACGAGATGAAGTACATCTATCCGGAGCTCGCCAGCGAATTCGCCACCGTGGTGATGCAGGTGCGCGCCGGGCAGGAGCGCGGAAAAAGCTTCAACCAGTTCGTGCGGCGCACCGGCATCGAGGACATCAAGAGCCTGGCGGCGATGATCGTGCAGAGCGAGAAATTCGGCACCAGCCTGGCGCAGGCGCTCAAGGTCTACGCCGACGCGCTGCGCACACGGCGGCGCTTGCGCGTGGAGGCCGAAGTCGGCAAGGCGGGCATCAAGATGCTCTTCCCGATCGTGGTCTTCATCCTGCCGGTGCTGTTCGTAATCACGTTGGTTCCCGGCATGCTGAGCGTGCTCAAGAACCTGCAATTGCTCGGCGGCGGAAGGTAGCGGGCGCACGAAACCGAAGCGCCGGTGGACCAAGTTGGTCCACCGTTTTCCCGTAAGCCGTTGATATCCAGTTGGACTTTGGACCAACCTGGTCCACGGCGTCTCCCAAAACGAAGCAGGCTCGGCTCGCTATCCGCGCACACTGGCCGCGGGGATCTTCTTGAGCAACTGCTCGAACTCCTGGCGGCTTTCGCTGCCGATCGTGAAGCAGTCGAGCACGTCCTGCGCGGTGGCGAACTGGAGCGCTTCGTCGACGTGGTCGCGCAGGTCGCCCTGCCCGAGGATCTTCATCCCGATCACGCCTTTGCCGGCGGCTTTCATCTGCTGGAGCACGCCGGTCACGGTCTTGGGATCGGCATCCATGTAGCGCCCGGCCGGGTTCAGGCGCGCGAGATCGACCTCGACCCACGGTTCGGCGGCGGCCGCTTTCAGCGCGCCCAGCGTGTGGCAGGAGCAGCCGTGCGTGCGCACGATGCCCTTCTCGCGGGCTTCGCTGATCACGTCCATCACCGGGCGCTGGCGGATGTTCCAATCGGGCGCGGTCTGCACGTGCAGCAGCAGAATGTCGATGTAGTCCGTGCCCAACTCGCGGCGGAAGCGGTCGAGATCGCTCTTCATGCGCTCCGCGGTGGTGGCCTGGGTCTTGGAGAGAAGGGTGATCTTTTCGCGCGGCAGCGTCTTCAGCGCCTCCCGCACATAGGTGTGGCTGCCGTAGGCGTCGGCCGAATCAAAGAAGGTGACACCCTGGTCGTACGCGGCGCGAAGCAGTTCCGCGACCCCGTGATAACCGAGCTTGCGCGTCTGGTTGGAACTGCCGTTGTAGCCGATTGTGCCGGTGCCCATGGCCATGCGGCTCACCGGAATCTTGCGCGGTCCGAGCAGCACGCGGTCGGTGGCGTACTTGGGTGTCGATGCGGCGAACAGGTGATGCGGGAATTTGGCCAGCGAGACGGTGCCCGCGGCGGCGGCGTTCAGGAATCGGCGGCGATTCATTCTCTGCCTCCTGGGTGCTTTGGGGCAGTATAACAGAGGGCCCGCGCCGAAACCGTGCAACATCACCCCTTGACGGCTGCCATGGCTGTGCAAAGGGCAAGCGCGGCCTCCTTCGCTATAATTAGCAGTAACATCCCCTTTAATCCATGAGCACATCGATCAGCAGCCGGGCCGCCGAGTTCCGCGAGCAACTCTCCCAACGAGTCATCGTCGCCGACGGAGCCATGGGTACGATGCTGTACTCGCGCGGCGTCTTCATCAACCGGTGCTTCGACGAACTCAATCTCTCGGCGCCGGACCTGGTGCGGCAGATCCACCAGGAATACGTCAAGGCCGGCGCGGAGATCCTGGAGACGAACACGTTCGGCGCCACGCGGCAGCGGCTGGCGGCGTTCGGCGTGGCGGAGAAACTGGCGGCGATCAACCAGGCCGGCGTGCGCCTGGCGCGCGAGGCGGCCAAGGACGGCGCCTTCGTGGCCGGCGCCATCGGGCCGCTGGGCGTGCGCATCGAGCCGCTGGGGCCCACCTCGTTCGCCGAGGCGCGCGCGGGTTTCCGCGAACAGATCGACGCGCTGCTCGAGGCGGGGCCGGACCTGCTCATCTTCGAGACCTTCGGCAACCTGGACGAATTGCGCGAAGCCGTGATGGCGGCGCACGATGCCACAGGCGGCGAAATCCCGGTGATCGCGCAGGTGACGATCGACGATTTCGGTCACCTGCCCGGCGGCACGGACACGGAAACGTTCACGCGCGAGATGGATTCCTGGCCGGTGGACGCGATCGGGCTCAACTGTTCGGTGGGACCGAAAGCGACGCTGGAAACCATCGAACGCATGGTGCAGTACACCGGCAAGCCCACCAGCGCGATGCCCAACGCCGGCCTGCCGATGCGGGTGGAAGGTCGCAACATGTACCTCTGCTCGCCCGAGTACATGGCGCAGTATGCGCGGCGCCTGCTTTGGGCGGGGGTGAAGATCATCGGCGGGTGCTGCGGCACCACCCCGGACCACATCAAGCTGATCCGCAGCGAGACGCGCAGTCTGCAGCCGGGGCAGCGTTCGCTGACGGCGACGGTGGAAGAGGCGGCGGCCAAGGCGCACGCGCTGCCACCGGTGGCGACCGCGGAGAAGAGCCGCCTCGGCGCCAAACTGGCCGAAGGGAAGTTCGTGAGCTTCGTCGAAATCCTGCCGCCGCGCGGCATCGATGCCAGCCGCGAAATCGCCGGAGCGAAGCTGTGCGCGGACCACGGCATCGACGCCATCAACGTACCCGACGGTCCGCGCGCCAGCGCGCGCATGAGCGCGCAGGTGACCTGCCAGTTGATCCAGCAGCACGCCGGGATCGAGGCGGTGCTGCACTTCTGCTGCCGCGACCGCAACATCCTCGGCATACAGAGCGAACTGTTGGGCGCGCACAGCGTGGGGGTGCGCAACCTGATCTGCATCACGGGCGATCCGCCGCGCATGGGCCTGTACCCGGACGCGACCGCGGTGTTCGACGTGGACGCGATCGGACTCGTGAACATCGTCCGCAACCTGAATCACGGCCTGGACATCGGCGGCAACCCGATCGGTTCGCAGACGGCGCTGTTGACCGGCGTCGGAGCGAATCCGGGGGCGCTGAACATGGATGAAGAGATCCGCCGCTTCGAGTGGAAGGTGCAGGCCGGCGCGGAGTACGTGGTGACGCAGCCGGTGTTCGACCTGAAACTGCTGGAGGCGTTCCTGAAGCGGATCGAGCACGTGAAGATTCCGGTGCTGTGCGGCATCTGGCCGCTGACCAGCTTCCGCAACGCGGAGTTCATGGTGAACGAACTGCGCGTGCCGGTGCCGGAGGAATTCATGGAGCGGTTGCGGAGAGTGGACAACGCCGAGAAGGCGCGCGAGGAAGGCGTCACGATTGCGCGCGAGATGGTGGAACGGGTCGCGGCCATGGTGCAGGGCGTGCAGTTGAGCGCTCCGTTCGGACGCTACCAGATGGCGATCGACGTTGCCGCCGCGATTCCCAGCCGCTAAGATCGTAAGCGAGCCCTACCCTTCGTCATGGCAACCGACCTGGTTGAGATTAACGCCGACGATCCCCAGCCGGACGTGCTGGAGCGCGCCGCCGCGACGATTCGCCGCGGGAAAGTGGTCGCGATCCCGACCGATGCGCTGTACACGCTGGTGGCCGACCCCTTCAGCCTGCGCGCGGTGACGGGCGTGTTCCACGCCAAGGGCCGGGAGCCGCACCGCAGCCTGCCGATTCTGGTGCGCGACGCCATGATGGCGGAGGACCTGGCCAGCGAGCTGAACAACCGCTTCTTCATCCTGACGCGGCGATTCTGGCCGGGGCCGCTGACCATCATTGTCCCGGCGTCGGCGAAGATCCCGCTCAAAGTCACGGGCAATACCGGGCGGCTGGCGCTGCGCCAATCGCGCAGCCTGGTGGCCAACAAGCTCATCGACCTGCTGAACCAGCCGTTGATCTCGACCAGCGCGAACATTTCGAGCCGGCCCACCTGCCACAGCGGCATCGACGTTTTCGGCATGATGGACGGGAGGGTGGACCTGGTGCTGGACGGCGGCACCTGCGCCGGCGCCGGCGCGACCACGGTGGACATCACCGAACCCTACTGGCGGCTGATCAAGGAAGGGGCGATCCCGGAGAAGGAGATCGCCGAGTGCCTGAAGCCGGCGTAGGCGGGCGTTGACATCATTGATTGGTAGAATCGAGATTTGCCGGACTTAGTGGTAACGGTGGTGATTCCCACCTTGAGCGCGGACGCGCGATTGAAGGAGTGCGTCGAATCCCTCGCGCGGCAGACCCGGCGGGATCTCGAGGTGATTATCGTCGATAACAGCGGTGCGGGACTGGTGCGGAAGCACGGCACGGCCCCGGGTGCGCGCGTGATCGAGAACGCGCGCAACCTGGGATTCGGCGGGGCCATCAACCAGGGCATCCGCGCGTCGGCTTCTCCGTACGTGGCGACCCTGAACGACGATGCAGTGGCCGCTCCGCGCTGGATCGAGGCCATGGTGGATGCGCTGGAGCGGCGCCCGGACGCCGGCATGTGCGCGAGCCGGGTTCGCCTGCACGGCGAGGCGCGGCTGGATTCGGCGGGCATGCTGCTGGGCGGCGACGGATCGAGCAAGCAGCGCGGACACGGCCGCGCGCCGGAGGATTTTCCGGTGGCCGAAGAGGCGCTGATGCCCAGCGGATCGGCGGCGCTTTACCGGCGGACCATGCTCGAAGAGACCGGCGGCTTCGACGACGAGTTCTTCCTTTACTGCGAAGACACCGACCTGGGACTGCGCGCGCGCTGGGCCGGGTGGAAGTGCCTCTACGTGCCGGAGGCGGAGGTGGAGCACCACTACTCGCACTCGGCGGGGCGCGCCTCCGGACTCAAGGCGTACTACGTGGAGCGCAACCGGCTGTTCGTGCTGGTGAAGAACTTTCCGGCCGGGATGCTGGCGGCGGCGCCGCTGGTCACGCTGGCGCGGTACTTGTGGCACGGCTGGTTTCTGCTGAAGGGGCGGGGCAGCGCGGCGCGTTTCCGCGCCGAGGGCAACGCCGGGCCCAGGATGCTGTGGTACGTGCTGCGCGCGCACGCGGCGCTGCTGGGGAACCTGGGGCGCCTGTGGCGGCAGCGGCGCGAGATCCGGCGTACGGCGCGGATCACTCCCGCGGTGTTCCGCCACCTGGCGCGCAGCTACGCGATCCGCGCCAGAAGGGTGGCCGAACTGTGATGCGTCCCGAAGCGCCCGACCGGCTGCTGGTGATCGTGCCCGCGCTCAATGAGGAAGCGGCCATTGCGGGCGTGGTGCGGGAAGTGAAGCGCTACATGCCGGGCGCGCCGGTGCTGGTGATCGACGACTGCTCGGTGGACAACACCATCGAGGCGGCGCGCGCGGCGGGCGCGGAGGTGCTGCCCATGCCGCATCACCTGGGGCTGGGCGGCTGCCTGCAAGCGGGCTACAAGCTGGCGTACGAACTCGGTTTCGAATACGTGATCCGGGTGGACGGCGACGGGCAGCACAACCCGGCCGACATCCCGCGCATCCTGGAGCGGTTGAAAGGCAGCGGCGCGGAGATGGTGATCGGCTCGCGCTTCGTGGCGGAGAACGGTTCGCGCACGGGCGCGGTGCGGTCGCTCGGCATCCGTTTCTTCCGCCTGGTGCTGCGGCCGATCCTGGGCCGGCCGGTGCACGATCCCACCAGCGGATTCGTGGGCGTGAACCGGCGCGCGCTGGACGTGTTCACACGCAGTTTTCCGCTGGAGTATCCGGAGATCGAGGCGCTGGTGGTGCTGCAGCGCCGGCGGTTCCGCTTCGAAGAGGTGCCGTGCCGGTTCCGCCCGCGCACCACCGGGCGCTCGTCGATCACGGCCCTGAAATCGCTGTACTACATCGCGCACGTGCTGTTGGGCGTGTTCGTGAACGTGTTGAGATACGACCGCCGCTACCATCGCGGCAGTGGAGGATAGATGGACCGCCTGTTAAACGTAACCACCGGAGTGAGCGCGCTGTTGCTCGTGATCGTGCTGTTCAGCGTGCGGCGCGCGCACATCCGGGTGGAGTATTCGGTGAGCTGGCTGGTGGCGGCGGCGGCGATGCTGGTGCTTTCGCGCGCCAAGCCGCTGCTGGACACGGTGCGCGACTACATGGGACTGCCGGATTCTCCGCTGACCCTGTTCCTGCTGGCCGGCGCGGTGGCGCTGATCATGTTCTTCCGCTTCTCCATCGTGATCTCGCACCTGCGCGACGACAACGTCGCGCTGGCGCAGCGGGTCGCTATGCTGGAATATCACCTGCGTACACTCGAGGAACATGAAAAATAAGAAGACCCCCGTTCGTACCGCCGCTCCCGCTCCCGCCCGGGCAGGCGCTCCGGGTTCGCTGGCGCTCTACCTGGCGGCCGCGGCGGCGCTGATCGCGTTCGGATGGGCGTACTCGCCCGTGATGCACACGCCGTTCCTCTTCGACGACACCAAGCAGATTTTCGCCCTCACCAGCGGGTCGGAATCGCTGTGGAGTTGGGTGCGCAGCCCGGTGCGCCCGCTGCTGATGGCCACCTACTGGTTCAACAACCAGATGTCGCACGACGATACGTACACCTACCATGCCATCAACCTGCTGATCCAGGCGCTCTCGGCGGGGATGGTGTGGCTGGTGCTGCGCAGGCTGGCGGAGTGGAGCGGGATGGAAGAGCGCACGCGCAACGTGCTCGCGATGTTCGGCGCGGCGCTGTTTTTGCTGCATCCGGCGCAAACCGAATCGGTGGCCTACATCGCGGGGCGCAGCGAATCGCTCAGCGGCATGTTCGCGGCGGCGTCGCTGGCGGCGTTTCTCTATCGCAAGGACAAGGCCATCGGCTGGGCCAGAGTGGCCGCGGTGGTTCTGCTGGCGGTGGCGGCGATCCTGAGCAAGGAGCAGGCGGTGGTGCTGTTCGCCGTTTTCCTGCTGACCGACTTCTGGTGGAACCCGGGTTTTTCGCTCCAGGGGATCAAGGGAAACTGGCGCCTCTACGCGCCCATGCTGGCGGGCGCGCTGGGCGCGGTGGCGCTCTTCGCCAAGCTGATCCTGGGCATCGGCACCGGCGGCAGCGCCGGGTTCGGCATGAAGGAATTCACGTGGTATCAGTACCTGTTTACGCAGTTCCGGGCGATCTGGGTTTACATCGCGAATTTCATTTTTCCGGCGAACCTGAATGTGGATTGGGATTTCGGCATCTCGCGCGGCATCGCCGATAAGGGCGCGATTGTGGGATTGATCGGCCTGGCCGGACTCGCGGTGGCGGCGTGGATGTACCGGCAGCGTTTCCGCCTGGCGTCCTACGGCTACTTCCTGTTTTTGCTGCTGCTCGCGCCCACCTCGTCCATTCTGCCCATCAAGGACCCGGTGGCGGACCGGCGCATGTACCTGCCCATGATCGGGCTGATCCTGATCGTGATGGACCTGGCGGCGCGGCTGAAGATCGAGCGCCGGATCCTGGCCGGTGTGTGCGTGCTGGCGGCGGTGGCGGCGGGCGCGGCGACGTACGCGCGCGCGGAAGTGTGGAGCGATCCGGTCTCCCTGTGGGAGGACACGGCGCGCAAATCGCCCGGCAAATTCCGCGTGCATTTCCAACTGGGCTTCGCCTACTTCCAGGAACAGCGGTTCGACCTGGCGGTGCCGGAATTCGAGAAGGCGGCCGCGATCGGCCCGGTGGATTACGACCTGCTGGTGGATCTCGGCCTGGCCTACGACGGCCTGCACCAATACCAGCAGGCGCTCGATACCCTGCGGCGGGCGGCGGCGATCGACTCCACCGCGCACGTCTACTCCCAGATCGGCAAGATCTACGCCGAGCAGAGCAAGTGGCAGGAAGCCATGGACGCGTTCGCGCAGGCGCAGCGCATCGACCCGAAGTTCGCGCCGGTGTACGCGTATCAGGGGCTGGTGCACCTGGCCACGGGCGACGCGGCGGGCGCGATCCCGTTCTTCCAGCAGGCGCTGGCACTCGATCCCACGCTGCAGCCGGCGCGCGACGGATTGCAGCAGGCGCAGCAACTCCTGCGCCGGCCGCGCTAGGCGATGCGCATCGGGGTCAACGCGCTGTACCTGATTCCCGGCGGGGTCGGCGGTACGGAGACTTATCTACGCGCGTTGCTCGGAGCGCTGGCGGAGATCGACCGCGCCAACGAGTATTTCGTCTTCACCAATCGCGAGACCGGCGCGGACCTGGTGCCCGCGGCGCCGAACTTTCACGGGGAGCCGCAGGCGGTGCGCGCGGTGAACCGGCCGGCGCGGCTCCTCTGGGAGCAGACGCGGCTGCCGGCGGCGGCTCGGCGCCTGCGCCTCGACGTGATGTTCAACCCCGGGTTCACGTCGCCCCTGATCTGCGGACGGCCGCAGGCGACCGTGTTCCACGATCTACAGCACAAGCGGCATCCGGAGTATTTTCGCTGGTTCGACCTGCCGGCGTGGAACTTCTTCCTCTACTGGAGCGTGCGGGTGGCGCGCATTCTGGTGGCGGTCTCGGCGGCGACCGCGGCGGACCTGGAGCGCTACTACGGCGTGGGACGCAAGGTGCGGGTGGTGCCGCACGGCGTGGCCGCGGAGTTCTTCGCCATCGGCGCGCGGCGGCGTCCGGAACCGTTCGTGCTCGCGGTCTCCACGCTGCATCCGCACAAGAACCTGGACGGACTCTTGCGCGCGTTCGCGATTTTCCGCAAGGCGCGGCCGGGGTACCGGCTGATCGTGACTGGTCTGCACGGCTTCTTCACGGAACCGCTGCGCGCGCTGCGCGACGAACTCGGGCTGGCGGAAAGCGTGGACTTTCCGGGGTGGATTCCGGCGGCGGACCTGCACGATCTCTACGCGCGCGCTGCGGCGTTCGTGTATCCCTCGCGCTTCGAGGGCTTCGGCATGCCGGTGCTGGAGGCGCTGGCGGCTGGCGTGCCTTCCGCGTGCTCACGCGTGGAACCGCTGGACAGCCTGGCGGGCGAGGCCGCGCTCAAGTTCGATCCGGATAATATTGTTGAAATGGCGGCGTGCCTGGAGCGGCTGGTGAGCGATGATGGATTGCGCGCGCGGCTGGCGGACGCGGGTCCGGCGCGCGCGAGAGGGTTCACCTGGCGCGCGGCCGCGGAACATACGCTGGCGGCGATTCTGGAGGCGGTGCAATGAGCGACGAAGTCCAACGCGGCCCCGGCATGAAGCCGATGTTCCTGCCCGAGGTGGAGCGTAGCGAGAAGGCCTCGCCCTACACCACGATGATTCGGGGCATGCGCGAGGCGGGCGCGGAGTATCCGCAAATCTGGCACCTGTTCGGTTACCTGCCGAAGGCGACCGCGCACCTGGCGCGGTTCACGCAGGAGATCCTGCGCGGCCCCGCGCCGCTCAGTCCGGGGATGCGCGAGTTGATCGCGGCATTCACGTCTTACCGCAACGATTGCCCGTTTTGAACGAAATCCCACGCCGCAGTTGCGGCGGAATTGCTGGGCAGCGAGGAACTGGTGTGGGGCGTGCTGCGCGACCTGGAGACCTGCGGGCTGGATGAAAAACACAAGGCCCTGTTCCGCTTCGTCGGCAAGGTGAATGAAGACTCGCCCTCGATCACCGCCGAGGACATGAAGCCGCTGCGCGCCGCCGGCTGGGACGACGAGGCGATCTACTTCGCAATCACCGTGTGCGCGCTGTTCAACTTCTACAACCGGTGGATCGATGCCGCCGGCGTGCACGCCCTCTCCGACGAAGCCCACCGGCGGGGCGGCACGCGGACCGCCGCCCACGGCTACGTCCGCGAGTAGAATCGAAGGGCATGGACAATTCGGGCTCCTGGACTAATCCCGTGCGGGCGCGCCTGGCGGCGGGCCACCCGGTCTTCGGCGTCACCGTGACCACGCCTTCGGTGGAAGCGGCGGCGCACCTGACCACGCTCGGCTTCCATTTCCTGTGGGTGGAAATGGAGCATTCGCCGGTGACGCTGGAATCGCTGCGGCTGATGGTGCTGGCAACGCGCGGGCTGCCCGCAGCGGTGTTCGCGCGCGTGCCGGCGATCGAGTTGTGGACCGCCAAGCGCGTGCTCGATCAGGGCGTGAGCGGTGTGATTTTCCCGTTCACTTCGAACGCGGAGAAGGCCGCGGTGGCGGCCGCCGCCTGCCGCTATCCGCCGGCGGGACGGCGCGGATCGGGCGCCGGGGCGGCGGTGCGCACGTGGCCCGAGCCGGGCAACTACTACGATTCGGCGGACCGGGAAGTGGCGACCATCTGCGTGGTGGAAGAGGCGCGGGCGGTCGAGGAGATCGAGGACATCGCGGCCACTCCGGGGGTCGACGCCATCTTCATCGGGACCAGCGACCTTTCGTTTTCGCTCGGCCTGCGCGGCCGGCAGGACGATCCAGCTCACGAACGCGCGGTGGAGCGCATCGTGGACGCGGCGCGCCGGCACGGCAAGGCTCTCGGCCGCCCGGCGAAAAATGCCGAGCAGGTGCGGCGCTTCATGGAGCAGGGATTCCTGCTGTTCCAGATGCCCACCGAAATCGGGCTGATGGAAATGGGCGCGCGGCAGTTGCTGGATCCGCTGGGCATCGGCGGGATTCCGGCGGATCAGCGGGCGATGTATTAGGGGATCACATGAAATCGACACTCGCGGTACTTGTTCTCGCGACGGCGGCGCAGGCGGCCGACCTGACGCATGCCACCGTGGTGGCTCCGCCCGGACTCACCGGACCGGAGCGCAAGGCGGTGGAACTGCTGGTGGACGCGGTGCGCGAACGCACGCGCATCACCTGGAACGTGGCGGCCGCCGACCCCGGCACGGGCAAGCCCGTGGTCACGGTGGCGCGCGCCGCGTCCGGCGCCGGACTGCCGGCGGAAGGCTACCACCTGCGCACGTTCGATCACGGCGGCGCCCCCGGTGTCGAGATCACGGGCAATGACGAGCGCGGCGTGCTCTTCGGCGTGGGCGGCCTGCTGCGCGCCCTCGAAATGCGCCGCGACTCGGTCACGCTGCCCGGATCGGTGGATGTGCGCACCGCGCCCAAGTATCCGCTGCGTGGCCATCAACTGGGCTACCGTCCGAAGACCAACTCCTACGACGGCTGGGGCGTGCCCATGTGGGAAAGCTACATCCGCGACCTGGCTGTGTTCGGCGCCAACGCGATCGAACTGATCCCGCCGCGCTCCGACGATGCCGCCGATAGCCCGCACTTCCCGCTGCCGCAGATGCGGATGATGATCGAGATGTCGCGCCTGGCCAAGGAGTACGGACTGGAGTGCTGGATCTGGTATCCGGCGATGGATCCGGACTACTCGAACCCGGCCACCGTGGCAGCCGCGCTTGCCGAGTGGGGCGAGGTCTTCCGGCAACTGCCGCGCATCGACGCTGTGTTCGTCCCCGGCGGCGACCCTGGCCACACCGAGCCGAAGTACCTGATGGCGCTGCTCGAAAAGCAGACCGCCAACCTGCGCAAGTATCATCCCAAGGCCACCATGTGGGTTTCGCCGCAGGGCTTCAACGCGCCGTGGATGGAGGAGTTCTTCGAGCTGATGGATCAGCATCCGGCGTGGCTGAAGGGCATCGTGTTCGGTCCGCAGGTGCGGGTGAACCTGCCGGAGCTGCGCAAGCGCATTCCGAAACAGTACCCGATCCGCTTCTACCCGGACATCACCCACAGCATCAACAGCGAATTCGCGGTGAACGATTGGGACGTGGCCTACGCGCAGACCGAGGAGCGCGAGGTGATCAACCCGCGGCCGCTGGACGATGCCGTCATCTTCCGCGGCCTGCAGCCTTACGCCGAAGAGGGCTTCCTGACTTACTCGGAGGGCTGCAATGACGACGTGAACAAGGCCGTGTGGAGCGCGCTCGGCTGGAATCCGGACGTGGACATCACGCAGGTGCTGCGCGATTACGGGCGCTACTTCATCGGTCCGGACATGGCCGACGATTTCGCGCAGGGGCTGCTCGGGCTGGAGCGCGACTGGCGCGGCGCGCTGCTCACCAACAGCGGGGTGGACACGACGGTCGCGCAGTTTCAGGACCTGGAGCGGCGCGCGACCCCGCAACAGAAGCAGAACTGGCGCTTCCAGCAGGCGCTGTACCGCGCTTACTACGACGGCTACCTGCGGACGCGCCTGATGGACGAGACGCAGCGGGAGCGCCGCGCCATGGAGCGGCTGCGCACGGCGCCGGCAATCGGGTCGGCGGCGGCGATGGCGGCGGCGGAGGGGGAACTGGCGGTGGACCCGCTGGCGCGCGCGGGCAGCGAGTTGCGGGCGCGCGTATTCGAACTGGGCGAGGCGCTGTTCCAGAGCATCCACATGCAGCTCAGCATGCCGCGGTATGCCGCCATCGATCCCGGCCGCGGCGCCAACCTGGATTTGATCGACCGTCCCATCACCGATGCCGACTGGCTGCGCAGGCGCTTCAGCGAGATCCGCGCGCTGGACAGCGAAACCGCGCGACGCGGCGCCATCGACGGGATTCTGAACTGG
Source organism: Acidobacteriota bacterium (assembly GCA_018268835.1). GTDB lineage: Bacteria > Acidobacteriota > Terriglobia > Bryobacterales > Bryobacteraceae > Solibacter. The sequence continues at coordinate 15,399 of JAFDVU010000042.1, read as the reverse complement.
AGCGATCCCGGTCCGGGCGGCTTCTACGACGAACTGGGCGATCCGCTGAATCGTCCGCACCTGGTGCCCGGGCAGGGCTTCGAAAAAGATCCCGGCTTCTTCCACACCATTCGCACGGGCTTCGGCTCGCGCCGCAATACGCCGTGGCGGGTCTCCTGGTACCGGCACGCGGAAGCGCTCTACGGCAACACGCTCCAACTGCGTTACACCGGGCTGGACCCGGCGGCGCATTACAAGGTGCGGTTCACGCAGGCGGGCGATTCCACGCCGCGCGCCACGCGCCTGGTGGCCAACGGCAAGTACGAGATCCACCCCATGCGCAAGAAAGATGCCGAGGTGAAGCCGGTGGAATTCGCGATTCCGCCGGAAGCCACGGCGGGCGGCACGCTGACGCTGGAGTGGCAGCCCAACCCGGAGGAAGCCGGCAACGGCCGCTTCGTGCAGGTGCCGGAGGTCTGGCTGATCCGCGAGAGGTGACGCGTTGCCCGGAGCGATCCTGAGGGCGCTTGGTAAGGCCGTGCGCCGCGACCTGGCCGGCTACGGCCCGATCCGCACCAACAATTTCTTCTTGTTCGTGGTGCTGCTGATGGCGGGCGCGGCGGGCAGCGGGGTTGCGCCGGTGAGCGCGTATCCGTTCCTGGCGCTGCTCGCGCTCCTGTTGTTCTTCCCGATCGCGAGCGATCCGCTGGAGAAGATTCCACGGGTGCGTATGGGGCTGTGGCCGCTGGCGGGCGGGGCGCGGGTGGCGCTGCGCATCGCCGCGCTGGGGATGAACCCGCTGCTGTGGATCGTGGTGGCGGCGCTGCTTCACGAAGGGCGCGGCGCGGCCGTGCCGGTGTGCGGATTGCTGGGCGCGGCGATCGTGCGGGCGCAGGTTCCGCGCATGAGCGGACACGCGGCGATTGGCCGCGTGGTGCCGGCACTGCCCGGCGCGGTCGGCATCCTGATGAGCGCGCAGTTGCGCGGGATGCTCACTGTGCTGGACACGTGGCTGGCGGCGGCGATCGCCGTCATCGGGGCCGCGTGGAGAATCGCCGCGCGGGACGCGGATCCGGCGGCGATGCCGGTGCTGGCGATGCTGGTGGGGATCGCGCTCAGCACGCAGACGCAGAGCGGCGCGGGGCTGGATGCGACGCGCCATCGGCTGCTGCCGGTTCGGGCGTGGCGCGTGGTGCTGGCGCGCGATGCCGCCTACCTGCTGGTGCAGGCGGCGTTGACCGCGGCGCTGGATCCGGTGGCGGGAGTGGCGTTCGGCATGGCGGCGATTGCCGCGGGACGGTATCCGGCGCTGTACACGCGCCTCGAGGTGCGGCGCTGGCGCTTCACCGGCGGGCGCGTGCTCTTCGGCGTGCTGCAGATGGCGGGCGGCGCGGCGGTCGCGTTCGCGGGTGCGAAGGGAGCCGGCATCGCGGCGGCGGTGTGGCTGGCGACTGTGTGGTGGGGCGGATCAGTTCTCGCGCAGCGTCTGCGCGGGATCGATGCGGGCGGCGCGCCACGCCGGTAGGGCGGCGGAGGCGGCGGCGGTGACGAGTACGACGGCCCACGCCGCGAGGTGCACGCGCGGGTCGGCGGGCGCGACTTCCCAGAGCACGGCGGCGAGCAGGCGGCCGGTCCACAGCGCGATGGCGGTGCCGGCGGCGGCGCCGATGACCACCAGCGCGAGCACGCGCATTAGAATCGTGCGCGCGATTTCCCCGTGACCGGCGCCGAGCGCGATGCGGATGCCGATTTCGCGGCGGCGCTGCGCCAGCGTGTAGGAGAGCAGGCCGTAGAGTCCGAGCGCGGCGATCAGTGCGGCGACGGCGGCGAAGGCGGTGCCGATGGAAGCCAGCGTGCGCTCGGCCCACAGCGAATCGTCCACGTCCTGCCGCATGGTGCGGATTTCGCGGAAGGGGACGCCGGGGGCGAGCAAGCGGAGCAGCGCCTCCACTTCGGGGATCACGGCCGCGGGCGCGGCGCTGCGCACTTCGAGCGAGAAGAAGCGCTGGCGGAGGGCCGCGGCATCGCAGAAGCAGCTATAGATGATGGGCTGGAAGGGTTCCCGCAGGGAGCGGTAGCGGGCGTCGGTGACCACGCCGGCGATTTCGAAATCGGCGGTGGCGATGTGATCGCGGCCGATGCCGAAGGTGCGTCCGAGGGGATTGGTGTGAGGCAGGAAGCGGCGGACGAAGGCCTGGTTGACGACGACAAGGCGGGGCTTGCGCTCCGCGCCGTCGCCGGGCTGGAGGGCACGGCCGGCGAGGAGTTGCAGGCCCATGGTGCGGAAGTAGTCCGGCGACACGGTGTTGGTGCTGGCGTTGAGGTCGTTGCCGGTGGGGGTGCCGGTGAGCCCGACGAAGGTTTTCATGCCGGAACCGCGCATAAGGCTGCGGTCGGCGAGCGCGGCGCTCTCTACGCCGGGGAGCGCACGCGCGCCCTGTTCCAGGCGGCGTGCGAGATCGCCGGTGAAGGGGGCGTCGAGGGTGAAGGTGACGATGCGCGCGCTGTCGAAGCCGGCGGGCGCGGTGCGCAATGCGCGCAGGGTGGCGAGGAGCAGCGCGGAGTTGGCCAGCACCACCGTGCAGAGGGCCACCTGCACAATGGTGAGGACGGCGCGCAGGCGGGCGCGGCGCGGATCGGAGGCGCCGGCTTTGAGCGACTCGACGAGTCCGGCGCGGCCCGCGTGCCAGGCCGGCGCGATGCCGGCGAGCAGCGCGGCCAGCGCGCAGAGCGCGAAGACGAAGGCGAAGGCGCGCCAGTTCAAGCGGACATCGAGCGCCACGGGGATGAGGATGGTGGCGAGGTCGCGCAGGGGCGGCATGCGGTTGGCGAGCGCGGGCAGGGCGAAGGCGGCGAGCACGACGCCGGCCGCGCCGCCGAGCAGCGCGAGCAGGGAGCTTTCCGCGAGCCAGAGGCGGACCAGGCGGGCGCGCGTAGCGCCGAGCGCGGCGCGGACGGCCATCTCGCGTTCGCGGGCGGCGGCGCGGGCCACCATCATCCCGGCGATGTTGGCGCAGGCCAGAAGCAGCAGCAGCGCCGCGCCGGCGAGGAGCGCGAGCAACCCGGAGCCGAAGCGGTCGCGCAGGGCGGAGACGCCGTGCTCGAGCGACATCACCTGGAAGTTCTGCCGCCGGATATTGGCCTGCGCGTCCTCGCCGAGCGGTTTGGATCGCGCTGCGGCGGCGATGAGCGCGGCGTGCATCGCATCCGCGGTTTCGCTGGACGCGGCGGCGAGCGTGGTGCCCGGACGCAGACGTCCGGCGACCTCCCATTCACAGCAGGTGCGCGGATCGCCCTTGTCCAAGAGCAGGCGTGGTGCGCCGAAGGGCAGGTAGAGTTGCGGGCCGGATTCGACGGCGACGCCGTGGAATCCGCGCGGCATCACGCCCGCGATGGTGAACGGGTGGCGGTTGAGGCGCAGGACGCGGCCGGCAACCGCGGGATCGGCATGAAACTCGCCGCGCCAGAAATCGTAGCCGAGCAGCAGTTCATCGTCACGCGCGGGCAGGCGGCCGATCGCGGGCCGCGTGCCGAGCACCGCGAAATACTCCGGGCTTGCGATGCCGGCGCGCACCGGGCGCGTGGCGCGGCCCTGTTCGAGGTTCACGTCGAGATCGGTATAGGCGAAGACGGCGGAGAAGCTACCGGTGCGCGCGCGCCATTCCTCATACTCGTTCCACTCGATGCGCGCGAGCGGCGGCCGGCCGGGGATGAGTTCCACCACGCGTGCGAGTTCGCCTGGACGGGGCACGGGCAGGCGGCGCAAGAGCAGCGCGTCGGTCACGCTGAAGACCACGGCCGTGCCGCCGATGGTGAGGGCGAGCAGCAGGATCGCGGCCAGCGCGAAACCGGGGTCGCGGCGGAGGGCGCGCGAGGGCATGGCTCGATTTTACTGCCGCCGAACCGATTCGCCTAAACTGACGGGTATGGGAACATTGGCGATGCTGCTTGTGCTGAGCGTGGCACCAGTGGCGCAGGGACCGAACCGGCAGCCGCAACTGGCGGCGGGAAACGGGATGACCGCGATGGTGTTCGGCTCGGGCGAAGGCATCTGGTTCGCGCGTTCGGTGGACGGCGGGCGTTCGTTCACGGCGCCGGCAAAGATCGCGGATCTGCCGAAGATGCTGCTGGGGCGGCATCGCGGTCCGCGGGTGGCGATCGCCGGCGGTGCGATTGTGGTGAGCGCGATCGGTTCGGAAGCGGGCGATCTGGTGGCGTGGCGCTCCACCGATGGCGGACGAACGTGGTCCGCTCCCGTGCGCGTGAACGACGTACCAAGGGCGGCGCGGGAAGGGCTGCACGCCATGGCCGGCGACGGGGCGGGGCATATGGCCGCGATCTGGCTGGACGACCGCGTCGGGCCGCGCGGCAAGCGGCTGTGGGGCGCATTCTCCGATGACGGCGGCGCCACGTGGCGGAAGAACGCGATGCTGTACGAATCGCCGTCGGGCTCGATCTGCGAATGCTGCCATCCTTCGCTGGCGGCGGCGGGCGCCGGCGAGTTCGTCGCCATGTGGCGGAATTCGCTGGACGGTTCGCGCGACCTCTACACGATGCGGCTGCGCGGCGGGCGTCCGGAGGGTCCCGCGGTGAAGCAGGGCGAGGGAACGTGGAAGCTCGACGCCTGTCCGATGGATGGCGGCGGCGTGGCGGTGCGGGACGGGCGCGTCGCGAGCGCGTGGCGGCGGGAGAAGGACGTGTACCTGGCCGAGACAGGCAAGCCCGAGGTGAAGCTCGGGGCGGGGCAGGATATCGCGCTGGGCGCGAACCAGCGCGGCGTTTACGCGGTGTGGTCCACGGCGCAAGGGATTGCCGCGCGCGTGCCTGGAGCGCCGGATGTGACGAAACTCTCGGACTCGGGCGGATTCCCCGCGATCGCGGCGGCGCCGGACGGCGGGATGGTCGTGGCGTGGGAGGAGAACGGGGCGATCCGGGTGGCGCGGCTGTAGCGATTGCTGGAGCGGCGGCGCTCGCCCGGACACGCCAGGAGGCCTATCCCACTTTGCGCTACGGAAATCCCGAATCGTGTTCAAATAGGTAGGACAATCCCATGGCATTCCGAGGCGTGGATTACTTTGCCGTCGATTCGCTCTTCGGCGAAGAAGAGTTGATGGTGCGCCAGACCGCCCGCCGCTTCGCCGACGAGCGCATCCTGCCCTTGATTCGCGATTGCTTTCGCGAGGCGCGTTTTCCCCGTGAACTGATTCCGGAAATGGCCGAACTCGGCTTCCTGGGCGCCAACCTGGAAGGCTACGGCTGCGCCGGCATGAGCAACGTGGAGTACGGCCTCATTATGCAGGAACTGGAGCGCGTGGATAGCGGCGTGCGCAGTTTCGTCAGCGTGCAGGGCGCGCTGGTCATGTACCCGATCCACAGCTACGGCAGCGAAGAACAGAAGCAGCGCTGGCTGCCGGCGCTGCAAAGCGGCAAGGCGGTGGGATGTTTCGGCCTGACCGAACCGGATTTCGGATCGAACCCGGCCGGCATGCGCGCCACCGCGCGGCGCGACGGCGATAGCTGGATCCTCAACGGCGAGAAGACCTGGATCACCAACGGCGGCATCAGCGACGTGGCGGTGGTGTGGGCGCGCGCGCCGGAGGGCATTCTGGGCTTCCTGGTGGAGACCGGCACGCCGGGCTACAAAGTGAGCGACATTCACGGGAAATGGTCGATGCGCGCCAGCGTGACCTCGAGCCTGTCTTTCAGCGATTGCCGGGTGAAGGATGCGGACCGGCTGCCCGGCGCGCGCGGGTTGAAGGCGCCGCTCTCCTGCCTGACGCAGGCGCGCTACGGCATCGGCTGCGGCGTGATCGGGGCCGCGATGGACTGCTACGAGACCGCGCGTTCCTACTCGGTCCTGCGCAAGCAGTTCGACGATAAGCCCATCGCCGCGCATCAACTGGTGCAGGAAAAACTGGCCTGGATGATTACCGAAATCACCAAGGCGCAACTGCTGGCCGTGCAGGCGGGGCGCCTCAAGGACCGCGGTAAGCTGGAGCCCGCGCAGGTCTCCATGCTCAAGCGCAACAACGTGGCCATGGCGCTCGAGTGCGCGCGTCTTTCCCGCGACCTGCTGGGCGCCAACGGAATTACCGACGAATATCCGATCATGCGTCACCTTTGCAACCTGGAAACCGTCAAGACGTACGAAGGGACGGACCACATCCATGCGCTGGTGATCGGAGAAAAGGTCACCGGAGTGGCCGCCTATAAATAAGAGGGCTCCCGCCCCGCGACTTTTGGACGATTCATGTTTCTTTACGCCCTGACGATTCTGGTGAGCGCGTTTCTGCTCTTTCAGGTACAGCCGGTGATCGCCAAGATCATCCTGCCCTGGTTCGGAGGAAGCGCCGCGGTATGGACCACCTGCATGCTGTTCTTCCAGGTGGCGCTGCTGCTCGGATACCTGTACTCTCACGCACTGGTTCGCTACCTGCGGCCGCGGGTGCAGATGATGGTGCACTGCGCCATGCTCGTCATCAGCGCGCTGGTCCTGCCTATCCTGCCCAACGCCTCGTGGAAACCCGCGACTCCGGACGAGCCTACGCTGCGTATTCTGGGCTTGCTCGCGGCCACGGTCGGGCTGCCGTATTTCATGCTGGCCACCACGGGACCGCTGATCCAGGCGTGGTACGCGCGCAGGTACAAGGGCGCCATGCCGTACCGGCTGTACTCGCTGTCGAACGTGGGCAGCATGGGCGCGCTGATCAGCTACCCGTTCGTGTTCGAGCCGGCGTTCGGGACGCACCAGCAGGCGACCATGTGGTCGTGGGCCTACGGTGTATTCATTGCGCTCTGCGGGTTCACCGCCTGGCGCTCGGGCGAGGGCTACCAGGAGGTTGCGGAGGCGGCCGGCGATCCGCCCGCTGATCCGCCCACGGCGCGCACTTACGCGCTGTGGCTCATCCTGCCGGCGGTGGCGAGCGTGCTGCTGCTGGCCATCACCAACCATCTTTCGGCGAACGTGGCGGCGATTCCGTTCCTGTGGGTGCTGCCGCTTTCGATCTACCTGCTGACTTTCATCCTCTGCTTCGAAGGCGAGGGCTGGTACAGGCGCAACCCGTATCTGCAGCTGCTGGCGGTGGCGCTGGGCAGCATGGCCTACGCGATGGGCATCGACGCCAGCGGCAACGTGTCGATCAAAGTGCTGGTGCCGCTGCTTTCGATCGGCCTGTTCACGTGCTGCATGGTGTGCCACGGCGAACTGGTGCGGCTCAAGCCGGAGCCGCGCTACCTGACCCACTTCTACCTGATGATTTCCGCCGGCGGCGCGCTGGGCGGCGTGCTGGTGGGGCTGATCGCGCCGCACTTTTTCAACTCGTTTTACGAAATGCCGCTCGGACTGGCGGTGTGCGGCGTGATTGTGCTCATCGCGCTGCGCGCCAATCCGGACTGGGGGTTCCTGGCGGAACTGCTCTCGCCGCCGCGCCTGGTGATCGCCGCGGTGGCGCTGGCGCTGCTCGGGTTCGCCTGGACCGGGATCTGGGATTACGCGGCGCGCGACTGGAGCCCGGAGGACAACGTGCGCAACGGCATCATGATGGGCGCCTTCCTGCTGGCGGGGCTGATCGCGGCGACGATTCTGCGCGGCGGACCGGGATGGGTGCGCAGCAGCGTGAAGGTACCGGCGGTGCTGAGCGAGGTCCTGGTGCTCCTGCTGGTGGGTTACGTGGCCAACGAGGTCCGGCAGACCTCCCACGGTTACCGCGTGGTGGTGCGCAATTTCTACGGCGGACTGCGCGTGCGCGATAACGGCTCGCCGGACGCGCTGGACGCCACCCGCACCCTGACCCACGGCACCATCAATCACGGCGAGGAGTATCTCAGCCCGGCGCGGCGGCACCTGGCCACGACTTACTACGGACCGAACACCGGGGTGGGCATCGCCATTCGCGAAAAGCAGCGCAACGGAGCGGTGCGGATCGGGGTTATCGGGTTGGGCACGGGCACGGTCGCGACTTACGGCCGGCTGGGCGACTATATCCGCTATTACGAGATCAACCCGCTGGTACTGAACATCGCGCGCACCCAATTCTACTTCGTCCCCGACTGCAAGGCGAAGCTGGACGTGGCCATGGGGGACGCGCGCCTCTCGCTCGAACGGGAGCAGCCGCAGAATTTCGATGTGCTCGCGGTGGACGCGTTTTCGAGCGACTCGATTCCGGTGCACCTGCTCACCCGCGAGGCCATGGAACTGTATTTCCGTCACTTGAAACCGGATGGAATCCTGGCCGTCCATATCTCCAATCGATACCTGGATCTGGAACCGGTGTTGCAGGGGGAGGCCAGTGTGCTGCACAAAGCCGGGCGCGTGGTGGATACGGAGGATGACGAGACGCAGGACGTTTTCGGCGCGACCTGGGTGCTGATTGCGAATCCGGCCACGGGATTTACGCAGGAAGAATTATCGAATTCCAGCCCGCTCGATTCGAAAAAGAGTGTGCGATTGTGGACAGACGACTACAGCAACCTTTTCAAAATCCTGAAATAGCGATACCATCGGGATAACCGCGTCCCGCTCTCGCCCGCTTTCCATCATTGAAACAGATCGAGTTGTCTGTTTTAAGGACAATCGATGTTGTATGATCGTTTTGGCCGAGGAAATAACATGGACGCTACTCAGAAATCTTTCAAGCTGAATCTACTTCTTATCGTTGCGCTGGCTGGGGTTCTGGCAGCGCCTGGCTGGTCGCAGACGGCCTTCTCGCTCAGTGCCACCACGGTCAACCTCAACCAGAACGGGGCTGTGAACGTGAACAGTACCGGGGCGGCGATCACGTTTACAACGGCGACCACCTATGCCAGTGACGGGGGCAACGGCGTCTGGCTCACGGTGTCGCCGGGAGGAGCGCAAACCACGCCGGCGCTGCTCGGACTGCAGCTCAATCAGACAGCCGGCCTGACGGCGGGGAACACTTACACCGCGACCGTCACGCTCTCGGGCGCCGGGGTGGCGCCAGCCACCATTACGGTTACCTACACGGCGGGCGGCGGTTCGGGTGGTGGCGGCGGGGGCGGCGGCACCGGCATCACGCTGAGCAACACCATCAGCACGCTTACCACGCCGGTGAACGGTAGCACGGTTTACGACAACAGCATCACGATCTCCACGAGTAGCTCGTCCAGTATCGGCCTCACGGTGTCGAGCACCCTCACCAGTTGCACCAGCCAGCAGTGGCTCACCGCGAGTCTGAATATCAGTTCGATCACCAGCGGTGCGCCGGCAACGCTGAATATCGCGGCAAACCCTTACGGACTTTCCGCCGGTCTCTGTAACGCGACGATCACGATTACCCCGACTTCGGGAGCCGCGGCCACCGTATCGGTAACCTTCAGTGTGGGCAGTTCGGGCTCCGGCGGCATCATGAGCGTCGCTCCATCCACCGTCAGCCTGAACTACACGACCGGCAGCACACCGTCGGCGAGCCAGTCCGTCACGGTCACGGATAATTCGGGTGCGCCTTCGGTCAAGGTGACGTGGCCGTCCACCGCCGCCTGGCTATCGGTCAATGGCAGTTTCTTCGAGGTAGCGGTTGTCCCGAACTCGACGATTACCCTGGCACTGAGTTCTTCGGTGCAGGGCCTGACGACGGGCTCATACAGTACCACTCTCAACCTCAGTGACACCTATGGCAACACGGCCAGTATCACGGTCAACCTGTCGGTGAACGGCGGAACCTCCAGCGGCCTCACGGTGACGCCGTCGTCGCTGGCGTTCAGTTCGGCGGTGGGCGGCGGACAGCAGACGGCCAACCTGAGCGTGATCAGTACCACGGGCGGAGCGTTTACCGCGACAGCCTCCTCCACGGGCGGCTGGCTGACGGCGACCGCCGGCAGTTCCTCACTGGTTTCGAATACGGCCGGGTCCGTGGCCGTGGGCATCATCCCGACCAACCTGGCCAGCGGAACCTATAGCGGAAACATCACGGTGACGGTGGGCAGCCAGTCGCAGTCGGTAGGGGTCACGCTGACGGTAGGCAGCGGCGGAAGCTCCGGCGGGACCAGCGCCGTGTCGCCCTCGACGGTCCAGCTTTACTGGCAGGCGGGTACCTCCACCGGCTTCATCAGCCGTCCGGACATCGTGATCACCGGGCCCTCGGGGAACTGGAGCAGCAGTGTCACGTACCAGCAGGGCAGCGGCTGGATCTCGCTGAGTCCGGCCAGCGGCACGTCCCTGCCGGCGCAGCCCACGATCATCGTGGATCCGTCCACCCTGGGGGTGGGAACCTACACCGGTACCATCCTGATTGCCACGCCCGGCGGCACGCAGACCGTCACGGTGAACGTGGCGGTGACCTCAGCGGCGGTCCTCACGGCGCGACCCGGCAGCGTGATCTTCTATGCGCAGAGCGGCGGCGCGGCCACAGCACCGAATGGTTCGGTCGTGCAGTTCTCCACGGCCGACGGCACGCTGAACAACGCGCTGGATGTGTCCAACGCCTGGACGGCGAATGCATCGTGGATTTCGGTGATCGCCACGCCCAAGTACATCGTGATTTCGGCCGATCCGAAGGGGCTGACCGGCGGCGTATACAGCAGCACCGTGACGATTGCGCCCTCCGGACTGGGGTCGATTACGGTACCGGTGGTCCTGGTGATCGACAACGGCGTGGGAGGCGGGGGCGGAACCGGTCCGTTCACCTTCTCGCCGAGTTCGCTGGCGTTCAGCGCGGCGACGGGCAGCAGTCCGACCTCGCAGCAGATTGCGATCTCGGCGAACACGACCACCACCTTCTCCATCACCAGCAACCAGAACTGGCTCACGGTGAGTCCGGCGGGGGGCAGCACGCCGAACAACATCACGGTCAGCGCGGCGGCGGCGGGCCTGGCGGCGGGAACGTATACCGGCACCCTGACCTTCACGTCCGGCTCCGGCACGACACAGAATTTCCCGGTCACCCTGACCGTCACCAGCGGTGGCGGTGGCGGCGGCGCTTCGGGCAACGTGACGGTATCGCCCACCAGCCTGACGTTCAGCGCGCAGAAAGACCAGGGTAATCCGGCGATACAGACGCTTGCCGTCACCAGCGCGAGCGGCTCGGCCGGGGTCTCGTTCACGGTTACCCCGACCACGACTTCGGGCGGCAACTGGCTGTTCACCTCCGCCGGAAATGCGGTGCAGACCACTCCGCTCAACCAGCTTGTAGTGAGCGTGCAGGTGGCCAATCTGGCCGGCGGAACGTATCAGGGGAATCTCGCGATCGCGCCCACGGGCGGGACCGTGGTGAATGTTCCGGTCACCCTGACGTTGACCGCGCCCGGCATTTCGGCTTCGCCCACCAGCCTGACGTTCAACTATCGCGCGGGCCAGAGTGCTCCAGCGGCGCAGCAACTCGCGGTTTCGGGCAACGGCGGGGCGCTGGCCTTCACGGCGGTTGCGGCCAGCACCGGAAACTGGCTCGCGGTATCGCCCGCGTCGGGCACCACCGCGGCTACCGGCACCGTACCGCTCAGCGTCTCGATCGATCCCACCAAGATCACCGCGGCGGGCACGTACAACGGCACGGTTACGGTGGCCGGCAGCGGTACCGCGACGGGTTCCACGGTTGTCAACGTGACCCTGACCGTGACGGCTCCGTTGCCCACCGTCACCAAGGTGACCAACGCGGCCAGCTACGTGCAGGGCGTGATCTCGCCGGGCGAGATCATCACGCTGTTCGGTACCGACATCGGACCGGCTACGGCAGCGGGCCTGCAACTGGACAGCTCGGGTAAGGTCGCCACCACGTTGGGCGGCGCGCAGGTGCAGATCAACGGCTACTCCGCGCCTTTGATCTACGTTTCCAACACGCAGGTCTCGGCGGTCGTGCCGTACGAGATCGCGCAGTTCGCCAACGCCAACGTGCTGGTCCGGTTCCTGGGCCAGACCTCCAACGGTGTTGCGGTCAATGTCGCCACCACGGTGCCCGGCTTGTTCACGCAAAACGCGTCCGGCTCGGGTCCGGGAGCGATTCTCAATCAGAACGGCAGCGTCAATGCGCCTTCCAATCCGGCGGCGCGAGGGGACACGATCGTGATCTACCTCACCGGAGAAGGCCAGACGGCGCCGGCGGGCGTGACCGGCAAGGTCACCACCGTGAGCGCGACCCCGCCTCTGACTCCGGCCCCGCTGCTGCCCATCGGTGTCACCATCGGCGGGCAGCCGGCGAACTACACGTTTGCCGGTGAGGCGCCGGGCTTTGTTTCCGGCGTCATGCAACTCAACGTGGTCGTACCGCCCGGCGTGGCCAGCGGCGCGCAGCCGGTGATCGTATCCATCGGCGGCAACCAGAGCCAGAACACGGTGACGGTTTCGATCCAGTAAGCCGACCGGCGCGGGGAAGGGCGCCGGCTCTTCCCCCGCGCGTTTCCTGCTGCGATGCGACTGGCGATCCTCCTGGCTACGGCGGTTTCGGCGTACGCCGCCGGCGTGACGGCAAATCCGCCGGTGGTCAACTGGTCTTACGTCTCCGGCAGCCACAACTATCCCTCCGCGACCGTGGCGCTGACCAGTGCGACGGGCGCCTCATCCTACAGCGCTGTGGCCAACAGCGATACCGGCTGGCTGCTGGTCAACTCCGCTTACGCTTCCAGCGCGGCGGACCTTTCGCTGGGCGCGTACCTGTTGACCACCGTGCCCATCGAACGCCTGGGCAACGGCGTGTACCAGGGTACGGTCAATATCACCGATTCGGACGGCAACACCGGCACCATCACGGTGAACCTGACGATCACCGGCGTGGTCACGCCGCCGCCGGTGCTCGCGGTGAGCCCGGCGGCGCTGAGTTTCACCAGCGTATTCGGCGGGCCGGCGCAGTCGCAGCCGGTGACGGTGACCGGGCCGACGGCACCGCCGCTCGCCGTCCAGCCGCCCGCGGGAACGCTTCCGCCGTGGCTCCAGACCGCGATCGCGGGCGCGGCCGGCAGCTACACGGTGACCGTCACGGTGACGCCGGCGGGCCTGGTGGCGGGGACGTACCAGGCATCCCTGATCTTCACAATAGGCAGTTCCAGCGTCACGGTGCCGGTCTCTCTCACCGTGCAGGCGCAATCGAACCTGACGGTGTCGCCGGCGGCGCTGAGCTTCGACTGTACGCTCGGCGAAGTGTGCGTGCCCAAGCAGGTTGTGGTCAACTCCGCCAACGGGGTGGCGGTTTCGTTCTCCGCCTCCGCCATCGTGCAGACGGGCAACTGGCTGCAGGTCCAGGTGAACCGGCAGACTACGCCCAACGGCGCGATCACGGTCGGGGTTTTCGGGTGGGAAGCCCTCGCTCCCGGCTACTACGGCGGCAGCGTCATCGTCACGCCGCTGTCGCAAGCGGCGACGCTCAGCGTGCCGGTGGGGCTGACGGTGCACCCCGCGCCGGTGATCGCGGTGTCCTCGGGCAGCCTCTCTTTCTCCTACCGGGTGGGAGGCACGGCGCCGATCCCGCTGAACGTGCAGGTCACCGGCGGCGGCTCCAATCCGAACTTCACCGTGCAGGTGACCGGGGGCTCCTGGCTGCAGGTGACGCCCCTGGCCGGCAGGACGCCGAACTACCTCGCGGTATCGATCGCGCCGGGCGGGCTCGCGCCCGGCACCTACAACGCCACGATCACGGTCAGCGGCGCCGGAACCACCACGGGGACGGCCGCCATCGCGGTGGCGCTGACGGTGCTGCCCGCGAGTCCGGCGATCGCCAGGGTGATGAACGCCGCCGGGTACCAGGAGGGCGGCATCGCGCCCGGCGAAATGGTGACGCTGTTCGGTTCCGGACTGGCGCCCGCCGGGCTGGCCGGACTGGCGCTGGACGATTCGGGCAACGTCGCCACCACGCTGAACGGCGTGCAGGTGCTGTTCAACGGGATGGCGGCGCCGCTGGTGTTCACCACGCCGGGACAACTGGCCGCGGTCGCGCCCTACGAACTCGCCGGGGCCGCAACCGCCGCGGTCCAGGTGGTGTGGAACGGACAGGCGTCCAATACCGTGCAGGTGCCGGTGGTCGCCGCCCTGCCCGGCATTTTCACCGCGAACGCCTCGGGGACCGGTCCGGCGGCGGCGTTGTCCGGACCGGGCTTCGTGACCCTGTACCTGACCGGGGAAGGCCAGACCATCCCTGCCGGGGTGACCGGGAAGGTCACCACCGTGAGCGCGACCCCGCCGCTGACTCCGGCGCCGGCACTGCCGGTGAGCGTGATGCTCGGCGGACAACCGGCCGATTTCAGTTTCGCGGGGGAGGCGCCCGGCGTGGTCTCCGGCGTCCTGCAACTGAACGTGACGGTGCCCAAGGGGATGGCACCGGGTATTTACCCGATCGTGGTGACCATCGGCGGGAAGCCGACGCAATCCGGGGTCACCGTGCAGGTGATGTAGTCCGTTGCACGCTTGGCGGCGTCCCTGCGTCTAAATGTTTGTGAGCCGGATTTGCCCTCTTTTGGCGCTACTCGCGGTGTCGGCATTTGGCGCGGACCCCGAACTGGACAACCTGCTGAAGGGAGTCGAGGCCCGTTACAACCAAGCCAAGACACTGCAAGTCGTTTTCCATGAGGACTATACGCCGCAAGGGCGGCCCCGGCGGAGCGAAAGCGGGATCCTCAGGCTGCGCAAGCCGGGACGGATGCGCTGGGAGTATTCGCAGCCTAAGGGGAAGCTCTTCGTCAGCGACGGCAAGAACCTGTGGCTGTTCACGCCGGACGATAACCAGGTGGAAAAAATGAAGCTCAAGGCCAGCGACGACATGCGCGCGCCTCTTGCCTTCCTGCTGGGCAAGTTACACTTCCAGAAGGAGTTCCGCAATATCAAGGCGGTCGCCGAGGGGTCCGGGAAGCGCATCACGGCCGAGCCGGTGACCGATAATCTGCCGTATTCGACCGTGGAGTTCGTGGTCCAGCCGGATCACCGCATCCAGATGGTGAAGGTGGTGGGCTACGACCATTCGGTCATCGAATTCCGCTTCGACGACGAAAAAGTGGATCCCCCGCTGGACGATAAGTTGTTCAAATTCCAGGTGCCGCCGGGCGCGAAACTGGTGGAGGATACGCCCTAGCCATGGCGGAGTTCGTACTCAAATACGCCGATGGCCGCGGCCAGATCCACCAACAGGTGGCCACCGCCGCGAGCGAGAAGGAACTGCGCGAGCGGTACTCGTCGCAGGGCTTCCTGATCTATTCCATCAAGGGCCGCGGCGCCGCCTCGGCAAGCTCGCTGCTCGGCCGTAAGAAGCTGAACCTGGAGAAGTTCCTGATCTTCAACCAGCAGTTCGTGACGCTCATCCGCGCCGGACTGCCGATCCTCAAGGGCCTGGACCTGCTGGCCGAACGGCTCACCGACCCCAAGCTCGGGCCCTACATCAAGGCCGTGCGCGACGACGTCCGCAACGGTATGCTGCTTTCCGACGCCTTCCGGCAGCAGGGCATTTTCCCCAAGATCTACGTCACCAGCGTGATGGCCGGCGAAAAGTC
>JAFDVU010000041.1 GCA_018268835.1 Acidobacteriota bacterium | reverse complement strand
CATGCGCGCGCTCGAAGGCGCCCAGGGCATCGGCGACGTGGCCGTATTCGGCGGCGGTCTGCACGTCACGGTGGACGAAGCCGCTGCCGGCGAGGCGCGCATCCGCGAACGCCTGGGCGCAAAGGGAATCGAGATCCGCAAGCTGGAGCAGATCGTGCCGTCGATGGAAGACGTGTTCGTCGCCATGATCGAGGCCGAAGAACGAGGGGGCGCAACCGCATGAACTACCGGAGACTGCGGGCGGTCTGCATCAAGGAAGTGCACCACATCACGCGCGATTCGCGCAGCCTGGCGATGGCGCTCGCCGTCCCGGTGCTGATGCTGCTCCTCTTCGGTTTTGCGTTGAGCCTGGACGTGGACCGCATCCCCACCCTCGTCTACGACCAGGACGGCTCGCCGCAAAGCCGCGAACTCATCCGCCGCTTCAGCGGGTCGCGCTTCTTCAACGTGCTGGGCTCGGTGAACGATTATTCGGCGATCGAGCAAGGGATCGACCGCAGCCGCATCCTGATGGCGGTGGTGATTCCCCAGCGTTACGGCGAAACGGTGGCGGGCGGCGGCAAGGCGCAGGTGCAGATTCTGCTCGACGGCAGCGATTCCAACACCGCGGGGATCGCGCTTGGATACGCGGAATCGCTCATGCGCGATTACGCGCTGCAGAAGCGTTCCGCCGCCCTCAACCAGCGAGGCGGCCAGTCGCTCGCGCCGCCGGTGGATGCGCGCCTGCGAGTCTGGTACAACAGTTCACTCGAATCGAAGAACTACGTGGTGCCTGGACTGATCGCGGTGATCCTCCAGATCATCGCGGCCCTGCTTACGTCGCTGACCATCGCGCGCGAGCGCGAGATGGGCACGATGGAACAGATCCTCTCCACGCCGCTGCGTCCGGCCGAGATGGTGCTTGGCAAGATGCTGGCGTATTTCGCCGTCGGGCTGGCGGATTCGGCGATCGCGGTGCTCGTGGGCGTATTCGTGTTCCAGGTGCCGCTGCGCGGGAGCCTCTTTCTGCTCACGCTGGCGGTGTGCATCTTCCTGGTGGGCGCGCTGTTTTGGGGAATCTTCATTTCGTCGGTCGCCCGAACACAGGTGGAGGCCTACCAGATGGGCATTCTCAGTTCGTTTCTGCCGGCGCTGCTGCTGTCCGGGTTCATCTACTCCATCGGGAACATGCCGTGGGTGATTCAGGTGATCACGCACATCGTCCCGGCGCGCTACGTGGTGACGATCCTGCAGGGAATCTTCCTCAAGGGTGTCGGGATGCAGGTATTGTGGGGCGAGTTCGGATTCCTGGTGCTGTACGCGGCGGTCATCTTCGCCATGGCGACACGCAAGCTCAATAAAAAACTGGCATAACTCATATGTGGGAACGGATTCGAGTCATTCTGCGCAAAGAGTTCCTTCAGGCACTGCGCGAGCCGCGCATGCGCGTGCTGCTGTTCGTGCCCCCGATGGTGCAACTGGTGGTGTTCGGTTTCGCGGTGAATCTGGACGTGGACCGCGCCCGCATCGCGTGGATGGACCTGGACGGCACACCGGTGAGCCGCGAATTGCGTGACCGCTTTACCGGTTCGGGGCGCTTCGAGATCGTGGCCACGCCGGAGAACGAGGAGCAGGTGCAGGCCCTGCTGGACCGCGGCGACGCGCAGGCCGTGGTCGGGGTACTGCCCGGCTTCGCTCGCGATCTGGCGCGCGGGCGCACGCCGCAGGTGCAGGTGCTGGTGGACGGCAGCAACTCCAACACCGCGTCCATCGTGTCCAATTACGCGGGCGGCGTGATCGCGGACTTTTCCGCGGAACAACTTGCGCTCCGGCAAAGCGTGATGGTGATGCAGCGCGGGGCGAAGTCGCCCGTCAACGTGGCGGCGCCCGACATTCAGGCGGCGAGCCGCGTCTGGTTCAATCCCGATCTGTACAGCCGCAACTACTTCGTGCCCGGCGTGATCGCCAACATCATCATGATGGTCACGCTCATGCTGACCTCGCTGGCCATCGTCCGCGAAAAGGAGATCGGCACCATGGAGCAGCTCATGGTAACGCCCGTGCGGCCGATCGAGCTGATGCTCGGCAAGACGCTGCCGTTCGCGCTGGTCGGGCTGGTGGATACGGCCATGGTCACGGCGGCGGCGATGCTGGTATTTCACGTTCCCCTGCACGGCAGTTTCCTGCTGTTGCTCGGCTGCGCGTCGCTGTTCCTGATGACCACGCTGGGAGCGGGGCTGTTCATCTCCACGATTTCGCACACACAGCAGCAGGCGATGATGTCCTCCTTCTTCTTCTCCATGCCCGCGTTCATGCTCAGCGGCTTCGCGTTCCCGATCCGCAACATGCCGGAGGTGGTGCAGTGGCTCACGTACCTGAACCCGGTCCGCTACTTCATCGAGATCGTGCGCGGCATCTTCTTGAAGGGCTCGGGCGCGAGTGTGTTGTGGCCGCAAATGGCGGCCCTGGCGGCGTACGGAATGGCTGTCGTGGGGTTGAGCGCCGTGCGCTTCCACAAGAAACTGGATTGATTCGGGCCGGGCGCCCGCGCCATAACTCCGATAAAGAAAATCGATTCGACGGTACGGAACCTTCCTGGTAAACTTCTTCTGACATCTTTCCACCGCGCCTCCGGGCGCGGCGTTCGCTCCCGGTGACGAGCGGTGCCGGCGTACGGCACACCACAAAACGGCTTTGCTGCCGGACGGGCGAACGATCCCTGGAAATCCACCACAACCTGATTTAGAAATCGCGAGGGGTGCTGAAATGACCTTCCAGCTCAACGAGCATTTGAAGCAGGACCTGATCCGACGCGGCTTTTCGCGCCGCTCCTTCGGACGCATCGCCGCCATGCTGAGCGCTGGGGCGGCGCTGCCCTTCTACAACGAGCCCGCGATGGCGCAGCTTTCCGCCGTCCGCAACATGCCGCCGGACGCGGTCAAAATCAACGCCAACGAGAACCCGCTGGGGCCGTGTCCCGAGGCGCTGGAAGCGATCCACGCCGTGGCCGCCAAAGGCGGACGATACATGTACGAGGAAACCTTCGGCATGCAGGAGGTTCTGGCCGAACAGGAAGGGCTCAAGAGCACGTACGTGCAGCCGTGGGCCGGTTCGAGCGCGCCCCTGCATCAGGCGGTACTGGCGTTCACCTCCCCCACCCGGCCCTTCGTGACCGCGGACCCGGGGTATGAAGCCGGAGAACGCGCGGCGCAGTTCGTCGGCTCGAAAGTCATCCGCGTGCCTCTCACCCGGACCTACGCGCACGATGTGAAGGCGATGGCGGCGGCGAGTCCGGACGCCGGGCTGATCTACGTGTGCAATCCAAACAACCCGACCGGTACGCTGACGCCGCGCGAAGACATCGAGTGGCTGCTGGCGAACAAACCGGCTGGCAGCATCCTGCTCCTGGACGAAGCTTACATCCACATCGCCGGGGCGCCGATGTGCACCGACCTGGTGGCCAGGGACAAGGACCTCGTGGTGCTGCGCACCTTCTCGAAGATCTACGGCATGGCCGGACTCAGGGCGGGCGCGGCCATCGGGCGGCCGGACCTGCTCAAGAAGATCTCGCACTACACGGCGGGCGCGCTGCCTTCCACCGGGATGGCGGGCGCCACCGCGAGCCTGAAATCGAAGACGCTGGTGCCGGAGCGGCGCAAGATCATCGCCGGGGTGCGGGCCGACGTCTTCAGCTTCCTGGACTCGCACAAGTTCGAGTACGTGCCGAGCGTGTCGAACAAGTTCATGGTGAACGTGAAGCGGCCCGGCAGGGAAGTCATCGAGGCGATGCAAAAGGAGAAGGTCTATATCGGTCGCGTGTGGCCGAGCTGGCCGACGTTCGTCCGCGTCTCCATCGGCACGCAGGAGGAGATGAACAAGTTCAAGACGGCGTTCCTCAAGGTGATGGCTTGACACTGGCCGCACGGAAACTATTGCGGAGGGGAGCCGGTTATGGGTGGGCCGGCTTCGTTGGGGACTGTTCGGGCGGCGTGATCGCGGCACTGATCGCGCTGCCCTACGGTCTTGCCATGGCCTCGCTGATGGGCCTGCCGCCGGTGCTGGGCGTGTTCACGTCCATCCTGACGGCGCCGGTGATCGCGTTGCTCGGGCGCAACCCGGTGCTGATCGGGGGCACGGCGAGCGCGACCGTTCCCTTCATCGCCCTGGCGGTGCGGGGACAGGGCGTCGGCGGCGCCGCGAAAGTTTCGATCGTGGCCAGCGTGATCATGATGGGGTTCTGCGTGATCCGGCTCGGCCGCCACATCTCGAAGGTGCCGCACGCCGTGGTCACAGGCTTTTCGTGCGGGATCGGCGGGATGATGCTCGTGTCGCAACTGGACGTCATTCTGGGAGTGGAGTCGCCGGCGACGCATTCGGCCGGATCGACCCTGGGGCAACTGGCCGCGGTAATGCAACACGCGGGCGACACGCGCGCGGTGCCGCTGCTGCTGGGGTTGGCAGTGATCGTGGGGGCGACGCTGACTGCGCGCTGGTCGCCAAAAGCGCCGGCGCCGCTATTGGGAGTACTGGCGGCGGCCGTGATCGCGCGGGTGCTCGGTGTGCACGAAAAAGAGATCGGACAACTGCCGGCGACGCTGCCGCCGTTCGTGGGATTCTCCTGGCGGCCGCAGGACGTGCTGACGGTGCTGCCTTCGGCCTTCGGCCTCGCGTTCGTTTCGAGCGTCAATATCTTGATCACCTCGCGCGTGGTGGAGCACTTCCGCGGCCGGCATCGCCGGATGCGGATCTCCGACGCCGACGCCGAACTGGGGGCTTACGGCATCGCCAACGTCTTCGCCGGCATGTTCGGCGCTCCCTTGAGCGTCGGGATTCCCGCGCGCAGCCTGGCGGTAGTGCGCTGCGGCGGAAGCACCCGGCTGGCGAATATCTCGCACGCCGTCTTCCTGGCTGCGATGCTCTGGTTCGGCGCGGGATTGGTGGCCCGGATCCCGCTGCCCGCGCTCGCGGGCGTGACCGCGTGGATGGGCTTGTGCCTCCTGGACTGGAGCGCCTGGCGTCGCCTGGCGAAGATGAGCCGCACGGACGCCGCCGCGTTTCTGATCACCGCCTTCGGGGTGCTGGCGGTGAACGCGGTGCTGGCGGTGGCGATCGGATGCGCCGTGTACGTGGCGCGCTACGCATGGGTTCGGTGGATTCGTCCGGAGCAGGGGATTCCGGATTTGCAGGTTCCGTAACGGGATGCCCCGAGGGGTCGGGGTCACTTCAAAAAAGAGGAGTCAATCATGAAGCTGCACATCGCTATAGGGGTATTGTTGTCCGTAAGCGCGTCGCTCTGGGCGCAGTCATATCTGGGCGGGGTGCGGGGAGCGGTCGTGGATCCCGGCGGAGCGGCGATCGCCACCGCCAAGGTATCGCTGACCGACGAAGCGAGCGGCGCCGTCCGCGCCACCCTGTCCAATTCGGAGGGCGCCTACAGCTTCGCGCAGGTGGTGCCGGCGACCTACACGATCTCCGTGGAGGCACCCGGGTTCAAGAAGATCGACCGTCAGCACGTGATCGTCGCCACCCAGCAGTTCGTCTCGCTCGACCTGAAGATGGAAGTCGGCGCGGTGAGCGAGAGCGTGCAGGTCACCGAGGAGGTTCCGCTGATCGAAGCGTCGAACGCCTCGCAGGGGCAGGTGCTGGACCACCAGCAACTGATCGACCTGCCGAACCTGGGGCGCAATCCCTTCATGATGTCCAAGCTGGCGCAGAACGTGACGCCGGTCGGCGATCCGCACTACAACCGCATGCAGGACCAGAGCGGATCTTCGCAGATCACGATCGCGGGCGGTCCCGTGCGCGGGAACAACTACCTGCTGGACGGCATTCCGATCACGGACGCGGCCAACCGGGCGATGATCATCCCGACGCTGGAGGCGGTGCAGGAAGTGAAGGTGCAGTCGAACACCTACGACGCGGAGATGGCGCGGACCGGCGGCGGCATGTTCAACACCTACCTGAAATCGGGCACCAACGAGTACCACGGCAGCCTCTTCGGGAGCATGCGGCAAACCAGTTGGGCGGCCAACAACTTCTTCAACAACGCCGCGGGAATCGGACTGCCGGACCAGCCGAACCGCACGTTCGGCGCGAGTTTCGGCGGCGTGGTGCGGGTGCCGAAGCTGTATAACGGCAAGAATAAGACGTTCTTCTGGCTGGCGTGGGAAGGGTACGACGATACGCAGTCGAACTCGAGCCAGTTCAGCACCCCGACGGCGCTCGAACGCAGCGGCGACTTTTCGAAGAGCCTCGCCAAGAGCGGCGGGCTCAACATCATCTACGACCCATTGACCACGGTGTGCTCGGGCGGAAACTGCACGCGGCAGCCGTTCGCGGGCAATGTGATTCCGGCCGGCCGCATCAACCGGGTGGGCGCGGCGATGGCGGCAACCTACGTGCTCCCGCAGACGACCGCGGCGTACTACGGCGCGCCGAACCTGACGACGGCAGCGATGTTGGCATCGCGCGCGTCGCAGAAGACGGCGAAACTGGACCATGAACTCACGCGCTTCTGGCGCGCAAGCCTGAGCTACGTGCGCTACTTCTCGCTGGAACCCGGCAACACGTGGTTCCCGACCGTCTCCTCCCCCGACCAGTGGCGCTTGCAGCGCCGGGTGGACGCGACGCAGTTCAACAACATCCTGACCATCTCGCCGACTACCGTGATGACGGTGCGGTACGGGTTCAACCGCTTCCCGAACTACAGCTACCAGGTGAGCCAGGGTTACAACCTGGCGAGTCTCGGGTTCGATCCGTCGTTTATCGCGAGCGTGGCATCGCCGACGTTCCCCAATGTCTCGATGACGTCGCAGTACAGCCTGGGGACGAACAGCAATTCGTTCTACGTGCATGACTCGAAGAACTTTTCTGCGGGCATTGCCAGGTACCAAGGCAGGCACAGCCTGAAAGGCGGCTTCGACTACCGGCGCATCCACGCGGACGGCAACGACTTTTCCAACTCGGCCGGCGCGTTCACGTTTAACGGAGTCTTCACGCGATCCACGCCCTTGAGTTCGGCCGGCGCCAGCGGCGCGGACCTCGCGGACATGCTGCTGGGCGCGCCGGCGGCGGGCACCGGCTACCTGCCGACGAAACTGGTCGAGTTCGCCGATTACTACGGCGCGTACTTCCAGGACGATATCCGCATCACGCGCTCCCTTACCGTGAACCTGGGGCTGCGCTGGGAGCGCGAGTACGGTCTGCAGGAGAGCGCCAACCACCTGGTTGTGGGCTTCGACACGCGGACGGTGAATCCTCTGGCGGCCAACGTGAGCGGCATCCTGCCGAAGGGCGTAGTGGAGTTCGCCGGGGTGAACGGCAACGGGATTCATGTGGGCAATCCGAACATGAACAAGTTCGCACCGCGCGTGGGCGTGGCATGGCAGGTGACGCCGAATACCACGATTCGCGGCGGCTACGGACTCTTCTGGGCGCCGCAGTTCGCGATCGGCGCGCCCTACAACCCCCCTGGCTACACGGCTACTTCGAGCTACGTGGCATCCAACGACGGCAACGCCACGCCCGCGAATTCGCTGACGAATCCCTTCCCGGGCGGCGTGGCGCGGCCCACCGGGAGCACGCTGGGCGACCTGACGGGAATCGGGCAGGCGCTCTCGATCATCGATCCGAATTCGAAATCGCCGCGCGTGCAACAGTACTCCATCGACGTGCAGCGGCAGTTGCCGTTCGGCGTGGCGATCGAGGTGGGGTACGTGGGGTCGCACTCGTCCCACCTGACGCAGTCGACGGCGAACATCAACATCAACGCCCTGAATCCGGCGCTGCTTTCGCAGGGCTCGTCGCTGACCGCGACGGTGGCAAATCCGTTCTACGGGCACGGCGGCGCGGGCGTGATCGGCGGAGCCACGGTGAGCCAGGTACAGTTGCTGCTGCCGTTTCCCACGTTCGGCGCCATCAACTACATGTTCAGCGACCAGAGCCACGCGCGCTACGATTCGCTGGTGGCGAAGGCGCAGAAGCGGATGAGCGCCGGGCTGACCTTCCTCTCGACCTTCACGTGGTCGCGCAACTACGACGCGAGTTCGGGCGGCGCCGGGAACTTCCTCAACGGCGGCGCGGCGGGCCCGCAGAATCCCTACGATATGGCGAGCGAGTACAGCCTGTCGAACGTGGACAGCCCGCTGCGGTGGTCCACCGGGTTCACGTATGAGCTGCCCTTCGGCAATGGGAAGAAGATGCTGACCGGGCGCGCGATGGATGCCCTGGCCGGCGGATGGAGCATCAACGCGATCTCGGTCTACCAGTCCGGATTCCCGCTACAGATCACGCAGGCGACCAACAACAATTCGGTGTTCGGGTATGCGAGCCAGCGCCCGATGGCGACGGGCGTTTCGGCCGCGACCAGCGGGGCGCTCGAAGACCGGCTGAGCAACTACATCAACGCAGCCGCCTTCACGACGACACCGCGGTATGCGTTCGGCAACGTCTCGCGGACACTCGGGATGCGCGGCCCCGGACAGGCGAACTGGGACCTGTCCCTGTTCAAGAGCTTCAGCATCATGGAGAAGTTCAAAGGGCAGTTCCGGGCGGAGGCCTTGAACGCATTCAATACGCCCATGTTCGCGGCTCCCAACGTGTCGTATGGATCGGGGTCGTTCGGGCGGATCACCTCGCAGGTGAACTTCGCCAGGATGATGCAGTTGGGTGTCCGGTTGTTCTTCTGATCCGGCGCGACCCTGTCAAAGCCGGCTTTCCTCCAGCAGGAGGGAGGCCGGCTTTTTTGTGTGCGTTCCGCGGTCCGGCCATGGGTTTTGGCAGCGGATTCACACGGATAATGCTTCGGGGCTGTGCGGACGAATTACTCGGGTCTGGCGGGAGTGGAGCGCTGCTTTTCGAGTTCGTCGGCGAGGATGATGGCTTCGGCGAGTTCGCGCATCGGGCGGCGCAGGCGGCGGCTCTCGTTGCGGAGCTTTAGATACGAGTCTTCTTCTGTGATCCCGTATTTGGCCTGCAGGATGCCCTTGGCACGCTCGACGATCTTGCGGATCTCCAGCGCGCGCTTGGCCTCGAGCGTTTCCGCCATCAGGCGGGCGTTATCGATGGCGATGGCCGCCTGGCTGGCCACAACCTTCACGAAACCGATTTCGTCCTCGGTGAATTCGTGGATCTCGCGCGTGTAGATGTTGATGGTCCCGATGGCCACGTCGCGTGTCATCATGGGCACCGAAAGCAGCGACGCCAGACCGGTCTTGCGGGCAAGCTCGGGGTAGCGGTACTGCTTCTCCTCGAGCACGTTGGGAATGATGATCGGGGCGCCTTCGCGCACCACGCGGCCGATCAGCGAATCATCCACCTTGATGGGCATGCGGTGCAGGTAATCTTCGCTCGAGCAGCGCGCGGCCGAAACCACGAGTTCCTTGCGGTCCTCGTCCACCAGCATGATGCTGCACACCGGCGAATCGAGCTTGTCGGCGACCATTTCCGCGATGGTTTGCAGGATGCGGTCGAGGTAGTTCTTTTCGTTGATCTGCTCGGCCAGTCCGGCGAGGGCTTCCATGCGTTTGGCCGCCCGCTCGCTGCGTTCGGCGAGAGCCGCCTTGCCGAGCGCGCCGCCCATCTGCTCGCCCAGGAAGCTGACCAGCGCGACTTCTTCCTGCGAGTGAGCGTGCGGCGCCTTGTGGTGGAAGTTGATGACGCCGACCAGTTCGCCGTCGCTCACCAGCGGCACGGAGAGGAACGCCTCGTACGTATCTTCCTGCAACTTTTGAAAGCTCTTGAAGCGCGCGTCGGCGGCGGCGTTGGATCCCAGCGCCACGATGCTCTTGTTCTGCGCCACCCAGCCGGTGATGCCTTCGCCCATCTTCATGCGGATGTGGCCGATCTCCCTGGCGTGCGGCAACTGCGATCCGCGCAGCACGATCTCCTTGCGGTGCCGGTCCACCAGGTACACCAGGCAGGCGTCGCAGGAGGTGACATCCACCGCCAGATTGATCAGTTGCTGGAGCATTTTCTCCAGCGACTGATTGGAGCTGACAATATTGCTGATCTGGTGCAGCAATTCGACTTGGGATTTACCTTCCATCACGGGCACAGTTTCAGTGTAGAAGGCCCTTCCGAGGGGGGTCCAATCTAAATTTTCTATCGGCGGCATTTCGCTGGTAAGATCAGGGATTCACTATGAAAACAGCCGTACTGGGACTAGGCTTCATGGGCAGCATGCACGTGCGGGCGCTCACACAGTTGGCGGGCGCGAAGCTGGTGGCAGTCTGTTCCGATGTCGAAAAACAATTGACCGGAGACCTGAGTTCGGTGCAGGGGAACCTGGGCGGTCCGGGACAGGTGTTCGATTTCACCGGCGTGAAACCGTACCGTCACATTCCCGACCTGCTGGCCGATCCGGAGATCGAGGCGGTGGACATCTGCCTGCCGACCTTCCTGCACGAAGAGACCGCCATCGCGGCGCTGCGTGCGGGAAAGCACGTACTGGTGGAGAAGCCGATGGCGCTGGACGGCGCCGGGGCGCGGCGGATGATCGCCGCGGCGCGTGAATCCGGACGGCTGCTGATGTGCGCGCAGGTGCTGCGCTTCCTGCCGGAGTACGTGGCGCTGAAGGAGGCGATGGCTGGACTCGGCGCG
Organism: Acidobacteriota bacterium; assembly: GCA_018268835.1. GTDB lineage: Bacteria > Acidobacteriota > Terriglobia > Bryobacterales > Bryobacteraceae > Solibacter. The sequence goes on along the minus strand of JAFDVU010000041.1, from coordinate 33,668 downwards.
GTGCGGTCGGCATCCTTCGAGCGGCGCAGCTCGCAGCCGGGCTGGGGCGGCTGGCTGAAGGACTCGACCAAAAGCGGCGGCGGTGTGTTCGACCTGCTGATTCACGACATCGACGCCTGCCTGTGGCTGTTCGGCATGCCGCGCGAGATCGCCGCGACCGGGTCGGGCAACTGGGTGGACGCGCAGTTGTACTACGACGGGTTCACCGTGGGGGTGGAAGGCGGGTGGCTGGATTCCCCGGCTTACCCGTTCTGCATGGAGTACCGGGTCACGATGGAACGCGGCACAGTGGAGTTCAGCTCGGCGGGCAAGCCGCCGGTGCTGTTCGCGGAGGCGGAGCGGAAACTGCCGGTGACGCCGGCGGACGGGTACGCGGCGGAGGTCGCGTATTTCGTGGAGTGTTGCGCGGCGGGTAAGGCGCCGGACCGCTGTCCGCCGGAACAATCGGCGCAGGCGGTGGAGTTGATGCGCGCGGTGCTGGACGCCCGCGCGCGGAATGGAGAAAAGGTCGCATGTGGGAACCGGGAGTAATGTTCTGGGGGGATCGCGACGATCTCAACACGATTCGCGGATTCGGAGTGCGCACGGGACAGTTGGGCGTCTCCGGCGCGATGGCCCTGAACGAGGAGACTGCCGCGCATTGGAAAGCCGCGTTGGATGCCGCGCAGTTCACCGTCGTGACGGTGGTGGCGGCTTATGACGGCGAGGACTACGCGGACATTCCGACGGTAGAGCGGACCGTGGGTTTCATTCCGCGGGCGACCCGCCAGGACCGGGAGCGGCGCACCCTCGCGGTGAGCGATTTCGCCGCGCAGTTGGGAGTCAAGAGCATCGCCTGCCACGTCGGGTTCGTGCCCGAGGACCATGCGGACGCCGATTACGCGGCGGTGCGCGACGTCGTGCGGCGGATCTGCGATCACGCCGCCGCCAACGGGCAGACGTTCGCGCTGGAAACAGGACAGGAGCGGGCGGAGGTGCTGCTCGGGTTCATCCGGGACGTGGACCGGGCGAACCTGCGGATCAACTTCGATCCGGCGAACCTGATCCTGTACGGCACGGACGAGCCGATTTCAGCGCTGCGCAAAGTGGCGTCGCTGGTGGCCAGCGTCCACTGCAAGGACGGCGACCCTCCGCCCAAGGATAAGCCGGGCGCACTGGGCTCGGAGCGAGCCCTGGGCAAGGGGTCGGTGGGTATCGAGCGCTTCGTGGCGACCCTGAAAGAGATCGGCTTCCCGGGTCCGCTGAACGTGGAACGCGAAGCGGAAAATCAGCAGGAGCGGCTGCGCGATATCGCGGAAGGAATTGCGCTGCTGCGGCGGCTGATCGGGTAGGAGAGCGCGGTAGCACAGGCCTCCGGCCCGCATTTTGCCGGGTCCGGAGGCCGGCTCTGCTATTGCGCCTGGACGACCTTCAGGGCGCCGTCGAGCTTGAAGGTGAGGATGGTCTCGGCGGGGACCTTGATGGAGCCGCGGGTCAGCACCTGGCCGAGCGCGCCGGCTCCCGCGCCGGCTCCGGCCCCGATGGCGGCGCCTTTTCCGCCTCCGGCGATGGCTCCGATGATGGCCCCGATGGCGGCGCCGCCGCCGGCGAATTCGCCTGTCCGCTTATTCACGCCGACGCCTTCCCTGCCCTTCTGCGCGATGGCGGCGGTGTCGAGACGGTATTCCTGGCCGTCGATCGATACCGATTTCATGTCCAGCACCAGATCGGATGCGCCGCGGATCTTGCCCCCCTTGCTGGCGGACTTGATCACGACCTGCGCGTTGGATCCGCGCGGGATGACCACGGCACCGCTGGCATCCTTGACATCGCGGGCGATTTCGGCGGCGAAGACCTGCCCCTCGGCGGCTTTGCCGGAATCGATTGTTTCTTCGGTGCGCACCGGGATTTCGGTGCCGATTTCGAGAACGTGGGTCACGCTGGTGACCTGCGCCGCGGTGGCGTGCTCGTGGTCCTCATGGGTAGGTTCCAGGGGAGGAGCGGAGGGTTCAGGGGAGCCGCCGGCGGCCGGGCCGGAGCCGGGCGCTGTGGCGGGCGGGGCCGATTTCGCGGTGGTCGGGGTCTCGCCGTAATCCACGCGGCGAACGTCCTTCATCGGGATCGTGCGGCTTCCGCCGTCGTCCGTATTGATGGTGATGTCGCTCGGGGTGGTAGCCGCCACGGCGCCGGAGACTCGCGTACCGTCGCGCATGACGACTGTGGCATGCGGCAGGTCGGCGGCGGGGGCGGAGGAGGCTCCCTGCCGGGAGCAGGCTGCCAGGAACACGAACAGGGGAACGATCGCCAGCTTCTTCATCATGTTGGCAGTATAAACCAACCAGGTCGAAGCGTCGTTCACCGGATCGTGAGATTCACCGCCTGGCTGGCGGCGCCGGCGATCGTCACGATGACGGGCTGCGCGCCGGTGGGCGTGGCCTGCGCCACCTGGTAGTTCACCTGCACGACACCCGCCGACCACGAAGGGATGCCCGCGTACTTCACGCTCGCCGCAACGCCACCGACCGTGACCGACAGCGACGAGAGGTTGGCCACGTTGCCCGCGCCGGTGAGGTAGAGGGTGAGAACGTCGCCGCGCGCGGCCGACGCGGGCATGACGGAGGCGAAGATCCCGGGCGCGGCGGCGGCGAGTTGGAACAGCGAGGCGGCCGCCTGCGCGCCGTTCTGGATCACGAGGGTCGCCGGCCCGGCGCCGAGCGACTCGGGAATCTGGAGATTGATCTGCCCGGCAGAGACGTAGTAGAGCGGCGCGGGAACACCGTTGACGGTGGCGGTGACGCCCGCAAGCTGGTACGGCAGGGGCAGGCCGGATGCCGCGGCGATGGACGAAGCAAGGCGCGAGCCGAAGACGCTGAGAATCCCGCCGGGGGCGAACGCGGGGAGGAAGGACGCTCCGTTGGAGATGCCGCCGATCACCGGGGGCACGGTGCGCGGCGCGCTGACGTTGAACCCGTTCACGAACCGCCACGCGTCGAGCGAGCCGAGCCCGCTGGCCTGGTCGTACCCGGGCCCAGCGGCGAAGCCGTATATGCCGGACACGCATCCGCGCGCGCGCGCTCCGCAAGTGATCGTGACCTTGTTGTCCCCCGATACGATGTCGTGGAAGGCCCCGGGGGTGGTCTGCGCCAGGCTGTAAAGCTGGGGATTGATGTTGCCGGCGCCGGATGCGCCCGTAGCCGATGCCAGCCGCTGATTGAGCAGGGCCACGATGCCGGCGGTGACGGGCGCGGAGACACTCGTGCCGCCTACCACGCTCAGCGTGCCGCCGGTGTAGATCAGGTAGCCGTCGTGATCGGCGGAAGCGGCCATGGCGATATCGGGAACGTCGCGTGCTCCGTCGGCCGGCACACCGAGGCCGGACTGCCAGGAGGGCTTGGCGAAGTAGATGCTCGCGCCGCCTCCCCCGGCGGCGGGCGTGCCGTCGGCCGCGGTGTCGTTCCACACCATTTCCGGGATGTAGCCGGTGGCGGAAGCTTTGGACGCCGTGTTGGACGCGTTCCAGTAGGTGCCGCTGCCTTCGTTGAAAGTGGTGCCGCCGACGCTGGTCACCTCGGGGATGCCGCTGGGCAGATCCACACTCGCGGCGCCGCCGCTGGTGGAGGATGTGGCGCAATCGGCTCCGCCCTCGTCGCCCGAGGCCGCCACCCACGTCATGCCCTGCGCGTTGGCCTCCTGTGCCCAGGAGCGCAGCGTCTGCGCGTCGGCGCGCAGGGTCTGCACTTCACAGTTCCCGTAGCTCATGCTCACCACCGGAGCCAGGTCCTGGTCGATCGCGTACTGCACGGCGTCCATGACGTTGCTCGAGTAAACGTAGACGATGGATGCGCCGCGCGCGATGGCGCCGGTCCACTGGATATCCAGATCGGCCTCCGGCAGGTCGTTCTTACTCACACCGGGGTCGCCCAGGTTGGGGACGAGCACGATCTGGGGGTCGGACGCGGCCAGATTGAAGTAGCTGCGGAACTGCTGCATATCGCCGAGGGTGACAGCGGTCTGGCCCACCACCGCAATCGTCTGCCCCGCGCCGGTGAGGCCGGCGTCGTAGAGCGCCTTGATGTCGTAAATCGCGGCGAGGTCGTCGGGAGCGAGGTAGTGGTTGCCCTTGCTGGAAGTGTATTGGGCCACCGGGCGCCGCACGATGCGGCGCGGCGCGGGACGGAAGTCGTTGAGTCCCCGGATGGCGGTGACGATGCCGTTGAAGGCGGCCGGCAGCGAGGGATCGCTCGTGTTGGAAAAGTGCAGTTCGCCGTTGACCAGGTAGTGGTCGATGGGCGTTCCGAAAGCGTCCCGCACCTGCTGCGCGGTGCCGGAGAACGTGATCAGGTTGCGCGCGCGGGCGACGCCGGTCACGTGGAACTGGCGTCCGCTCAGCCAGGCCGTGATCGTGGCGATGTCGGCGGGGGAAACGCCGAAGCGGCCGGCGAACTCTTCGGGGGTGAGCCAGTGCCGGTAGTCGGGCGACGTGGGGTCGCGTTGGGCGGCGAGGAGGCGGTCCAGATCCGCCTGCTGCGCGGCGCTGGGAGACAGGGCCAGGCTGAGGGAAGGCAGCGGCATTTCGCCGGATACGGGTCCCTGGTCGAACTCGCTCCGGGCGAGAGCGGGAACGTGCCCGGCAAGGGTGAAGCGGCGCGCCGGATCGACGGCCTGGGCGATGCGGTTGCGCTGCGCGGCGGCGGGAAGGGCGGCAAGCAGGAACACTGCCGCGGCGGCCGCAAATTGGCTGAGAGGGCGGTCGGGCTTCATAGGGAACCAAACGGAGACACGAAGATAAGCGGGGACGCGGCGCTTCATTCGGTGGGATGCGTCGCACGCGGCACCGGTTTCACCGATAGACTGTTAAATGATGAAGCAGGACGCGTCATACTTCGAAGGCAAAGAGCCGGTGCTGATCTACATCGCCAGAAAACTGAAGGACGCGCTGCGCCTGGAAGAATTGCTGGCCACGGGAGGCGTCGATTTCGGCGTGGAGGCCGATGAATACCGCGCCGGCGTCATCTTCCGCACGGTACGCGCGGGGGCCTTCTTTTATGTGCTGCCGGAGGTGGTTCCCGCGGCGCGCGAGGTGATGCTGCGCAGCGGGTATCAGCCCTACGAAGGGGCGCCGCCCGCCGTTTAGAGGTCGATGTCGCGCGTCGGCGGCTTCTCGTCCGGGTTTTCCTTGGCGCGCTTGAAGAGTTCGTCGAACTTCTTTTCCAGGACCTTACCGTGGCTTCTCTCGGCTTCGAAGCTTTTCTGGAAGAGCTGTTCGCGCCGGGCTCCCTCGCCTTTCAATTTGGCGACTTCGGCGGCAAGGTCTTCGATGGCTTTCGGTTTTTCCGGAACGGTGTGGGCGATGACGGCTCTGGTTTCCGGATCGATCTTGAGCATCGCCTGGCAGCACGGGCACTCGACTTCGAACAACATGATTCTCAGGGTAGCACCCGCGCCACCGACGGGCCACCGCATGCGGTTCACACAGGTCCCCGGAAGAGACGGTCGGGCGGGGCGTTGAGGTCGGCTGGAGGCAGAAGATGCGAGGTGACTCAAAGGCGGGTTCGTGTATCGGGGATCGACCGTCTCCGGGGGAACCTGTTCACGTTAGTCACGCCATGTTACTTGCAAGCGGCTCGCCAAATGAGGATTCGCAGGCGGTTAGCGCCAGATACGCCAAGAGGCGCGCCGTTAGGGTATGTAAAAACGGCGCGCACTGTGTCAACTTATCCGGAAGATTGCCAAAAGGAACCCGGTTTGCGCAAAATCAGCGCAGGTACTGGCCGGGCTGGCGCGGAGCGGCCGCCGGCGGCGTGTCCGGAATCGGGTTCGGCGGACGCGAAACCGCGCCGCGCACAGCCTCGTCCATGGAGACATCGTTGTGGTAGAGAATCTGCCCGGTGGCGCGGTCGAGTTCCACGCGCGCCTTGGCATAGGCGCTCTCCGCGGCCACGGAATTGGATTGCGCGGTGACCAGATCTCGCTCCGCGAGGATGACGTTGTAGATCGTCGACGCGCCGAGTTGGAGCTTCTTCTGTTCGGCATCCAGCGTCTGCTGCTGCAGCACCTGCGCCTTGCGCGCCGAAAGCAGTTGGGCCCGCGCCTGGGAGACGCCGATCATGGCGTTCTGCACGTCTACCCGCACCTGGTTCTCAAGGCGCTGCAGGGCAAGCTGCTGCTGCCGGTAAGTGAGTTGGTCGCTGATCACCTGCGCCTGCGCCGCGCGGTTGCGGATCGGTACGCTCAGATTGAAGCCGAGCGCGTAATTCGGAAAGTTGCGCGCGAATAACTGGGAAAGCACGGTGCCGTAGCCGCCGATGAAGAAGGCGGTGTTGGAGCGGGGCACGCTGCCGAGGATCGGAGGCAGCGGGTTGGGTTGGCCGGCGAGGGCGGAGTTACTGGCGCTCACCACCACGTCGAGCGTTGGCAGAAGCGCGTTCTTCGAGCCGCGAATGGTGTACTCCTGATTCTGCAACTGGATCCGGCTCTGCGCCAGTTCCGGACGGGAGGAGAGCGCCTGCCCGAACAGTTCCTGGATGGGAGTCACGGGTTCGACTTCCGGAATGCGGATCTGGTCCGTGGGGATAATGTGGGCCGCGGCCACCGCCGGACTGGCCACACCGGTCTTGGTGAGCGCCGTCTTGAGAATGGTCTCCTGCTGCAGCACGCGGGTTTCCGCCACCGTCAGCGCCTGCTCGCCGGAAGCGATTTCCGCTTCGGCGCGCACCACTTCGATGGGCGCCAGCGTGCCGACTTCCACCTGCCGGCGGTTGTTTTCGAGCAACTGCCGGGAAGCGTTCAGCGCGTCCTTGGCCACCTGAACGGCTTTGTTGAAGCTCACCAGGTCCCAGTACAGGTCCATCACCGCGGCCACGGTGGTCTCTACCTGGAGCTTGAACGTGAGATCGCTGACTTCGCGGTTGTTTTTCGCGATGCGGATCTGCCGGCCGTTAATAGCCGGGCCGAAGCCCTGCAACAGGTGCTGCGTGATGGTGACTCCCAGGCTGGAACTGGTGGAAGGATTGAAATCGTTGCGAGGGTTGTTGCTGCTGCTGTTGTTGTTGTTGAGCACGAGGCTCACGTTGGTGCCGGTGAGGAAGCCCTTGGTAAGAGCCAGGTTTCCAATGTTCTGGCGCTGGATGAGCGAGTTGCTGCCGGTGAGGAAGGCGCTGCTCTGCGCCGTGGTCAGGTGGGCCCAGTTAAAGCCTGCCCCCAGCACGGGATCCAGGTTGGGAATGGCCGGACCGGAGGACTGCACCACGCTGCCGCCGACCGCGCTGGAGGAGGCGACGCTGGATGCCGCCGTGGCGCTCTGGGTGCTTCCCGCGGTGGTGCCGGCACTGCTCACCGACGCGCTGTTCGGGCCGGCGGTCACGTTTGTCGAAGCACCGCGGGCGAATCCGCCCGCGTTGGCGATTTCGATCGAGGTGTCCGCGATCATGGGGGTGTAGCGCTGGATGGCGATATCCAGGTTGTTCTCGAGCGCCAGGGCGATCGCATCCTGCAGCGAGAGGTAGAGGTTCCCGGCGCGCATCAGCGAGTCCAGGCGCCCCGAGTTGGAGAGGTTATCCCGCGGCGGGACCGCCGGGCGGTAGGGGCCGGTCGCCCAGCCCACCGGACCGTTAGCCTCCTTCACGGGCCGCTGGCTGCCCGGAGCCGGGGGCGCCGATTGCGGACCGTCGCCCGCCGCCATGCTGGGCGGGGCGGCAAGCAGCAGCACGCACAACAGCGCAAGATGAGTCCGGACAATGCCTTTCATGGGGAAAACCTCCGTGCCCTGAGAATCGCGAGATGGGTTTAAATTCAATGGTATAGTAGGCGTTTGTGACACCGCAAGCCGATAAAGTTCTCGATCTTTTCCGTTCAACGGGCGCGTACCTCCAGGGTCATTTCCGCCTCACCAGCGGTTTACACAGCGGTGAGTACCTGCAGTGCGCCCTGGTGCTACGCCATCCTCCGGCCGCGGAACAGCTAGGCCGCATGCTGGCCGGAGAATTCCATAAACTCACAGGCGAAAAGATTGGCCTCGTGGTTTCACCCGCGCTCGGAGGTTTAATCATCGGACACGAGGTGGCACGCGCCCTGGGGACGCCCTTCCTCTTCACGGAGCGCGACCCGGAAACGCGTAAGATGCTGTTGCGGCGCGGGTTTACGGTCGAACCGGGCGAGGTCGCGGTGGTCGTCGAAGACGTCATCACCACCGGCGGCAGCACGCAGGACGTGATCGATGTGCTGCGCTCCGCCGGGGCGAAGGTGGTCGCGGCGGGTTCGATCATCGACCGCAGCGGCGGCGCCGCCGATGTCGGCACGCCGCGGGCGGCGCTGGCCACCCTCAAGGTGGCGGCATACCCCCCCGAAGACTGCCCGCTTTGCCGCCAGGGACTGCCGGTGGTGAAGCCGGGCTCGCGTCCCGCGTGATGCGCCGCATCCGCATCCACGTGGCCTACGACGGCGGCGGTTTCCACGGCTGGCAGGTGCAGCCCGGGCTGCCGACGATTCAGGGCGAACTGGAACGGATCGTCGCGGAGATCGAGGGCAAGCCCGTCCACGTGGAGGCATCGGGACGCACGGATGCCGGCGTGCACGCACTCGAGCAGGTGGCGGCGTTCAGCCTGGAAAACCCGATCCCCGCGGAGAATCTGAAACGGGCTATCAACCGCCTGCTCCCGCCCGCGATCCGGGTCCGGGCAGCGATGGAGGCACATCCGGAGTTTCACCCGCGCTTCGACGCCCTCGCCAAGACCTACGAGTACCGTATCTTGCGCGCGGAAATCTGTAGCCCCTTCGAGTGGCCGTACGTATACCATCACCCGTATCCGCTGGATGAAGGGCGGATGGCGGAAATGGCGCGGGTATTCGTGGGCGAGCACGATTTCACCCCCTTCGCGGCGAGCGACGAGCGCGACGCCGAAGGCCGCAGCAAGGTGCGGACCGTCTTTTCGTCGGCGCTGTCCCGCGACGGCGACCGGCTGGTTTACCGCGTCCGCGGCAGCGGCTTCCTCAAACACATGGTGCGCAACCTCGTGGGCACGCTGCTGGAATCCGGCAGGGGGCGAATCGATCCGGCCCAAGGCTTGCCGGCGCGCTCCGGACCGACGGCGCCGGCCAAAGGCCTCTTCCTGGTGAGCGTGGAGTATCCGCAAGCGTGACCGCCGCCGACCTCATCGCCGAACTGCAGGCGCGCGCCAACCCCACGAATGTGGCGGGGATGGCGCGCTTCGGCATCAATCCCCACGGGACCCTCGGGGTATCGGTGGCGGAGATCCGGCGCCTGGCGCGAGGCGCCGGGCGGTGTCACGAGGTCGCGGCCGAGCTTTGGGCCTCGGGGATCCACGAGGCGCGGATTCTGGCGACCCTGGTGGAAGATCCGGCGCGAGTCACGCGCCGGCAGATGGATACCTGGGCGCGCGATTTCGATTCGTGGGACGTGTGCGACCAGGCTTGCCAGAACCTGTTCTGGCGGACCGGGCACGCCTGGGATCGCGCGCGGCTCTGGTCGCGGGCGCGCGGCGAGTTCGTGCGCCGCGCCGGATTCAGCCTGATCGCCTGCCTCGCGCGCAAGAGCAGGGACTCCGCGGACGCCCCGTTCGAAGAGGCGCTCCGGTGGATCGAGGAGGCGGCCACCGACGAACGCAACTTCGTGCGCAAGGCGGTGAACTGGGCGCTTCGCGAAATCGGCAAGCGCAATGCACGGCTTCGGCGCGGCGCCATTGCGGCGGCGAAACGGATTCGCGAAATGGACTCGCGGGCCGCGCGGTGGATCGCGGCGGACGCGTTGAGGGAACTCACGAAATGACCCGAATCATGGTGGTGGCGATGGCGGCGGCGCTCGCACTGGGCGCGCAGACCCGCGAGGTGGCGATCACGATCGACGATCTGCCCCAGGGCGGCGGGGACCACGGCGCGCTGGGCGTCGCGGGGGTGCGCGACATGACGCGCAAACTGCTGGCGCCGCTGCGCGGCATCCCCGTAATCGGGTTCGTCAACGCCTGCCGCGCGAGCGATCTCGGCGAAGCCGCGCTGGACGGGATCCTGCGGATGTGGGTCGCAAGCGGCGCGGACCTGGGCAATCACACCTGCTCGCATCCGGACTTGAACACGACACCGCTTGCCGAGTACACGGCGGACCTCGAGCGCGGCGAACCGGCGGTGACACGCGCGCTGGGGCATCGCCCCGTATACTTCCGGCACCCGTTCCTGCACGCCGGTCCGGACGCGGCGAAGCGCGAAGGGCTGTCGCGGTACCTGGCGGCGCACGGCTATACGGTAGCTCCGGTGACGCTGGACAATTCCGACTGGATGTTCGCGGCCATCTACGCCGATGCGCTGGCGCGCAAGGACGCGGCGACAGCGGAGAAGGTGCGGCAAGGCTACGTGCCCTACATGGAGTCGATCTTCGCGTTCTTCGAGGCGCGCGGGCGCGAGGTGGCGGGCCACGACTTCCCGCAGATCCTGCTGATCCACGCCAGCCGGCTCAATGCGGACATGATCCCGGATCTGCTGGCGATGATGCGGCGGCGCGGATACCGGTTCGTGTCCCTGGGCGAAGCGCTGAAGGACGAGGCCTACCGGCTACCGGAGGACTACACCGGCAAGGGCGGATTTTCCTGGATCCACCGCTGGTCGAAAACCATGGGGATGAAGCCGAAGGGGGAACCGGACGAGCCGGCCTGGGTGACCGAGGCGTACGGAAAACTGGGGCGATAGAGTCCCAAGGCACGGATGCCGCCCTCCTATAATGAAGGTATGCGGCGTTGTCTGTTGCTGGTCCTGGCGGGGGCGCTGGCTTTTGCCGCGTCCGAACCCAAAACGCAAACTATCGAGGGAAAGCTCACCATCCATCCGGATGCGCCGGCGACCCTCGAAACACCCGAGCACCAGGTGATTACACTGGATGGCGACACGCCGACGCGCAAGGTGCTGCACGATGAACGCATCAGCGGAATGGACGCCCAGGCGACGGGGCACTTCACCGCCCCGGGCAAATTCCTGGTGGACCCGCAATACAAGCGCGCGCTGTTGGTGCGCAAGGACGGTAAGCTGAAAATGGTCACCTATTGGTGCGACGTCTGCGGTATCCGCGCCTACACGCCGGGGCCGTGCGTGTGCTGCCAGAAGGAAACCGACCTGGATTTGCGCGACCCCGACGACATCCGATAATCATGGCCTACTCCGCACGTACCACTTCGATTGACGGAATCGACACGGTGCAGCTTGCCGATTCCGCGCGCGATGTGCAGCTTGCCATCGCTCCTTCCGTCGGCAACATGGCGTATTCGTGGACCGTGCACGGAAAGAACTACCTGCACTTTCCGTACGCATCCGTGGGCGAGTTCGCGCGGCAGCCGCGGCTGTGCGCGGTGCCGTTCCTGGGACCGTGGGCCAACCGCATCGACGGCGACTCCTACTGGGCCAACGGCAAGCGCTACCTGCTGAATCCCGACCTGGGCAATCTGCGCCGCGACGGCAACAGGAAACCGATCCACGGACTGCTCAACTTCTCGCCGGACTGGAAACTTGTGGAGGCGAAGGCCGACGAGAACTCGGCGTGGAGCGTGAGCCGGCTGGAGTACTGGCGGCATCCCGACCTGATGGCGCAGTTTCCCTTCCCCCATACCCTGACCATGACCTACCGGCTGCGCGACGGCGCGGCGGAGGTGGAGACCGCAATCGAAAACCACGGCGTCGCGCCCATGCCGGTGGCCATCGGGTTCCACCCCTATTTCCGGTTGCACGACGCGCCGCGCGATCAGTGGCACGTGCACCTGGCGGCGCGCGATCACATGCTGCTGAACCCGCAGTTGATCCCGACCGGAGAGAGCAAGCCGCTGGAGTTCGAGGATCCGCACGCGCTGGCATCGAGCCAGTTGGACGATGTCTTCGGCGGCCTGGTGCGCGACGCGGACGGCCGCGCGCGCTTCTGGGTCGAAGCCGGACGCGAGCGCGTCACCGTGGATTACGGCCCGCGCTATACCACCGCGGTGGTCTACGCGCCGCGCGGGCAGGAGTTCATCTGCTTCGAGCCGATGAGCGCGATCACCAACGGCTTCAACCTCGCGCACGAAGGCCGCTACAAGGACCTCCAAAGCGTCGCTCCGGGAGAGACCTGGCGCGAAACCTTCCGCCTGCACGCGGAAGTAAAATAACGCCGGCCGCTGCCGGCTACTTGTAGCCCTTTTGCCGGAGGTACTCCACAAGCGGACCGGGGCGATCGGTCTGGATCCCGTCGGCGCCCGCGTCGATGGCCGCCTGCCAGTCCCGCGGGTTGTCGGTGGAGCCCTGGCGATCGACGTAAACGGCGGCGCCTGCCTGTTTGACGATGCCGATGATCTCCGGAGTGAAATCGGCGCCGCCGAAGGCCATCACCTTAGGGTGCAGTTGTTCGACCAGGGTGCGGGCGCGCTCGGCGCTGACCGATTCAGGCATCACCTTGAGCCGCGGGTTGATCGCCTGAATCTGCCTGGCTAGCCCGGCGCCGCAGTAGATGACCACGTGATCGGTCATGCCGTGGCCGTCGATGTGGCCGGCCAAATCCTGCGCGGAGGCGCTCTTGGTATCCACGTAGATGCCGATTTTGCCGCGCGCGAGATCCAGCACCTGGTCGAACGTCGGGATGCGGGTACCGGCAAACTCGCTGCCTGCCTTGACCCCGGCGTCGAGCGCTTCGACCTCGGTGAAGGTCATCTCGGCGATCTTTCCGTGGCCATTGGTGCATCGGTCCACGGTGGCGTCGTGGCTGAGCACCAGTTTTCCGTCGGAGGTGGTACGCAAATCCACCTCGATGAAGTCGGCGCCGGCGCGGATGGCTTCTTCAAAAGCCGGGATGGTGTTCTCGGGATGCTGCAGGTGCTCGCCGCGATGCGCGATGGCGACGACGCGATGCGTCTGCGCGACGGCAGTGTCGGCGAGCAAGAGCGTGATGCAGAGGGCGCGCAGCATCGCTACCCCTTGAGCAGCGCCGGGCGCGTGGCGTGCACTTTCAGAATCAGTTCCCCGAACATCGTATTGGCCCAGGCGAACCACTTCCGCGTGAAGCGGTTGGGATCGTCCTTGTGGAAGGACTCGTGCATGAAGCCGGTTCCGGCGTGGGTCGCCTTGAGCGCGGCCAGGCAGCCGGCGATTTCGCGATCGTCCTCGGAGCTGATCGCCTGCAGGATGATGCCTAGCGGCCAGATCATATCCAGCCCGCTGTGCGGTCCCCCCAGACCTTTGGCGGCGCGACCTTCGTAATAGTACATGTTGTCGAGGCTGAGCGCGAAGGCGCGGGTGTTACGGTAGACCGGGTCGGAGACGGGACAGCAGCCGGTGTAGGACAGCGAAATCAGGCTGGGGACGTTGGCGTCGTCCATCAGCACGCGCCCGCCGTAGGCATCCACCTCGTAGGCGTAGATGCGGCCGTGGCGCGGGTGCTCGGCCAGCGTGTTGGCGGCGATCGCCTCCTTCAACTCGCCGGCGAAGGCGGTGCATTCGCGCGCGAATCCGGCGTCGCCGAGCACCGTCGAGTGGATCTCGGCGAGTTGTTCGAGCGCGCGCTGTGCAAACAGGTTGGAGGGCACCAGGAAGGGGAAGATGCAGGCGTCGTCGGACGGGCGAAACGCGGAGTGGATCAGGCCGCAGGCGCGTCCGGGATTGCCGTAGCCGCCGTTGGTCAGCGAGTCCGATGCCACCGCGGTGGTGCGCTGGAATTTGTACGGCCCGCGGCTTTTCATGCGCTGCTGCTCGCGGAACGTCCGGACGATGAGGGCCGCCGCCTGCCGCCACGCGGAATCGAAGCAGGAGCCGTCGCCCGTTGCCTGCCAGTAGCCGTGCGCCAGGCGCACCGGAAAGCACAGCGAATCGATCTCCCATTTGCGCTCGTGCAACTCGGGCTTCATGGCGGTGAGATCCTTGGCCCATGGGCTGCCGGTAGGGCCTTCGTTGAAGGCATTGGCGTAGGGATCGATCAGGATGCACTTCGTCTGGCGGCGCACCACTCCGGCGAGCAGGCGCTTCAGCCGGGCGTCCTCTTTGGCCAGCGGCAGGTACGGCCACACCTGCGCGGAGGAATCGCGCAGCCACATGGCGTTGATGTCGCCCGTGATGACGAACGTATCGGGCTGGCCGTCGATCTCGCGGTACCGGACCGTGGTGTCCAGCGTGTTGGGGAAGCAGTTGGCGAACAGCCAGGCGAGTTCGGGGTCCGCGATATCGCGCTGGATGCGCGTGATGGCGGCTTCCACGGCATCGCTCGTGAAGGCGCGCTGGGCCGGAGCGGGCCGCTGGCTGACGAAAGTCCGGGATTGTGCCGCGGTGGATGCCGCCGCAGCCGCGGAAACGATGAATGAGCGTCGCGAGATCATGACAGCTCCATTATTAACATTGGGCGCGGAGGCGCGGCCGCATCAGCGGGCGGCCGGCTCGCGCACGGTCAGAATGACCCGCCGGTACGAGGTCAGTTGCGGTGTGCCATCGTCCGTAACGGCGAGGACGATGTGCGCCGTCCCGGTCCCCGGGCAGCGCCGCATCGCCAGCCATTGCGGACGGCAGGCCGCGGTCGGCGTCACAACGGCCTTGGGCGTGCCCTCGCCGGCGATGGCGACGGCCGCCAGGTTCGTGCCCGTGGACCCGGCTTCCGCGTAGTGAAACCACGCGTACTTCAGAGGCTGGCCATCCGGGTCGCGGCTGCCGCCGGCATCCAGCACGATCGGCCGGCCCACCTCGCCTTCGATGTAGATAGGCGCGGTGCCCGCCTGGCCGTTGATTGCAACCACCGGCGCGTGATTGGCGTGAGCGTAGTCGGCGGTGGTCCAGCTCATGCGCTCGGCAAAGTCGTTCTGGAAGGCTTCGCGCCAGCGCCAGATCGTCGCCTGATCGGACGTGTACTCCCTGCCGTCGATCCCGCGAACGGTGTCCTGCGAGGTGACCCGCGAGAAAAGGTCTCCGCCCTGCGTCCAGATCGCATGCGGCTCGGCGCGCGGCTGCCGGTAGATGTAGCGTCCGCCCCAACCGCCCCAATCGGGGCGGCGATACGCGTTCAGTCCGTTGTCGATCAGTCCCAGGTAAGACGGCGTGTCGCCCTCCATGATAAAGAGGAAGCGCGGATACAGCTTTCCGAGCGGCCCCTTGGCGCGGATGTTCGCGTCCAGCCACTCGTTAGTCACGGTGCGGAAGTCCGCGCCCGCGCCGTTGCGGTAATAGAGGTCGCCGCTGATCCCGGTCCAGGTGGCGTAGTAGTATTCGTCGCCGCTCTGCGTGGTCGGCTGAACGATGTAGAACAGCCCAGGAAACTCGCGCCTCATCCATGCTCCCGCGTCATCCTGATCCGAGATCGAGTACACCCGTAGTTTCGCGACCAGTTTCTCCACTTCGGCGGGCGGAAGGGATGCGCGCGCGTCGAGGAGGGCCTGCGCCAGTGTGTTCGCTCCGCCCCAGATGCAGATCCACAAGGGGCGGCTGTCGTCCCGTTCCGCCGCCCGGAGGATCGCCTGCGCCCCTTCGGAATTACTGCCCGCGCCGGTGGCGGCCATGCCGTAGCCCCGCTGTCCGGTGAACACGCGAGCGTCAAGATCGTCCGCCGCCGGCCAGCCCGCGGCGTGGCGCAGCAGGTTCGGCCGCGCCTCTCCGTAGGCGCGGACCAGGGCCCGCATGGTCTCGGGATGCACCGCGTTCTTCTGCCAGGTCGAGGTAGACGCAATGAGTGCTTCTATATCGAGCTGATTGGAGTAGAGCAGCAGGCGGACCAGCGACATCTGGTCGTCGGGCTCGTTGCCGATGTCGCTGATCACGATCACGCGGGGGTGCCCGGTAAAGTCGTCCACGTGCGCCGGATCGGCGGGCGCACCGGCCGCCGAAGCGGCGAGCGCCATCGCGAGGGCCGCAAGCGGCGCGCTGCGCCGCCACCGTTTCCTCGAACTGTCTGGGATCATCCGCACTCTCCAGCCGCGCCCTAACATATCTACTCGGAAAGCTTAACCGATTTTCGGGTGCCTTCGCGCTCGCTTGACGGCACTTGCGGGCCTTGTGTATCCGGACGGCAGTGCCGCGCCACCCTCCTTGGTTATTAATGGTTTGCTCCGTTATTGGGTAATTGACCGCCTGGATGCCGGCCTGTAGACTCCAAACTGGATTGAACCGCTGCGTGGCGCCGAAGGCGTCCGCGCGGGGTGGACCACGAATGAACTTTGCCCTCAATCAGGTGGTTGATAACTACGAGTGCCTGGGACTGATCGATCAGCCCAAGGCGGGCGTCACTTACAAGGTGCGGAACCTGGTGACCGGCAAGATCCAGGCGCTGCGGGCGTTGCCCGGACGGACCTCGAACAACCCGGAGACCGCTCAGCGCCTGCTGCGCGAAATCCGCGTCCACACGCGCCTGTCTCATCCCAACATCGTGGAGTTCCACGATGCCTTTGAGATGGACGGCCAGGTGGTGATGACCACGGAGTATGTCGATGGTCCTTCGCTGGCCGAGTTGTGCCGCGGCGGCCCGCTCTCCCCGCGCGACGCCGCCGGAAAACTCGCGCAGGTCCTGGAGGCGCTCGAGGAAGCCCACGAACTCGGAATCGTGCATCGCGGCATCACCGCGGATAACGTGACCATCACGGCCGGCGGCGCCGTAAAACTGGGCGGATTCGGCCTGGCCAAGCCGGCTTCGGACAATAACCTGACGCGCCTGGGTACGGCGGTAGGTGACGCCCGATACATTTCTCCGGAACAGGTGATGGCGCGGGAAGCGATCGACGGGCGGGCGGACCTGTACTCCGCCGGAGTGCTGCTCTACCTGATGCTGACCGCCAACCTGCCCTTCGAAGGGGCCAATGAGATGGAGGTGCTGGCGGCGCAGGTGGGCAGCGAACCCCGCGCGCCGCGGGCGTGGAACCCGGCCATTCCGGCGGAGTTGGAGGCGGTCGCCCTCAAGGCGCTCCGCAAGAATCGCGAAGAGCGTTTTCAGAGCGCGCGCGAGTTCCGGACGGCGCTGGAGACGGCCGCGGCGGCGATGCCCGCGGCGGCGCCGGTGGAACGCCGGCCTCGGCGGATGCTTACGGTGCCGGCAGTGGCGGGGATTCTGGCCACCGCGGCGGGACTGGCCGCGGTTGTCTGGGCGGCGATGCGTTGAGCCTGTACCCGCACTGCGCTGGCGCGGGCGGCGAAGGGAGTGATTCCGTTGGCAATCAAAACGGGCGATCGGGTTGGTGATTACAGGGTGATCGGTTTCGCCGGCTCCGGCGGCATGGGGACGGTGTACAAGATCGAGCACGTCATCACGAAGCGAATCGAGGCGATGAAGTTGCTGCCGGTCGGCATCGGCAGCGATCCCGAAGAGGTGCACCGCTTCGAACGGGAGATTCAGGTGCAGGCGCGCCTCCATCATCCCAACATCGCGTCGCTGTACAACGCCGTGCGCGACGGCCATTCCATCGCGCTGATCATGGAATATGTGGAAGGCGAACCCTTGCAGCGCAAACTGGAGCGGGGACGCCTGCCGCTCCACACCGCGATGAACTACGCCGGACAAGTGCTGGGCGCGCTCGCCTACGCGCACCAGAACGGCGTGATCCACCGCGACGTGACCCCGGCCAACATCATCATTACTCCCGAGGGCACGGCCAAGCTGACCGATTTCGGGCTGGCGCGAGGCGTCACGGACCTGCGCGTGACCAACGCCGGAGTCGCGGTAGGTTCGCCCTGGTACATGTCTCCCGAGCAGGTTCGCGCCGTCGACGAGCCCGACGCGCGCACCGATATCTACTCGATGGGCGCGGTGCTGTACGAGATGCTGACCGGCCGCAAGCTGTTCGAGGCCGAAGGATCCTTCGCCCTGATGTGCGCGCAGATGGAGCAGGTGCCCAAGCCGCCGGGCACGTTCAATCCGGCGGTTCCGGAAGCGCTCGACCACGCGATCGCGAAGGCGCTGGCGAAGGACCGCGAAGCGCGCTTCCAGAGCGCGGGCGAATTCCGGCTGGCGCTGGAGACGGCCATCGCGGATGCGCCCCCCGCGCCCGCGGCGAGGATCAGTCAGCCCGCGCCGCAGCCCGCCCAGCCGCAACCGGCACGCACGGCGGCGGCGAAGCAGAAGGCGAAGGCGCTCTGGGCGGCGGCGCGTGCCGCGTTGTCGGGACCGGCATCGCGGCTGAACCGCATCAGGTTGCCGCGGGCGGCCATGGCGGCCGTGGCGGCATCGGCCACCCTGACCGCGATCCTGTGCGGAGTGGCGTTGTGGCCAAAGCCGGCCCGGGTGGCGACGAAACCCGCGCCGGCGGCCGCGCCGGTGGCGAGCGCGCCCGCGCCAATCGTGCCGGCGGCGGTGACGCCCGCGCCCGCACCGCCCGTAGAAGCGCCGCCGATTCCGGCTCCGCAGCCCGCGGTACCGGCGGTGGTCAACCCGGTGGCAAGAACCGAGCCGAGACCGCGTCCCGCGGCTCCGGCGCACCGGCGTCAGCCCGCTCCGAAAGGCCTGAGGTTCAGCGGCGCGGTGGAACACTCCCCCGCGGAGATGGCGCAGCCGAACCCGTCGCCGGAGACGCCGGCGGCATCGTCCGAAGCGCCCGCGCCAAGGCCGGATGCGTCCGCGGCGCCCGAACCTCCTCCGGCGCCACCGGCCGCGCCGTCCTACGCCGCACCCTCCGCCGCGTCCGAACCGGCGCAACAGGACCCGCCCGCGCCAGCGCCCGCCGACGAGAAGCCCCGGAAGGGCGGGCATTGGTTCAAACGCGCCCTGGACAAGATCAACCCGTTCGGCAAAGGTGATAAAGCCGGCCCCGGCGACGCCGTGAAGCCGCCGTCGAAGGACTGAAGCCCCGCGGATCGCCCCCGAACCTTCAGCGCAGTTTCGCGCGGCGGATGCCGTACCCTTGCTGGACCCATTCCACCCAGGACGCGCCGCCTTCGATCGTGAAGACGTGCATCATGCGCGGGTTCGCGGTCTCCACCAGAGTCTCCCAGGCTCCACCCGGATGCGTCTGCGAGATGCCGGACGCCGTGGCGGCGACGATCGCGACGCTCTCCGCGGTGGGGTTGAAGCCCCACGCGGCGACGCCTCCCAGATGCGCGATCGGGTGCGGATCGGCCATCGGCGCTGCGCCGAGCCGCGCGTAGCGGTAGCTGCCCTCCACCTCGCGCAGCACGGAGATGGCCAGCGGCCCCGACGGCGCCACGCTCCACGCCGCCGGGCGGGAACTGCTGCGCACGCGCGCCGCCGCTTCCAGCGGATGTCCGTCGGCGCGGAACTCCTGGCTCAGCAGACGGCCCGTGGCCGGCTCTTCCCAGACCACCGTCACGCTGCCGTCGGACTGGCAGTTCCATTCAACCTTGGCGGCCCCGCCGGAAGTCAGAGCCGCGGTCCAGTGACGCCTCAAACCCGACTCGTCGGCGCGATAGGCCAGCAAGTGGACCGTATTTCCCCGGCGATCGATGATACCGAACAGGGCGGTTCCGACCGCCACCTGGTAACCGGGACTTAGCAACTCCGGCTGAGTGACATCTAAGTTCACCGGATCGGGTGTGATGATCGTGCGATCGCCCCAGCCCACGCTGGCGGCAAGAGTGCGGCCGCGCAGCCACGCGAACCAGCGCCCGGAACCCGCCGGCACGACATCGGTCGTGGTGGCCACGGACACGGGTATGCCGGCTGGGAGCGATTGCAGCGGATAGAAGACGGTTTCGCGCGGGTCCTTCAGGGACTCGCGCTGCAGGATATTCACGGCGCCGTCCGCCCGGCGGTGCGCCTGTACGCTGGCGAGCGAACTGCCGCTGGGTGTGCTCGACAGGCTCTCTACATTGTCCGGCAGGACCGTCACCTGCGTCTTGGGGGAGATCACGTTGCCGTCCGCGTACGCCGCGGTGACAGAGTACTTCCCCGGCTCGATGCCTTCGTTCAGGAAGTCCGCGATGTCTTCGGTCCATTCGAGGCGCTGCCCGGGATCGAGCGTCTCATAGCGAACCGGAACCGGCGCCGGCACGTGCACGGCGCGGCGCCGGTTGCGGCCGGCGGCGCTGACCGCGTAGGTGCGGCCGCCTTCCCGCTGAGATCGCAGCTCGTAAGTGAACTGAGAGGGCGAGTCCGGGCTGGGCACCTGGATCGGAGTCGCGCCGCGATTCTCCAGCACCGTGCGAAACGGGAGAGACTCTCCCGAGATGGCCGTGGGCGCCACCGGAAACGTTGCAATCGCCAAGCCTTGCATTGGTTTTCTCTCTTGTCCCTGAGCGAGGGAGAGCGCCATGGCGGCGGCCAGAATGGGCCACCGCACCCTCCGCCGCCCGTTGAGGTCGTGGCTGTGTCGTTCGCGCATCGTACTACGGCCCGGTTACGCCTGCCGCCGGATCGCTGATTTTATCGCCCGAATTGGGTCCGGCCGCGGCGCCACTACCTTCGATTTTCCATCCGCGTAATTTCAATATGCACTTGCCGCAGAAGTAGGCCGCGTCGGCGCCGCTCTCGGTGTTGGCATAGCTCATGATACACGTCCGGTCCCAGCGTGCCGCGTCGGTGGGAACGCTGTTCGGCGGATTCAGGCCGGCATCCACGGTATTCCGCGTGTGATCGTGTTGCGTCGCCTTCACGATTACGTCGCCTGCGTGTTCCAGGTGCTTGTGATGGCCCACTTCGTGGGTCCAGAAGGTGCGGGGTCCGCCATCGGTCATGAGCCAGAGCGAAGCCAGCGGTTCACCGATGGCCGGAAAGTTCAGGTGGTCCATGGGACCGACGATGGTGTTGGCCACATGCGTCGCGGCGTCGCCGCGGAAATGCCCGGTGCAGTTCCGTCCGCACGCCTGGCCCAAGTGGGCGGCGCCCGCGGTGGCCGTGGCTTCCGTGAACGTGCGGGTCCGCGCACAGACGCCGCAGGCGTAAACCACCCGGCTGCGGTTCGGCTGGCCGGCCACCGGACTCATGGACTGCACCTGTAGAGTGCCGGCGCAGCGCTGCGTGCAAGCCCGCCCCTCCCACCCCTGGAAGGTCATCCGCACAAAGTGGAATCCGCACACGTCGCAGGTGAAGTTTTCGCTGGCTGTCTCTTCCAGCGTGCCTGGACATGCGCCCACCCGGCACGGTTCGCCGGTCGCGCTACCGCCCGCCGCCGTCAGTTCAATCAGAATCTGCAGCGTGTTGCACCGGTTGCACTTGTAGAATTCCTTCCAGTATTGCGGCGAGGAGCGGAACTCGCTGATCAGGTGGCCGCGGAGCAGGCCGCGGCTGCGCTCCACGCGGGCCAGTAACAGGTGGACCAGGGGCGGCGCATAAGTGTACCAGCTATCGTTGTAAATATGGTTTTCCAGGAAGACGCTTTCGTAGTCGGCGATGCGCGTGGCGGGCGCGGGCACTTCCTGGATTCCGAAATGCTTGATCTTCCACCAGGGCCATAAGTACTCCTTGTTGAACTCCATCTCCGACTTAGGCCGGTAGCGATGGACCTTGGGATTCGTCCCCTTCGGTCCAGTCACGGTCTTGTCCACCAGGTCGACATAGTCGTTGGCGTTAGTCAGGAGTTGGTCCAGCGGGATACTCACGCTGGCGCCCCCTTCGTACTCGAAGTGGACCATGCCGGGCTCGTAAAACGGGACCATCTGCACGTCTTTCGTGCCCCAGGTGATTTCGGCTGCCGGCGCCCAGGGCACGTGCGCGCGGAACGTATCCTTGCGCCACAGACGGAAGGGTGCCGTGTGCGCCTGCGGAAGCTTCGTCACGTCGTAGCGTTCGCGCAGGACTTTCCAGTTGGGATGCGTCGAACCCGTGGGCAGGTCGCGGAAACTCATCTGGGACCGCAACTGGTAGCCGTCCCCGCCGATAATGGAGGGGTGAAAGTAAACACCGGCCTTACCAAGCTGTTTGTCGAAAAGTTGCTTTTCATCCTGGCCTAAGTCATCGTGCGCCACTGAGCAGACCGCTTTGACTCCGGAATCCGCCAGCGCCTTACACGGCATCAGGCTGTCGGCCTCAATGGCGAAAGGGGCCTTGTAATAATCGGCGCCGCGGATGCCGCCGAGCGCGGTGGTGCAGTTCCAGGCGTCCTTGCCGTTGTGGGTGCCTTTGATGGCGGTGAACACGTCGGTGAGATACTTCAAAGGACGGCCGCGCGAGGCCTGGTATTGGGTAGTATCGACCTTGTAGTCCACGGCGGTATCGCGGAAGGTCCAATCGACGCGGATCGGGCCCGTCGCGGCACGCGAAGCGTCGTTGACTTCGGGAGCGACGGAACCGCCGAGCGGATCGCCTTTACGCAGAATGGGCAGGGCGACCTCGAGCGGGATCCAGGGCCGGCACGTGGCGGCCTGGTCCTTGGCCTCTTTGATATCGGTGCCGTCCATGTCGCCGTGGTAGTTCCCGAGGTCCATATTTGGCAGCAGGTACGGCCTGGACGCGGCCTCGATCTTGGTGTAACTGTGCCGGTCGTCCACCCAGACAATCATCTCGGTGTCTTTGTCGTTCAGACCGTCGGCGACGTCGCCGGCGTCGATGTTGGAGCGGTCGGAGGAGTCGCCGAACAACGGTCTGCGGCCGGGCGCGAGCGCGGCGATGGCGGTCTTGGTGTCCCCGTCGAGCGTGCCGTCGTTCTTGAGGCGTTCGGGCGGATTGCTGCCCGGCTTCACGTGGTCGCGCTGAAATTCGCGGACCGCCTGAATGTACGCGGCCTGGCCCTCCCCGTCCTTTACCGGACCGGGATGGTACCCGGCCTTGGCCAGCCGCAGTTTGCGCCCTTTCGCCGAATCCTCGGGCGGCGCGGGTCCGGCGTAGTACGGCGCCAGCGCGAATTCCAGCACCTGCGGTTCCTGCTCGTGATCGTCGCCGTGCGTGCCGATTTCCGGATGCGTGAACAGCCGCACCTCGGTGTGCATCGCCGCGATGGCGAAGCCGTCGTCGGTGTCCTTGTCCGTGTGCAATTGCACCTGCGCGCGGTAGGGCATCTGCGCCTCGGTGACCATCGCCTTGCCGTCGCTGGACCAGTCGAACTCCTGTTCCCCGTTGCCGGTCTTGGCCGTGGGCAGCCAGGCGCGCCACACCATGCCGTCCTTGTCAAAAACCTGGATCTGTCCCTGTAGTCCCCCGGGCAGGTTCTTGGCCGTCCACTTGATCTTGAGCGAATCGTCGACCACCGCGCGATCGGCGCCCGTACCTGAAAATTTCGGCCAGAAGGAGTGCAGGTTGACGAAGGCGTTCTTGTGCGAATCGGTCTTGGCGTAGCGCAGCACCACCGAATACGGCGACGATGCCGCATTGATGTAGCGCTTCTTCCCGGCGCGCGGCGCGAGCACTCCGCTGGCCGCTTCGCTCTCCCCCTTCCAATCGGCGATGTCGCCGCTGAAGCGTTCCGCGGCGTCCGTGCTGATGGATTTCTGCCGGATGGGAACGTCCGGCGTGTCCGCGTACGAGTAATCCACCAGATCGTCGTGTACCGTCGCCGTGGCTTTACAGTAATTGCTGGCGTACACGTCGAAATCCAGAAACTTCGCGCGCTCCTTGATACCCTCCAGCCGGTAAGAGATGTTGCAGGTCTCTTCGCCGGGCAGAAACCACGCGTCCAGGCTCGTGATGGCGATCGCCGTGGCCGGCAACTGCTTCTTGACGATGAGCTTGTGTTCCTTCTCGTAGGCCAGGTCGGTCTTGCTCCACACTTTGGGCAGGCGGATCTTTCCCTGCAGCCCCTTGGACGGATCCAGTTCGCATAGGAAAGGATCCTCCACCACCTTGCGGCAGCCGACCAGTTCGACCACGGCGCGCAGCACTTCGGGCGGCTCCATCGTGCCCCAGTTGAACAGCGCGACCTCCTCGCAGGTGATCGGCGGATCCACCTTCTGGCACTTGGCCGCGACAATCTCGGCCAGCGTCTCGCCGGCTTTCGGTGCGTAATCGGTGGCGGTGTATCGGGGCAGAAAGACTCGACCCATCGCTTAATTCTCCGGCCTACTCAATATCCTCATCGACTTCCCAGACTTCGCTGTGCGATGTGGAGACCACGGTGCCGGTCCCGCCCGGCTCCAGATCGTCCCAGCGGACGCGCGGCGAGCCTTTGGTCAACGTGCCGCTCACCTGCCCCGTATCCGGCAACTGGCACATCACCGACATTCCGTCCACCACCTTCTGCGATCCGCCAACCTTGGACACTACCGTCACGGCAAACCACGATTTCTTCGGTTTCGGAGGCGGATTCGGATTGTCCGGACCGTTCGGCCCCGGTCCGTCGTGGTGCGGATCCGGCTTGTCCGGATCGTTGCCCCCGTGCGAACCGCGAAACTCCCGCTTCTTCCGCACCAGGAACAACTGCCGCTCCGCGATTCGCCACGCGACGGCCGCCACCACTTCATCGTCGGTGAGCAGGAATACCGGGTACAGGTCCTCCAGCAACCCGCGCAGAAATCCCATCACCTCGGCGTCTTCTTTAAATCGCCGCAGGAAGTCCGCCGCCTCGTCCCTCTCCGGAATCTCCAGCAGGACGTCCCGCTTGGCGTACTCCTCGAACCGGACGATGGTCCACTGCCAGCGCGGGCTGTCAAACATGCCCGCACCTCGCGCGCGACGACGAATCCAATCTCCCAGCCGCCCTGTGCTCCGTCCGAGTCATCGCCCTCACGGTATGGTAGCGCAGGAGGGCGCCGGAGTGACTACTTCATCTCCGCAAGGTCGTACTCCCCCAGCCGCAGAGGGTACTGGCCGTATTCCTTCACCAGGTTGACCACATACTCGTAGTTCGCCGGAGACACGTTGCTCGGCACCGAGTGGTCCGATTGAAAAATGAACCCGCCGCCCTTGGCCGCGTTCAACTTGCGCAGCACCGCGGCCCGCAGTTCCTCGCGCGTGCCGTTGGCCCACAGCGAGACGTCCATGTTGCCGCAGAAGGCGATCCTGTGGCCGTAGGTGCTGCGCAGGTCGATCACGTCCATTCCCGCCTTGGCCTCCAGCGGATTGTAGGCGTCCACACCGATCTCGCAGAAGTCGCAGAAGATGCGCTTGGAGTTGCCGCAGCCGTGATAGATCACCGGCAAGCCCTGGGCGTGGCACTCCTCCACCAGCGCCTTGACCCCGGGCTTGAAGACGCGCCGCCAGTACTCGGGCGAAAACAGCATCCCCTTCTTATACGCGACGTCGCCCCAGATCACCATGCCGTCGAGTTTGCCCGCCGCGGCCCGAATCTGCCCGCGCACGATCTCCAGCGTGAAGGCGAAGATGCGCTCCACGAAGCGCGCGACCTCATCGGGGTACATGCCGATCCACATCATCGCGTTCTCCGAGCCGATGATCCGCCACAGCATTTCGTGGCCCTCGCACACGCCGCCGAAAACCGGAAAATCCTCCCACACCCCGGCCACCCGCTCGACAAAGGGCGGAATATCGCGCGTGAAGCCGTCGCCGACACCGCTGATCTGGTCGTCACCGCGCTGGAAGTAGCGGCGTTCGTCCCAGGGATCGTCGAACCGGAACGCCTCCATCTTTTCGATGGTGTCCGTCTCGAACCCGGCGAACGCGGGCATCGGCAGGTCCAGGCGTTTGCGGATGGTCGCGCCAAAACCCGTGCGCACCAGGACTTCGGTCTCATCGCTGCGCAGGATTTCGAAGGGCTGGATGTGCGGATCCATGTTCGGGTTGTGCTGCACCCAATCCAAGTCGTAGTAGCGATAAATATCGGCGTCGGCGGGCAGGCCGAACTCTTCGCGCCAGCGCTGCAGGAAGCCGCCCCAAAAGAAGTCGCTGATCGGAACCCGGTCGGGCTCCTGGTGCTTCAGGGCGCGCATCATCCTTTCGAGTTTGGCGAGGCAGTTCGCGGAACGCGGCATGGTCGAATCCTCCACTCTCCCTTCCTCAGCGGCGAACGGATGCTACCACTACGCCGCGTGGAGCGATTTCCCGTTCACGGATTTCGCCGCCGTTCAAAACGTCGGTCATCGGGCGCGGCAGGCTGACTGTCGCCGGCCGCGCGGTGTGATTGATCAGGATGAAGACTTCGCGGTCGCTCGCCACCCGGCGGCAGACCTCCACGCCTTCGGGAACCGGCAGCGTTTCCGCCCGCACCCCGGCGGTTTCCACCATCCATTTCGCCGCCGCGCGCATCAGGGCCGGATCCAGCACCGCGCCCAGATAAGCGATGCGCCCCTTGCCGAGCTTTCTCACCACGGCGGCCGCGTGCCCTTCGAGCCACCCGTTCCCGGCGCCGTACTCGAGCAGGGTTTCGGTGCCGGACGCCGGCGCCAGCGTCTCCGCCCAGATGGTCGCCCTTCCCTTCCCCAGCGCGCCCGCAAGCGGCGCGTCTTCGAGCAGCGCGTAGAACTGCTCCACCCTCGCTCCCAGAACCCCACCCAGCGGACCCGGCTGGCGCCGCGTATCCAGCGCGTTGAACTCGTCCTTCATGCCTGACCGCGGACCCAGCACCAGCGTGCCGCCGCCTTCCACGTACGATTTGAGCCGCTTGGCCAGGTTTTCGGAAATCACGTTGAGGCTGGGCGCGGCCACCAGCTTGTACGAGTCGAGAGGCGCGCGCGGGTCCACGATGTCCACCGATTGCGTCAGGTCGCGCAGCGGACGGTAGTAGCCGAGCAGCACTTCGAGCTGATCGTAGCGGTTCGTCTGGCGGTGGAAGTCGATCGCCCAGCGGCTGTCGTAATCGTGCAGGATCGCCACCTGCGATGCGGGCGCGGTGCCGCGCAGCGTCTCCCCGGCTTTGGCGAAATCGGCGCCGATCTGTCTGGCTTCGGCGTAGAACGGCAGCGGTCCGCCGTCGGGACCCACCAGAGATCCGTGATATTGCTCCTGCCCGTTGAGCGCGCTGCGCCACTGCCAGAAGGCGACCGCGTCCGCGCCGTGTCCCACCGCCTGCCACGCCATCGCCCGCGTATCCCCGGGATCCAGCGAATTGCTCACGCCTGCCCAGTCCACGAATCCCGGCTGCATCTCCATCACCCAGAAGTTACGCTGCTTCCAGCCGCGCGCCAGGTCGTGCGTCGCGCCCATGCGGTACGGTTCCAGGTGGCCCTGGCCCACGTAGGCGTCCCAGGAGATTAGGTCCAGGTCGGCCGCGATATCGGTACGGTTGAAGCGATTCGCCCAGCCGAGTCCGCCCAGGTTCGTGGTGATGAACTGGCGCTTCGCCGCGTAACGCCGGATCGCGTCGAGTTGGTTGCGCTGAAACCCGCGCCACTGGTCCGTGACGAAGCGTTTGTAATCCAGCAGGAGCCCGGGGTTGCCGCGCCCCGTGCCCATGGGGATCTCCTCCCAGGTGTCGTAGGTCTGGCTCCAGTAGGCGGTGGCCCAGCGCCGGTTGAGCGCCTCCAGCGTGCCGTACTTCGCGCGCAGCCACTCGTGGAACAAGCGGACGGCGTCGGCATCGAAGGAGTCGTCGGTGTACTCGTTGCCGATCTGCCAGCCGATCACGTCGGGGTTCCCCCCGAAACGGCGCGCCAACTGCTCCACCACCGCGCGGCACAGTTCGCGATACTTCACGCTGGCGTAGGAAAACTGGCGGCGCGACCCGTGCTGCAGGCGGCGCCCTTCCTCATCCACCCGCAGCGTCTCGGGATACTTCCTGGTGAGCCACGCCGGCGGAGCGTCGGTCGGGGTACCGAGCACGATCGTGATGTCGTGCCTGGCCGCCGCGGCGATCGCGCGGTCGATCCACTCCAGCGTATAGCGGCCCTCCGCCGGCTCCATGCTGCTCCAGGCGAACTCGCCGATCCGCACCACGCGGATGCCCGCCGCCTGCATCAGCCCCAGGTCGGCGTCCCATTGCTTCTCGGGCCACTGCTCGGGATACCACGCCACTCCCAGGATCAGCGGCGGCGCCTCCGCCGCCCGCAGCGCCACCGCGCACCCGAGCGCGAGCAGAGCCGCCAGCATCGCGCGCACTCTCATCGCTTCTCCTTTCGTGACGAGCTTCCGGCGGGTTGGTCGAGCGGGTAAATGAGGTCCACGTTTTTCGGTGTGAGGAACTGGTGCTTCACAAATGTGGCGGGCGGCACCGGCTTGCCTTCCAGCAGATTCAGCGCCAGCGGGATCAATTCGTCCCCGTAGCGCTCCGGAAAATACGCCACCGTGCCGATCAGCCGCGTGCCCGGACGGCGCAGTTCGTTGCGCGCTTCCAGCGTGGCGTTCTGGCCGACCACGGCGCATTGATCTCCGGCGCCGGCCTCTTCGAAGGCGCGCAGCGCCGCCAGCGCGCACATGTCGTTGACCGTGCCCACCAGGGTCCGGCGGCGCGGACCGCGGCGCAGCCAGCGCCGCACCACCGAGAGAATCTGCTCGAAATCGCCCTTGCCGTCCAGGTGCACCACCGGGATGCTGCTCAGCCGCGACAACTCGCTGCGCAATCCGTCCTGCACGCCGGTGAGGCGCAGGGCGGGCAGCGGTCCGGCGATCGGCAACTCCAGCAGCATCACCTGTTCGGCGGCGCCCTGCCAGTTGTCCTTGGCCCAGCGGCCCAGGGCGCGGCCGGCGATCAGCCCCGCCTGATAATTGTTGGCGCCGAAATACACCGCCCCGGGGTGCGGAATCTCGATGGCGATCACCGGGATCTGCGCCTCCAGGAATTTCGACGCGATCACCGGCGCGACACGCTCGTAGGTCTGAAATTCGAGCACCAGGTCCACGTGCTCGCGCACCAGCATGTCCGCGTTGCGTAGCGCTTCCTTCGGGCTGTAGCGGTTGTTGACCGTGACCAGGTCCACGCGCTCCTTGGCGGCGGCGTGCTGCAGACTCTCCGTGACCCCGCGGGAAAACTCGCTGTCCGTCTGCGCGGCGAAGCCCAGGCGGAAGCGGCGCGTCGGCGCCGGCGGAAAGGGACAGCGATACACGCCCCGCGCCGGACGCTCGATCAGGCCGCCGTGCACCAGGCTCTGCAACAGCCGGAACGCGGTGGTGCGGCGCAGGGCCGTGCGCTCCGTGATATCGGACAGGTGCAGTTCTTCGCCTGCGTGACGGAAGGCTCTGACGATCTCACAGGCGCGAACCACCGCCTGCACGTCTCCAGCATCGCATTTCATAATTCCACATCGCGGAATCGGCACGGGCGTCGGAATCGTCCGAATTCCCGAGAAGACTATAACATGGGGTGTGCCGGCGTTCCACAATACAGAATCCGAATGTGCGAAATTACCACCTGGACCCTTTCCCTGCCGGCAGAATGGATAATAGACAAGATGCTCTCGCGACGAACGCTTTTGCGTAGCGCGGCCGCGTATGCCGTAGCCGCCCGCGGCCTGCCGGCGGCGCCTGCCGGGGACCGGCGGAAGCTGCGTGAGTTCACCTATTCCGACGTCACCCTCACCGGCGGTCCCCTGGCGGCGATGTACCGGCGCATGCACGCGCATTACCTGGCGCTGGACGAGGACCGCATCCTCAAGGTCTACCGGCAGCGCGCCGGCATGCCGGCCCCGGGCCGCGACATGGGCGGCTGGTACGATGCCGACGGCTTTGTCCCCGGCCACCTGATCGGCCAGTTCATCTCCGGGCTTGCGCGCATCTACGCGCACACCGGCGATGCCCAGGCCGCCGCCAAGGCGCGCCGCCTGGTGGAAGGCTACGGCGCCGCGTTCGAGAAGGATCGCGACCCCTACGCCAGCCCCAAGGCATCCACCTGGGCCTGCTACATCCTCGATAAGTACGAAGCCGGGCTCCTCGATGCCGCCACGCTGGCTCACGTGGACGCGGCGCGCGAGTTGCTGCCGCGCGTGATCGATGCCGCGCGCAACAAGCCCGGCTGGATCCCGGACCGCACCTTCGACCGCATCGGCGTCCGCAACCCACCCTACGACGAGCCTTACGTGCTGCCGGAGAACCTCTTCAACACCTACGCGCTCACCGGCGAGAAACGCTTCCTCGACCTCGCGAAGTTGTACCTGCTGGACGAGTTCTTCGATCCCCTGGCCAACGGCCGCGACGTCCTGCCCGGCAAGCACGGCTACAGCCACGTCATCGCGCTGAGTTCGGCCGCCAAAGCGTACGAGGTGCTGGGCGACGAAAAGTATCTGCGGGCGATTCGCAACGCGTGGGACATGCTGGAAGAGCAGCAGTTCGCCTCCGGCGCGTGGGCGCCGCAGGAGATGTTCGTCCACCCCCACACGGCGGAACTCGGCGCCAGCCTCACCGCCACCCGCGACCACTACGAAACGCCGTGCTGTTTCTACGCTCACGCCAAGCTGGCGCGCTACCTCACCGCTTTCACCGGCGAAGCGCGATACGGCGACGGACTGGAGCGGGTCCTGCTCAACACCATCCTGGGCGCGCTCGATCCCGACGACGACGGCGGCTATTTCTACTATTCCGATTACCAGGGGCAGGCGCGCAAACGCTACTACCAGCGCAAGTGGCCGTGCTGCGCGGGCACGCTGGTGCAGTCCGTGGCCGACTATCCGCTGAACCTCTACTTCCACGACGCGCGCGGCATTTACGTGAACCTGTACGCCGCCAGCGAAGTGCGCTGGAAGGCGGGCAACGTGCCGGTCAAGCTGGCGCAGAACACGGCCTACCCCGAATCGGAGCACGTGGAACTGCGGGTGGATCCGGACACCGCCGCGGAGTTCGCCGTGCACCTGCGCATCCCCGGATGGCTGGACCGTCCCGCGCTGGTTTCGGTCAACGGCAAAGCGGCGAAGGTCAAGGCCGAACGCGGCACCTTCGCCACCATCGCGCGGCGCTGGAAAAAGGGCGACCGCATCGAACTTACTCTGCCGTTCGGCTTCCGCGCGGTCCCCGTGGACGACCGCACCCCCGACACGGTGGCGGTGATGCGCGGACCGGTGATGCTGGTGGCGGTGGATCCTCCCCCGAAACTGGAAGCCGGCGCGGCTGCGCTCAACCGCATGGATGCGGTGGCCGGCAAGCCGCTCGAGTTCGACTGCCGCGCGGCATCCGGTCCGGTGCGCATGCGGCCCTTCTACCAGGTGCAACGCGAACCGTACACCACGTATTTCCACCGCACGGGAGACGCCTGATGGACCAGCGGATCCGCGCGCGCTACTCGATCGACACGGCGCAGTCCCCGGAGCGCGCGGCCGAAGTCATCGCCGGAGAGCAATCCACCGGCACATTCACGCGCGTCCCCGGCGAGACGGACGAATTGCGGGAGCGGCACGGCGCGCGCGTCGAATCGGTGACACCGGCGGGCGAAGGAACCTGCGAGGTGGAAATCTCCTGGCCGGTTTCCAACCTCGGACCCTCGCTGCCGAACCTGCTCGCCACCGTGGCCGGGAATCTTTGGGAGCTGAAACAGTTCACCGGCCTGCGCCTGCTCGATCTCAAGCTGCCGCCGGTCTTCCTGGAGCGCTACCAGGGACCGCAATTCGGCGTGGCCGGCACGCGGCGCCTGTGCGGCGTCGAGGGAAGGCCCGTCATCGGCACCATCATCAAACCGAGCGTCGGACTCACGCCGGAAGAGACCGCCGGCCTCGTGCGCAGGCTCGCCGGGGGCGGCATCGATTTCATCAAGGACGACGAGTTGCAGTGCGACGGCCCGCACTGTCCCTTCGAAGCGCGCCTCGCGGCGGTGATGCGCGTGCTGCACGAGCACGCCGGGCGCACTGGCAAGATGGTGATGTACGCGGCCAACATCACGGGCGAGATCGATGAAATGCTGCGGCGACACGACCAGGTGGTGGCCGCCGGCGGCACGTGCGTGATGGTGAGCATCCACAGCGTGGGGCTGCCCGCGGTCGCGGCGCTGCGGCGCGCCGCGGCGGTGCCGGTTCACGCGCACCGCAACGGTTGGGGCCTCCTCGGCCGGTCGCGCGATATCGCCGTGAGTTTCGTCGCGTGGCAGAAGCTGTGGCGGCTGGCCGGCGTGGATCACGTGCACTGCAACGGCATCGCCAACAAGTTCTGGGAGCCGGACGAAAGCGTGATCGCTTCCGCGCGCGAGTGCCTGAAACCGATGTTCGACGTGCCCGGGAAGGGCTGCGAGATCATGCCCGTGTTTTCCTCGGGCCAGACGGCGCGGCAGGCCCCGCCCACATTCGCCGCGCTGGGCACCACCGACCTCATCTTCGCCGCCGGCGGCGGGATCATGGCGCATCCCGGCGGCGCCGCCGCGGGCGTGCTGAGCCTGCGGCAGGCCTGGGAGGCGGCCGTGCAAGGTATCCCGCTCGATGCCTACGCCGCTACCCATCCCGAACTGCGCGCCGCGCTGGACCGGTTTCAATGACCAATCCGCTGCCTCCGGACAAACCGATCTTCTCCTTCTACGGCGACGATTTCACCGGCTCCACCGACGCTCTGGAAGCGCTCGCTCTCAACGGCGTGGACGCCGTGCTCTTCCCGCGGACTCCGGATGCCGGCGACCTGCGGCGCTTCGCCTCCTGCCGCGCGATCGGCATCGCCGGCAACAGCCGCAGCCAGTCCCCCGAGTGGATGTGCCGCGAGTTGCCCGGCATCTTCGCCCGCTTGCGCGAGATTGGCGCGCCCGTGGTGCAGTACAAAGTCTGCTCGACGTTCGATAGCTCTCCGCAAACCGGCAGCATCGGGCACGCGCTCGAATTGGGACGGCAGGCGTTCGGCGGAACGTGGTCGGCCGTGGTTCCCGCGGCGCCGCTGCTCCGCCGGTACGTCGTGTTCGGCCACCTGTTCGCCGCCGATGGCGGAGAGGTGCATCGCATCGACCGGCACCCCTCGATGACGCACCACCCGGTGACCCCCATGGAAGAAAGCGACCTGCGGCTCCACCTCGCGCGGCAGACGTCGCTCAAGCTCGGGCTGGTGGATCTGGTATCCCTGCGCGGCGGGAATTTCGCGCCGCCCGCGGACGCCGAAGCGCTCCTCTTCGACGGCTTCGACGCGGCTGACATGGCCCGCGCGGCGCAGCTGATCTGGGAGAACCGCTCCGCGCCGCGGATCTTCGCCGTCGGCAGTTCCGGATTCACCTACGGAATCCTGGATTACTTTCGCCGCGAGGGTTGGCTGCCCGCGCAGGCGCCCGCCGCCAGGCCCGCGCCCGTGGACCGCCTGTTGGTCCTCGCGGGAAGCTGCTCCACCGCGACCTCGCGCCAGATCCACGCCGCGCTGCGCGACGGGTTCCACGGCATCCGCCTCGACCCCGCGGCCGCCGCGTGGCCGGATGCGGAGTCGGACGCCGTCGCTCAACTGGCCGCCGGACGCAGCGTGGTCATCTTCAGCGCGCTTGGTACGCTGGACCGCATCGCGATCGCCGACCGCCGGCAACTCGCGACATCCATGGGACGCCTGCTCCGCGCCGTGATCCTGGCTTCGGGCGTCACTCGCGTCGTGGTGGCGGGCGGCGATACGTCGTCGCACGCGGTCAGCGAGTTGAACCTCACGGCCCTCACCTATGGCGCGGCCCTGGCCCCCGGCGCGCCGCTGTGCCACGC
The DNA here is from genome assembly GCA_018268835.1 of Acidobacteriota bacterium. GTDB lineage: Bacteria > Acidobacteriota > Terriglobia > Bryobacterales > Bryobacteraceae > Solibacter. The sequence continues at coordinate 428 of JAFDVU010000041.1, read as the reverse complement.
GCACGGCTGGCCGCGAGAACTGGAACTGGTGCTCAAGGGCGGGCAGGTCGGTAAGGAAGATTTCTTCGGGAAGGTAAGGTCATGGGCATAGTCGCGTACATTCATACCAGCCACGTGCTGATTCCCCTGTTCACGGAACTCTCCAGGCGGGAGATGCCGGAGGTAGACGTGTTCCACATGGTGGACGAGAGCCTCATCAAAAACACCATCCGCGAACAGAAGTTGACGAAGACCACCATCCGGCGGGTCGCGTCCATGGTGGAATCGGCCCACGAAGGCGGCGCCGACGCCGTGGTGGTGACGTGCTCCTCGATCGGACCCGCCGTCTCCATGGCGCAGCGCCTGTTCGATTTCCCCGTGATCCGGGTGGACGACGCCATGGCCGAACTCGCCGTGCGCAGCGGACGCCGCATCGGCGTGGCGGCGAC
>JAFDVU010000040.1 GCA_018268835.1 Acidobacteriota bacterium | reverse complement strand
TGGCTTCACTGCCTGGAGTACCGCCGCCGCGGGACAGTCGCTGATCCTGGAGAACAGCCAGTGCAGCGTGAACGCCGCCGGAGTCGCCGCAAGCGTGAGCGGCAGTCAGATTACCGTCACATTTCCTGTCACGTTCAAGTCGTCGTTCCGCGGTACCTGGCAGGTCCGTGAGTACGTGATTGCAACCATAAATAGCGGCTGGCAGACCATGGGGAGCTGGACGGTGCCTTAGCGTTTGTGGAGAGACCACCGCCCAAAAAACTAAGGCGTGGCGCATACCTTTTCGAGGTATCCGCCACGCCGGTCGAAAACCGATTCCAGCAGGAGACGCTACGCCCGACGGCGCAGTTTTGCCCGAACCACCGGCAAAAAGCCGACAAGCCCGAGTACCGCCAGCATGCCTGTCCCGGGTTCGGGTACCCCGGCGCTCAGGGAATCGCTCAGGCGGACGTTGTCGAAGTCACCTTGGGTGCTAGTCGAGGAAAGTTGAATTTTGATGGCGTTGCCCGCATCCGCCGCAAGCGCGGTGTAGGTAGCCGTATAGGTCGCCCAGTTCCCGGCCGTCGCCCGGCTCCCGGTTGCCGCGATGGTCGAGCCGCCAATCACGAGGCTCACCACGGGCCCGCCGAAAAAACCGTCGGCGCGCGTGCCGACATCCACCAGCAAGGTGTAGGTCACCCCGGCTTGAGCAGTCGCTGCCACCGTCTGCGAGAGCATCCCGGTATCTGTGTAACCGATGGTCAAGCCGTCGGGAACATAATTAAAAAAGGTTAGGTTGCCGCTGGCAGATCCCGGCCGTAGCTGGCCCGTGAAAGTGTCTCCCCCTGTCACCGTCCACCCCGGAATGTTCCCGCCGGTCGAATACGTGCAGCCGAGGGGGGCACCGCAGGCGGTCGGAAGGCCGCCCGGCGGCAGCGTCTCAAACGAGGCATTATTCACGAGGATGGGGTTCGCTGCGGCAACCCCAATGCTAGCAACAAGTGCAACGAGCACGCCTGTAATTTTCATGTCGAATTCTCACCAAGTCCAATTAAGCGTACTACATGAAACCGAGAAGTTCACGGGGAATCTTGGCTGGAACAGTACCATTTGCCAAGATCGAGCTAGGCAGTAATAGTACTAGAACTTGAATTCTGGTACGTATAGACCGGAGGCGTACACGCCATCACGCCGCAGTTCTGGAGTTTCCTGGGACAAGTTACAGGGGAGTCCGGACCCGCGCGGCGGCTCAGGCTTCGGTTAGCAGGACATCGATGGAATGGAGTAGGATTTCGGCTCGAGTGCCGTCTGCCGTGGAGTTTTCCACAATGAGGCTGGACGCCTTGGCCGGACTGGAAAGCTTCAGAAACACCGTGCGCGCCAGATTGTCCGCTGGGAGGAAGCATCGGTCCTGGTAGGAACCGCCACCGCTGTTCAGCACGCCGAAACCGCCCTCTCCCTCCTGGACCGTGGTGCGGATCCGCAGCCACGCACTGATGTCGGGCGCGGGATCGACGGCCAGCGGCAAGGACGCGGCCCACGACCAGCGGCCGGGAGCGGTCGTAATCCGCACGGGAGTCCTATCTGAGATTCGGGCCGCCGAACTGCACGATTTGAGGTGCGTGAGCGGCGCGGAAAGTTCGCGGACCACCTTCCGCGAAAGGGAGGTGCGGGGCCTGTTGTGGGTCCGCCGGTACCTCTCACGGACCTCTTCATTGGTGTAGAACAGGCGGCTGTCGTCGCGCACCTCGCCGATCCCGATGCGGTTGTGCGGGGAAAACCGAACCCCGCCGCGCCGCATCGTCGCCAACTCCGTCCCGTAGTCGCGGGGCGGTGCGAATCCGCCCGCGATCTGAACGAAGCGCGAATGCTCGGCCGCCCCCGGCACAACGTCCTGCTGAAAGTGGATATCGCAGACGCACGCGATCCCCGGCTCGGGGCAAAAACCTGGAGCGATGGCCAGGGACAGACGATCCTCGAAAATATTGCCGATCACCGGGCGGTGCACCGTGATGCACGGTGTGATGTTCCCAGTCTGAAGATTCACGCTGATGAGACTGCTGCCGGCGTGGCAGCGCAGTCCGTCTGTGTCCAGGCCGCCTTCCAGTTGAACGTGCTGGCTCAAGCTGGAAAAATGAGCGCTCAAATGCTCCTTCTCCTCCGCAGTGTAAGCGTCAGGGTAGTTCCGGGAGAAGAGCGTGGTCGGGTAGAAGGCCACATCCAAGTCGCGGCAACGTTCCGAAAGTTCTTCGAGGCGGTGGAGCCGTTTCGGTGCCGCCACGTACCGGACCAGCACCTTGTGGCCGGCGGCTTTGAGCATCCGAATCTTCTCCAGAAACTCCGCTTCCTCCTCCTCGCTTTCGGGGTGCATCGACGCCATCACATAATCGGTTCTCGGGTAGGGATTCTCCAGCAGGAACCGGAAACCGGGATGATTCCGCCCAACCATCAGGCCCGTGTACAGACCGGCGTGGTTGCCGGCGTCGAGCAACGGCGCCAGCAGGCGGGAGAGATTCGGCGCGATCAGCGGTTCGCCGCCGCTGAGCAGCAGCAGCCACCTCTCCAGAGGTGTGGTCCGGGAGAGAAAGAAGGAGGTGACCTGCTCCAGGAACGCCGGGTCTTTGAAACGTTCCAGTTGGCGCATATCGAGAACGTTGCCGTTCTCGGCGAGCCAGCAGTATCCGCATCGAAGTGTGCAGGTGTCGAACAGATAAACCTGCGCGATCCGTTGAATCGTACCGGATACGAGGGAGCCGTCCATGGAGGGTTGCTGGTCTACCATCACTATATTACAAGAGTTCGATTACCAGCCATCTTTCTCATATATTGAGACTTGAGAGACGACTTGAATAGGGTGACGGAGATACGAACGGGCCTATGTTAGTGTAGTGGGAGGCGTGGCGGCCGCACGCCTGTCCTCGTCCGTCGCAAGCCATGGAACCACACGAAATCGCCTCGATCACCACCACTGAGGTGTGCAACCTCACCTGCGTCATGTGCCATTTCAACGGCCCAAACGCGATGCGGCGGCAGCGGACCCTAAGCACCGGCGAGGTTCGCAAGTTCGTCAGTTCCATCCCGCCATGTGAGCTTTGGTTCGCCGCCACGGGCGATTTCCTGATGGATCCCAACGCTCTGGACCACCTGCGCGCGGCGGTCGAGTATGGGCACCGTCCGTGCATCCTTACCAACGGCCAGTTGCTCACGGCGCAGTTGATCGACGAGATTCTGGCCCTCTCCGTCCGCGAGATCCGGCTCAGCGTGGACGCGATCGAAGCGGACGCCTACCGTCGCATCCGGCGCGGCGGCGAGTTGGGCAATCTGCTTCGAGTCTGCGAGGAACTGCGCGCGCGCAAACGCCGCTATCCGGACCTGAAGGTCAGCGTTGCCAACGTGGTGTTCCGCAAAACCATCAACCGGCAGGAAGAGTTCATCCGTTTCTGGACCGGCAAGGTGGACGAGGTCGTCTTCCAGGCGGAATACTACGACACGTTCAAGTTCCGCACTATGCTCACCGATCCCGGCGAGCGCGTGGACTGCCAGATGCGCGTCTTCCTGCTGCCCAACGGACAGATGGCGCCCTGCTGCGCCACTACCGTCTACCAGCACGAGCGCGACGTGGAGTGGCTCCCCCACATCTCCGACACCTCGCCGGAGCAGGCGTTGCAGCGTTTTAAACACATGTACGCCGACCCCGCCAGCCCCTTGCGCGAGCTCTGTGCCGAGTGCCAGTGGTGGATCATGTTCAAGCGCGACAAATGCGGCCAGAGCCCGTTCACGCGCGTCGTCCCGCTCGACGAAGACGTGCCGGCGGGAAGCTGGACCGAGTGCCCCGACGCCGACGCGCGCCCCGGTGTTCTGCGGCTCGATCACGCCACCGCCTGCAACGGTAGCGGCCTGGAGCGCGATCCCGATGGCTCGCTGCTGGTGACGACCCTGCCCGACCAGTGGGCCTACGCCTGCGCGCTGCGTCTGGAGGAGCCCGATGGAGTCAGCTTGGCCGCCGACCCGCGGTTGTGGATCCGTGTCCGCGCGACCGTGGAGGAGGGCCGCATCGGCGCTTCCATCGCCGCCGCCGACCTCAAAAGCCTCGTCTCGCGCGAACACCACCGCAAGGCGTCCGGCGCCGAGACCGTCTTCGATCTCCACCTGGACTCGCCGAGGCCCGGCCAATGGTTGGTGCTGCGCAACACCGCGCCGGACGGCACCGTCTCGCGCGCGCGGATTCACGAAGTCCAGGTGATCGCGGCGGAACCTCCGGTCGCCGGCGGCTTCATCGGCATCGAGACGCTCCTGCCGCCGCGCTTTTCGCCTCCGCCGATGCGCATCGAACCGCCGCCGCCCCCGCCGGCAGACCTCGGCCTGGGCGTCTTCGAAACCGAGAGCGCGCGGGCCATCACCCGCGCACGCATCGAACACCTGGCTGCCCTGCGCCTGCCGCTCGCCGGGAAGAGCGTGATCGACGCCGGCTGCGGCGTAGGACACCTGTCCCAGTATTTCGCCGGCCAGGGATGCCGCGTGGTGTGCGTGGACGCGCGCCCGGAGAACCTGGCGCGCTTGCGCGAACTCTACCCCGGGCGCGAGACCCACGTCATCAACGTGGAGAGCGATCCCCTGGCGCGGCTCGGGCGCTTCGATATCGTCTTCTCCTACGGGCTCCTCTACCACTGCGAAAATCCCATCGCGGCGCTGCGCAACCTCGCCTCCTGCTGCGACGAGATGCTCCTGCTCGAAACCGTCATCACCGACCACCCGCGCGCAATCTATCAACTCACCGACGAGCCGCGCGAAGTCAAGGACCAGGCGGTGGCCGGCTTCGGATGCCGCCCCAGCCCGGCGTTCGTGGCCATGGCGCTCAGCCGTATGGGGTTCCCCTTCGTGTACACCACTCGCAGCCGGCCAGCCTATCCGGATTTCCAGGTGGAGTGGAAGGGCGATGGCGAGTGCCAGCGCGACGATCACCTGTTGCGCTGCATCTTCATCGCCTCGCGCAGGCAACTGGATTCACCCTCGCTCGAGTTGCTGGTACACACCCCCGGGGACGCTGCCGCGCAGCAGTTCACCGCGGTCCGGCCCGAGGACGCCGACGAAGTCTGGATCGACGTGGGAGCGCACGCCGGCGAATCCACTCTCGAGGCCGCGCGCAAGCGTCCCGGCCTGCGCGTGTACGCCTTCGAGCCGAACCTGACACTGGCCGCGGGACTGATGGGCCGCCTGCCCAACTACATCGTCCTACCCATGGCGGTGGCGGAACATGACGGCAGCGCGGCGTTTCACCTGAACCGCTTCGATGCGGCGAGTTCGCTGTTGCCGTTTCACCCCGAGGGGCTGCGCCAGTGGGTGAGCGCGGAAGCTCTCGGGGTCGCTGAGACCGTCCCGGTCCCCACCATCCGGCTGGATACCTTCCTGAACCGCGCGGGCATCCGCACGGTCGATTACCTGCACGTAGACGCGCAGGGCGCCGACCTCGCCGTGGTGCGATCGGCAGGCGATCGGCTGCACGATGTCCGCCGCATCAAACTCGAAGTCCAGTTGGGCGCGGTGCCCTTGTACGAAGGGGCCGCTACAAAGGAAGACACCGTCCGCTTCCTGGAATCCGCCGGTTTCCAACTCGAAAGCAGCGAAAGACAGAGCGCTGACCAGGAAGAGAACCTGACCTTCGTCCGCCGCGGCTGATCGCGGCTATCCCGCTGCGACCGCGTTGCGCCAGCCTTTGAACCGGTAAAGCCCGGGCACTCCGAACGCCGTCACAACCACGTAGCCGATCGCCTGCAGCACCAGCACCAGCGCCAGGGCACCGTCGCGCGAAACGCCGAACGGCGTGAGCACGCTGACCGCGACGAACTGGTAGATCCCGACATAGCCCGGGGTCGAAGGCAGCGCGCTCCCCAACCCCATCCCGCAAATCAGCAGCGCCGCCACCGCGAAGCCTACGTCCAGATCCAGACCGCGCGCCGCCAGCATCGCCCCGGTGGCGTCCAGGCACCAGATCACTACCGTGAAACCGGAGAAGGCGAGGAACCGCTTCACATCGTGAAATACTTTGAGACCGAGCAGGATCTGCCCGGCGAAGTGAGTCAGGTGGGATCGGATCCCGGCGGGCAGCGGAAGACGGCGAATCACGGCATCGCACAGTCCGCCAGTATGCGGCAACACGATGACCGCGAGCACACCCGCCCCGGCGCCGACCGCCAGCGTCCGGCTCAGTTGGTCGAGCCAGACCGGCTTGGGATGCACGCCCATCAGCACCACTCCGCTCCACAGCACCAGCGCGATCGCATCCATCATGCGCTCGCTCAGCGCCGTGGTGAGCACGTAGGTGCGGGTGAGGGTCGAGCGGCTGCTGATGATGAATGTGCGGACCAGTTCGCCGGCGCGCGCCGGCAGGAACGCGTTTCCCAGGTAGCCCGCCATCGTGGCCCAGAACACCGTGAGGACGTCGAAGCGCCCGGCAGCGTTGAGCAGCACCCGCCAGCGCAACGCGCGCAGCAGGCTGGAGGCGCAGGTGGTGATCGCCGCCATCGCGATCCACCGCCAGCGAGCGCCCGCGATCGTGGACCACACCGTCCCCCAGTCCACCCCGCGCAGCGAATAGTAAAGCAGGACCGCGGCCAGAGCGCTGGGAAGGATCCACGTCCACAGGGCCCGCCGCGGGGCTGAAGAAGCGTCAGCCATGCCGGGTCACGGCTTTTCCGTATCCATGAAGTTGTACGCAATCATGTGCGCGACGATCATGTGCAGATCTTCGATGCGCCCCATGTGCTGGGTGCGCGCCAGGACGTTGACCTGCGCCAGCGGCGCGAGTTTCCCGCCGTCGCGCCCGGTGAGCGCGATGGTGCGGCAGCCGATCGAATTGGCGTACTCCACGGCCCGCAGCACGTTGGGCGAGTTACCCGAACCCGAGATGGCGATCACCACGTCGCCGGACCGCGCGAAATTCTTCAACTGCTCTTCGAACACGCAATCGTAGCTGACATCGTTGGAGTAAGCCGTCAGCGTGGGCAGCGAGTCGGTGAGTGCCATGATGCGGAAGCGCGTCTGCCGGCCGAAGCTCGCGCCTTTCACCATATCGCAGGCGAAATGCGACGCCGTGGACGCGCTACCGCCGTTGCCGCAGACGAAGATGTGGCGGTCCTCGGCGCGCGCCTGTTTCAGGATATCGACCACCTGACTCACTTTCGCAAGATCGAGGGCTTCAATGGCTTCAAGCAGACCAGTCTTGTATTGAACGGGAAAAGCGGGAGTCATGGCTTACTTCGTATTATACCGGGAGCGCCGGGCTCGGGCCCGCTACCGCTACGCGCCTTCCTCATCTGCCCGGCATCGGAACGAATTTGTCCCGGCACGCATTCGCCGCGCCGGGCGCGGGCGACCCGGTCACCCGGACCCCCTCCCCGCTCACCTTCAGGTTCACAGGGCCGGGGCCGAACGTCAGGTTCGCGAACTCGGCCGCGACCCTGATCTCCCCGGGGGAATCGAACTGCACGTTGTCCCATGTCATGCCCAACGGATGCGCGGCGTCGAACCCCTGCAGCGTCAGACTTCCCGCGCCCAGCATCCGCACGTCGCGCAGCACAATTCCCGTGAACCACGGCAACCGCGGGCCGTTCTTGCCGTAGTGCGCGTAGTCGCTGTCCATGAAGATCGGGTACTTCGTGTCGCGAATGCACACGTCGTCGTAGACTACGTCCGTGACTTTTCCGCCCTTGCCGGAGTTGCTCTTGATGCGGATGCCGTTGTCGGCGCCGTCGATCGAAAGGTCCGTCACCCGGATGGTGTCCGCGCCACCGTTGGTCTCGCTGCCGATGCTCATTCCGTGCCCGGTGTAAAAGTGGTTGTGCGCGATGGTCATGTGCGAGCACTTCCCGCCGGCCTTGATTGCCACGTTATCGTCGCCCGCGTGGATGTAGCAATGGGTGATGGTGACATTGCTCGCCGGACCCGGGTCGATGCCGTCGGTGTTGCGCGCGGTCTTCGGGGTATCGATGATTACGCCCCACGCGGTGAAGCCGTTGCCGTTGCGGTAAGAGACGTGGAAGTTGGGCGAGTTTTTCAGCCTGATGCGATACAGTGTGAAATCGTCGCAGCGGTCGAGGACAGCGATTCTGGGGCAGTTCTGGTTGCCGCCCTTGCGGGCCTCTTCGGCGAGTTCCCACCACGAGACGCTCTTGCCCAGGACTTTCGCCCAACCGCGCCCGTCGATGGTTCCGTCGCCCATGATCGCCGCGCCCGCCACGCCGCTGCCGTTGATCAGCGCGCGGCATCCGCGCCCACCCTGATCCACGATGCCGCAACTGCCCGGCCGCACCTCGTACACCTTTGCATCGCGCGAGCCGAACAGCGTTGCGTTCGCGTCAACCAGCAGCGTCACGCCCTCGCGCAGGTCGAGCGGTCCGGAGAGGAACGCGTTGCGCGCACCGTCGGGCTTGAGTTCCACCGCCTGGCCCTTGGAGCAGCCGTCCAGAGCCTTCTGGATGCGCGCCGTGTCGAGCCTGCCTTCATCGGCTTCCGCGATGGTCCTGTTCCCGTCGATAGAGCTGAGTTGCGCGGGCAGCACGGCGCAACTCTTGGGGATGACAGGCTCGGTCACGCTGCGCGTGTCCTGCGCGAAGGCCACGCCCGCGGCGAACGCGAACGCGAGAATTAGTGTATGTTGCGGGGATCCCACTGGTCGTCTCCTGCCAGGAAGGCCGGCAGCGCGAATTGCGCGGCTTCGGCATCGGTGAGTTGGCGGCGCGAATCGGGACGCGCGCCGGGTCCGGTCGAGCGGTATTCCGCATAGAAGGAAGTGGGCAGCGAGGGCTTGCCATCGTGCTCCCACTCGTGCCAGCCTTCGGGCACGATCGCCGCGGGCATTTCACTGTTCAGCCAGATCACGGTCGAATAGGCCCGCCACGGGCGGCCCAGGTACACGCGCTCCGCACCCTTCTCCGCGGTGATGCGGCAACGATGGAACACATAGCCGCTCTTGTCGCCGGCGGTCAGGCGGCTCTGCGCGGTGAGGTAGACCACCGGGTGCGCCAGCGCGTGAATCTCGCAGCGGTCGAAGAAGGCGGGCGCGTTACCGAAGATGAAGTCCACGTTGCCTTCGATGTAACAGTCGGCGAAATACTGCCGGCCGTTATTCGCGTATAGCGTGTCCTGGTAGCCCAGGAAGCGCACGCGGCGGAAGACCGCGCGGTCGCCCGTGACCTTGAGCGCCACGGCCTGCGACCCCTGCTGCGTGAGCGGACGGTTGCGGCTGAAACTGTTCTCGAAGGTCAGATTCTCTGCGTAGAAATCGTCGCCGCTCACCGTGACCGAGGCCGAACGCGTCGTGCCGCCCGCCGTCCCCGCGGAATTGTCGAACGTGAGCATCACGTCCTCGGGCTTCGCGCCCGTCCCGCGCAGTTGAATATGCGGTTTGGCGATGACGAAGACCTGTTTGTAGGTGCCCGGCCGCAAGCGGATCACAGCGCCCTTGCTGCCGGCGCCGTCGATCGCGGCCTGTAGCGACGCCGCATCGGACACGGTGACCTCGCGCGGCTGCGCAAACGCCGCCACCGCGGCGGCGAACAGCGCCATCCGCGCCACCATCCTAGGCTGCCAGGAAGATCGGCCGAATGTGCCGGTCGAAGAGGTTTTCGGTGACGTTGCGCGCGATCGAGCTTTCGCACGCGTCGAGCATCTTCAGGTATTTGTCGCCCATCTTGGCCGCCACCTTGTAGCCCACGTGCAGCAACTGCCGCAGATCGGCATTGAAGCCGGGGTTCTTCTGGTCGTGGCGCAGCGCGCTGGTGTACTGCTCGCTGGTCCAGCCGTTGACCGCGGAGGGCTCAGGCAGGCACGCGTAGTTGATATCGATCACGGAAGCGTAGGGCTCGCAGAGCGCATCGCGGTCGGCGTACGCCTTTGCGTAAACCTGCTTGGCGAGTTCGAGGCCGTCGCCGCCGGCTTCCGCGAGCCCGATCAACTCTTCCAGCCACGTCGTGCCCGCCGTCTTGACGTGCACCCCCGCGCCGGTCCGAAGCAGCGCTCGCCGAATGGGTGCGTAGATCGAGAATTTATCGCTGCCTGAATGCACGCTGAGCTTGAGGTTGGCCGGAAGCCCGTATGCCGACACCGCATGCGCAATCACCGCCAGATCGTCGTTGAACTCTCTTTCGAACTGCGCCGCGTCGCCCACATAATCCACGCCCTTGTTGAAGCGGCCAGTGAACTTCGGCGCGATCGTCTGGATCGGGATCTTCTCGTCGCCGATCGCGGCCAGGATCACCAGCAACTCCGGCGGCGTCTGCGGCGCATCCGTCTCGTCCATCGAAACCTCAGTGATGAACGGCCGTGCGCCGCGCTGTTCGGCGATGCGCCGGTGGATCGTGCCCGCCTGCCGCACCGCGAACAGGTACTTGCGCGTCGTGGCGGCGACCGCATCCGCGCCGGTCTCCCTGACCAACTCGGGGTGCCGCGCGACGAACGCCGCGACGTCGTCCGCCGAGGCCGCCTGGCCGATCGCGCTCGCCACGTCGAGCGTATAGAAGTCGCTTGCGTCGATGAACCGGTCCACCGTGCCCAGGTTGATGTGGTCCGCGTCCACGTGGTACGGCCCGGTCCAGTTCAACTCGCGCACCGCGGCATCGGCGGCGGCACGGACGCTCCCCGGTTCGCTGCCTACGATGAGGTGTTCGCGGTTGGACTTGTTCCAGACGGGGACGACTTCCACCCCGCGGGCGGCGGCCATACGGCAGGCCTCGAGTTGTGCCTTGGCCTGGTGCGCGAAGCGATCGCCTACGCCGAGCGAATATTTCTCCAGAGTCAGCATGTCGATGAACCCTCATTCTATCGCACAGCAGATGTCACTCTCCGAAACGTTCCGCGTCCGTGGCGCGTTGCGTTTCGCCGCGGATGGCGATGGCGATGGCCCGATTGGCGAGGAGGGCTCCGTTTGTAGTAAGTTAGGTCACAGCGTGCGCGTTGTCCATGCCAAAGCCGCGATTGCGCCTCCGCCCGCGGCGGAAGCGCCGGTTTGCGCCTTAGCATGGATTCGATTCGTCGCGGTGCTCCTGTTGCTGTTGTGTGTGGTGTGCACGCAGGGTGCAGCTTCCGCAGAAGACCACCATCACTCGGCGCAACACTGCTGCGCCATCTGCCACGCCGGTACTCTGCCCTTCCTGCAACCCGTCACCTCCGCGCTCGTCGCCCCGGCCCTGCCGGCGGTCTGGTTCGAGCCGGCTGCTAAACTCAACGCGTCGTACGCATCCCTGGTTCTGACCGGCGAATCGCGAGCCCCGCCCGCCTCTTGATCCCTCGCAAATTACCGGCTTGACCCGGATGCCCGGCGACCTTTCGCAGTCGGGCGTCTCCCCAAGCCGAAACGGGCCACCCACCCCGGTTTCGCCGGCGGATGAGCCTCACATGTTCTTTGGGGGAATCTGGAGTGTATCGAGTAATCTGCAGTCATGCGGCCCGCCACCCGGAACGGCTCGCGGCGATTCTCTGCGTGCTGGCACTGACGACCGTGGCACCGTCCTGCCGCCGGACGCAGCCGGCGGAAGCCAAGCCCGACAGCGGCGGCGTAAGCCCTCAACCGGGCCTCTTCACCGTGGCGCCCGACCAGATGTCGCACATCCGCACCGTGCCGGTGGGCACCGCCAACTGGCCGGTCGCTGTGCAAACCACCGGAACCGTGGATTGGGACGCCGACCACACCACCCAGGCCATCACCCAGGTCAACGGTCCAATCACCCGCATCCTGGTCGATCTCGGGACTCCGGTCGTCCAGGGCCAGCCCCTGCTCTACGTCTCCAGTCCCGACGTGGCCAACGCGGTTGCGGCATACCGCAAGGCGCGCAACCGCGAAGTCTACAACCGGCGCATCGTGGACCGCATGAAGGAACTGCTGGACCGCGGCGCCATCGCGCTCAAGGACTACCAGAGCAGCGAGGCCGACTACAACGACGCCCTCACCGACGTACAGAACAGCCTGCAAGCCCTGCGCATCTTCGGCATCGCGAGCCAGGACATCGAGGCCGCCGAAAAGCAGGGCACCGCGGTCAACACCGAGTTGGCGGTGCGCTCGCCTATCTCCGGCGCTGTCGTGCAGAAGCTTGTCTCCCCCGGCATGGTGATCCAGGCCGGCCAGACCATCTGCTTCGCCATCAGCGATGTTTCCACCGTCTGGGTGCAGGGCCACATCTTCGATCGCGACCTGCCGAGCGTGCGCGTTGGCGACCCCGTGGACGAGAGCAACCCATCGCTACCGGAGCACTTTCACGGCACCGTGGCCTACATCGGCAGCTTCGTCGATCCCAATACCCGCACCACGCCGGTGCGCATCGTCACCCGCAATCCCGCGGGCCTGCTCAAAAAGGACATGTTCGTGGATGCCGTGGTGCACACGGGAACCCGGGGCCGCGTGCTGGTGGTCCCGATCTCCGCCGTGCTGCGCGACGACAAGAACGAGCCGATCGTCTACGTCCAGGCCGAGCCCGGAAAGTTCGCGCAGCGCAGTGTCACTGTCGCCGGCCAGCAGGACGGATTGAACGCCATCTCCAGCGGCCTGCGGGAAGGGGAAACCGTGGTGAGCGACGGCAGCCTTTTCCTCCAGTTCGCCAATACCATTCGATAGGGCGCAACCACCATGATCGCGAAACTGGTCTCCTTTGCACTCCGGCAGCCGTTCCTCATCGTGATCGCCGCCATCGCCCTGATGATCTACGGCGCGGTTTCGTTCCAGCACCTGCCCATCGACGCCTATCCCGATCTCTCCCCTCCGCACGTCGAGATCATCACCCAGTGGCCGGGACACGCCGCCGAAGAGGTCGAGCGGCTCGTCACCATCCCGATCGAGATCGAGATGAACGGCATCCCGCGCCTGGATTCGCTGCGTTCGATTTCTCTTTACGGCCTCTCCAGCGTGCAGATGAACTTCGAGTACGGCGCCGACCCGTATTTCGTGCGCGAACAGGCTTTCGAACGCGTCGGCAACGCCGCGATCCCCGCTGGCCTGCAGCCTTCGCTCTCGCCCCTCTACAGCCCCAGCGGACTCATCTACCGCTACGTCCTGCAAAGCACCGACCGCTCGCCGCAGGAGTTGAAGATCCTCGAGGATTGGGTTCTGGAGCGCCACTACCGTTCGATCCAGGGCGTGGCCGACGATTCCGGCTTCGGCGGCACCACCATGCAATACCAGCTTCTCCTCGACCCCGCGAAGCTCTTCGCCTACGGCATCACGGTTCCGCAGGTCACGAATCAACTCGGCAACAACAACGCCAATTCCGGGGGCGGATTCTATTCGCAGGGCGGGCAGTTCTATTACATTCGAGGCCTCGGACTGGTTCGCGATACCGCCGATATCGGCAACATCGTCCTGCAGCAGAAGGGCGGCATCCCGGTCTACGTCAAGGACATCGCCAAGGTGCAGATCGGCCACGCGCCGCGCCTCGGCCAGTTCGGATACATGCGCCAGGAGGAGGCCGTGGAAGGTGTCATCCTGATGCGCGTGGGCGAGCAGGCCCAGGTGATTCTCCGGCGTGTGGAGCAGATGACGGACGAATTGAACCGCCACGTCCTGCCGCCGGACGTGAAGGTGGTTCCATACTACGACCGCCAGGGCCTGATCGAGGAGACCACGAAGACGGTGGAGGGCAACCTGCTGCGCGGCATGCTGCTGGTGCTGATCATCCTCGGACTATTTCTCTTCAGCGTCCGAACCGCTCTCATCGTCGCGGTCACCATTCCCTTCGCGCTGTTGTTCTCCTTCATCTGCCTGGACTGGCGCCACATTCCCGCCAATCTCCTCTCGATCGGCGCAATCGACTTCGGCATCATCGTGGACGGTGCGGTGGTGATGGTGGAGAACATCTTCCGCGAACTCGCGGCCCATCACGAGGACGAGCACTCCAGCGTAGTGGACATCATCCGCGCCGCCGCGCACGACGTGGAGCGCCCGATCTTCTACGCCATCGCCGTCATCATCGCCGGATACATTCCCATCTACGTACTCACCGGGCCGTCCGGCCGCCTGTTCCAGCCGATGGCGGACACCATGTCGTACGCCCTGCTGGGCGCGCTGCTCTGCTCCCTCACGGTGCTGCCGGTGCTGTGCTCCTACTTCCTGCGCAGGCACATTCACGAGCCGCGAGTCCGGGTCTACGAATGGATCCGCGATGTCTATGGCCGCATGCTCGGCTGGTGCCTGCGCCACCGGGTGGTCACCGTAATGGCCGCCACAGCCGTCTTTGGAGCTTCACTCCTGCTGATCCCGTTCATCGGCGGCGAGTTCATGCCGCACCTCGACGAAGGCGCCCTCTGGGTGCGCGCCACCACGCCTTACACCATCTCCTTCGACGAAGCCGCGAAGCTCTCCCCGCAGATCCGCGACATCCTGCTCGCCTTCCCGCAGGTGACCACCGTGGCCAACGAACTGGGCCGTCCCGACGACGGCACCGATCCCACCGGCTTCTTCAATAACGAATTCTACGTCGGGCTCAAGCCTTACTCCGACAAAGCCTGGTCCGGCGCCATCCGCACCAAGCCGGAGTTGATCAAGGCCGTGCAGAAGAAGCTGGCCACCTTCCCCGGCATCATCTTCAACTACACGCAGCCCGCCGAGGACGCCGTGGATGAGGCCGAGACCGGCCTCAAGAGCGCGCTCGCGGTCAAGATCTTCGGCGCCGACCTCGCGACCCTGGAGCAGAAGGCGTACCAGGTGAAGAGCATCCTCGGCAAAATCCCGGGCATCGCCGAGATCACCGTGGTGCGCGAACTCGGCCAGCCCAGCCTCACCATCACTCCAGACCGCGCCAAACTAGCGCGCTACGGCCTGAACGTGAGCGACGTCAACACTCTGGTGGAGACCGCACTGGGAGGCACGGCGGCGACTCAGGTGATTCAGGGCGAGCGGCAATTCGATCTCGTCGTGCGCATGCAGGAGCAATACCGCAGCGACGAGAACGCCATCAAAAGTCTGTTGATCGCGACGCCGGATGGACAATACCTGCCGCTCAACCAGTTCTGCGAGATCCACGTGGAAAACGGCGCATCGTTCATATACCGCGAATCGAACTCCCGCTACATCGGCGTGCAGTTCAGCGTGGAGGGGCGCGATCTCGCCAGCGCCGTCGGTGAGGCGCGCCGCAAGGTGGATGCCGAGGTGAAACTGCCCATCGACTATCACTTCGATTGGGGTGGCGAGTACAAGGAGTATCTCGCCTCGCAACAGCAGATGAAGATCATCCTGCCTCTCACCGTGCTGCTCATCCTGCTCATCCTCTTCGCGCTCTACGGGAACCTGAAATTCCCCATCATCATCTTCATCAGCGTGCTGATGACGGAGCCCGTCGGCGGCCTGCTCGCCCTCTACATCACCCACACGCCCTTCAGTGTCTCTTCCATGCTCGGCTTCGTCGCGCTCATGGGCGTGGCCGTGCAGACCAGCGTCATTCTGTACTCCTTCATCAACAAGCTCCGGCTGGAGGGACACGACATACCCACCGCCACCCTGGAGGCATCCCTGCTGCGGCTGCGGCCCATCATGATGACTGCGCTGGTGGCCTGTTTCGGACTCCTCCCGGCGGCCATGTCCACCGGAATCGGCAGCGATTCGCAGAAGCCGTTCGCCATCGTCATCGTTGCCGGACTGGCTTCCCGGCTGTTGCTTTCCATCTTTTTGGCGCCGGTGCTCTACACGCTGGCGGCGCGCGACGGCGACACGTTGCAGGTTTAGAAGAGGCGGCAAAAACAATGCATCGGATGATTCGGTATTTCTGTTTGGGCCTGTGCCTGGCGGGCGGCGCGTCCGCGCAGACGGCCCTCACCTGGCAGCAGGTGGTGGAGAAGTTTCGCGCCGCCAACCCGAACCTCATGGCCGGGCAACTCGGCATCCAGGAGTCGAAAGCCGCCGAGGTCACCGCCTACCTACGGCCAAATCCCACCGCCAGTGTCACACTCGATCAGTTGCAGATCTTCAACGGCAACCCCTACCGTCCCTTGACCAACGCCCTGCCGATCATCGCGTTGGATTATGTGCACGAGCGCCAGCACAAGCGTGAACTTCGCCTGCAGAGCGCGCAGCAGGGCACCGCGATCGCCGAATCGCAGCAGCAGGATCTCGAGCGCAACCTGCTCTTCAGTCTGCGCACGGCGTTCGTCCAGACCCTGCAGGCCAAGGCCTTGCTTGCCAACGCCAAAGAGAACCTGGCCTACTTCGACAAGGAGTTGCTCATCAACCGCGACCGGTACCGCTCCGGCGACATCGCCCGCGTGGACCTGGACCGCATCGTGCTCCAGCGTGTGCAGTACGATTCCGACTACCAGACCGCGCTCGTGAACGCGCGCACCGCCAAGATCGTGCTCCTGATGCTCCTGAACGACCGCACTCCCGTCGATCGCTTCGACGTCGACGGCCCCTTCACGTTCCAGGAGAAACTGCAGCCGCTCGAGGAGTTCCACGCGATGGCGCTCGACTCGCGACCCGACCTCCGCGCCGCCGTCCAGGCCGTCGCCAAAGCTACTACCGATCACAAACTCGCCGTCGCCAACGGCTCCACCGATCCCGACATCTCCATTGATTTCGGACACACCGGAGCGGACTCCTTCGTCGGCGGCGGCGTCAGCATCCCGCTGCGCATCTTCGACCGCAACCAGGGAGAGAAGGCCCGCACCCGGATCGACATCACCCGCGCCGAGCGGCAGCGCGACGCCACGCAAGCGCAGGCCTTCAGCGACGTCGATTCCGCCTATTTCATCCTGCTGAGCACCGCCAGCCAGTTGCGCCCCTACACCGGCGATGACGGCTACCTGAAGACCGCAAGCCGCATCCGCGACACCATGTCCTTCTCCTACCAGAAGGGCCAGGCGGCGCTGGTGGATTACCTCGACGCGCAGCGCGATTACCGCGCCACCGAGGTGGCGTACACCAATCTGGTGGGAGCCTACCTCACCGCCGCCGGCCAGTTGAACATGGCGGTCGGCCGCGAGGTCATCCCGTAACTACCGCCGGCCGTTGTCTCGTCCCGTGTTGGTCGCGATATCGGCTTCGATAGCGCCCGCGGCGTCGATTCCCGCGCCGCCGTTGTTGCGGACCACGTTTTCCCGCACCACGATTCCGCGCGATCCGTCAAACAGCCGCTCCAGCACGATCCCACCCGCGTCGTTGCCCTCCGCCAGATTCCCGGTCACCCGCACGTCCTCGCTTTCGCTTACCCGCACGCCGTAGAGCCGGTTGCGCGCAATCTCATTGTTCGCGAGCGTGACGTCGCGGCTGAAGCTCACGTCGATCCCGCTGCCCCACGGCGAGCGGTCGAAGCGGCTGTCCCGGACCTCCGCGCCGTTCACGCGCGTGAGCAGCAGGTTGTGCTCCAGCCCCGGCCCCGGCACCACGCTCGATCCGCTCTCGCTGAAATCGCACGCCACGATCGAGACTCCCGCCGCCCCGAGAATGGCGACCGCGTTGTGCGTGGCGTTGCGCACCGTGACGCGCTCCATCCGCAGGTTGCGCATCTCTCCCGTCCGCTGCGCGCTGAACCGCACACCGCCGCGAACCGGCGCGCTCTGGTAGGAGCGCACGCGACGGTCCTGGTTGGGATCGGTGGGCACGCGCGTCACCGTGGACGCTTCGATCGCGAAATCGCGCAACGTCACGTCGTGCAGATCGTCGCTCGCATTGACGATCGCGATTCCGGCGTTCGCCACCGGCGCCTTCGGGTCGAGAAACACGATCGTCTCCCGCCCCTGTCCGGCCAGCGTGATCCCGCTCGGGATTCGCAGTGCGGCGGGGAGCGTGTGCAACCCCTTGGCCAGCACGACCCATCCGCCCCCGGCGGCCGCGCGCCTGTCGATCGCCTCCTGTATGGACTCGCCCGCCGCGACCGTCACCGCATCCGCGGGCGCCCGCTCACCCGGCGTCGACTGCGCACCCGCCGCCGGCCCCGGCGCCGCCGGCGCGCGCGATGCCCCGGCCGGCGCGCGTCCTGACGTCCCGCGGTACATCACCAGCGCGGCCCAGCCACGTTCGCGCGTGCCCTGGATGGCGCGTTCGGTGTACGGCGTATCCAGACCCTTCGCAAAGTGGTAATGCTGATACACCGGCTCGTAGATATCGCTGAGCCGCCCGCGCCCCGCCGGGGACAGCGTGCCGTATGCCGGCACATCCTCCCCCATTACGTACTTCGCCGTGTACTCGAATCCGAGCGCCAGGCGATCGCCGGCCGTGCTCCACAGGTCCACGCCTTGATTCCACGCCACAGCCGCCGCGCGGGCGAAGTAGCCCAGCCCGAGTTGCGTGTGTCCCTGGTCACGCGCGTTCTCGTCGCACTGCCCGTTGGGATACACGTACTTCGTGACGCCACCGTTGCCGGGACCGCGCAGGAAGTGCTCCACCGCGCTGCCGAAGATGGCGCGATCGTCGCAGAAAATTCCGATCGAAAGCAGGCTGTCGATGATCGCCGCGTCCCAGTTGCCGTTCGCTTCGGGGAAGAAATCGCGCAGGAGCGGGTAGTAGACCGTGAGCATCATGCGCCGGAACTGCGTGACGCCCGCCGTGTCCCAGCCTGAATCCGTGGCGCGCAGGATCTCCGCGGCATTACAGAACGCGCCGCCCGTCCACCCCGCCAGCAGTTTAGCGTCGTTACCTTCGAAGTCCCACAGCACCGCGCTCCACGCGTTGAGAATGCGGATCGCCCGGCGCGCGTGCGCGCGGTCGCCAGTGACGTACCACTGAAGCGCCTGGCTGTAGGCGGCCTGCGCGCTGTCCGAGAGATCGCGATCGCCCTGGCTGGCTCGTCCGAACGCCCCGCGCGCGATGTGCGCCACCGGCCTCGGCTCGAAGCCCGGCGAAGAGTACGGTTGGCCAAGCAGGTTGTCCCACGCCTGCTTCCACGGTTGCTCTCCCGCGGCGACCTTGGCCTTCATGAAATCCAGATCGCCGCGGGTTTGGAGAATGCCCGGGTGCACGAACGGCTGCGCCGAGGCACCAGCCGCGAGTGCGAGCAGCAGACAGGCCTTTAGCTTCGTCACCCCTCTATTTTGCCTTGGGCGGGTACTTGTCGAACGACTTCTTCACCATGCCGTCCAGTTTCCCCTGCAGCTTGTTCGGGTCGCTCTTCTCTTCGCGGGCGATGGCGCGCCACACCAGCGAGCGCGTCCGCGGGTCGCGCAGGTCAACCACCAGGGTACCCTCGGTGTACGGCACCCGCACGACCCGCGTTCCCCACCCGCGCCAGCCGGCCGGGTACCTCTCCACCTCGGTCTTCCGCGCCGCCCCCAGCGTGTAGCGGATGTTGAGGTCGCTCGCGCCGGAGGCGACGAAGGAGAGTCCCTTGGCCTCCAGGCTGCGGCGAATATCCTCATCGATGCGCTTGCGCACCAACTCGCTGTTCAGCGCCGGACTCCTGCTGTTCAACCGGCCGTCGCGGATGGCGAACGTGTGGAATTGGGAGAAGTCCACGGACTGATCGAACTCAACATCCACCTTCTGCGCGAAGACCGCGGCCACACCCAGCACACCGAGGAGGAGGACTTTCATATCCGGCGAATCTACCACAGGCGCCAGGGCAATCGCACCATCGGCGGTACCAGCCGCTGCCGCACCCCGTGCATCCAATCGCGCTAAAGTTTTACTTCGGATCGAAGTGACCGGGGTGGCTCCAACCGCACCCGGGGATAAGGAAACCGGAACATAATGCGACTGAAAGCCGCGCCAGTCTTCCTGGCGTTTTTGGCGATGGGGTTTGCCGATGCCGTAGGGCCATTCGTCAGCCTCGCGCGCAGCGAGTTTCAACTCTCCAACACTGTGGCTTCGCTGATTCCCCTGGTGGGCTTCAGCATGTTCGGCCTGCTTAGCGTGCCGGTGGGGGTCATGCAGGACTCCCGCGGAAAGAAATTCATCCTCACCCTGGGACTGATCGTCTCCTTCCTCGGGCTCCTCAATGCGAGCTTCGGGCTGCACTCCTTCGCGCGCTTTTTGCTGACCGTCCTGTCGCTCGGCGCCGGCGCCACCATCATGCAGGTAGCCGGCAATCCCATCATGCGCGACGTCAGCGCTCCGGGACGCTATTCACGCAACCTCTCGCTGGCGCAGTTCGTGAAAGCCATCGGCTCGCTCTCCGGACCGCTCATCCCGGTGATCGCGGCGCGCTTCTTCGGCGCCTCCTGGCAGGTGATGTTCCCCATCTACGCAGTCGCACTGGCGGTGGCACTGCTCAGCATCCTGGGACTGCACGTGCAGGAGGAGAAGCCCGCACAGAAAGCGGCCACCATGGGCTCCTGTCTCAAACTCCTTGGTAACGGCTACGTGCTCGCCATGGTGGCCGCGATCTTCTTCTACGTGGGCGCCGAGGTTTGCGTCAGCGCCGGCATCCCGCTATTCCTCAAGGAGCGCTTCAACATGGACATCAGCAAGGTCGGGTTGCTCGGCACCAGCCTGTTCTTCACCGCCCTGACCGTGGGCCGGCTCTGTGGCGGCGTGATCCTCACCTGGATCTCGCCGCGCCGCTTCTTCCTGGTGACCTGCGCGCTGTCCATCGCCGGCCTGCTCGGCCTCTTCGCCCCGGACGCTACAGTCGCGGTCGGCAGTTTCTTCGTCGTCGGCATCGGCTTCGCCAACATCTTTCCGCTGGTCTTCTCCATCGCCGTCGAGGCCATGCCGAATTACACCAACGAACTCTCCGGGCTCATGATCACCGCCATCGTGGGCGGCGCCATCATGCCGCCGCTCATGGGTGTGGTCGCAGACAGCACCACCGTCCGGCTCAGCTTCCTGGTGCCCCTTGCCTGCATCCTCTACATCACCTACACAGCCGTGATGAACCGCTCGGAAAGGACCGCCTGACCCGCCATGACCAACTATTCCAGCGACCCGCGCGTGGTCATGACCCTGGATGCCGGCGGCACCAACTTCGTCTTCTCCGCGATGCAGGGCAACCGTGCCATCGTGGAACCCTTCGCGCTCCCATCGCGCGCCGATCACCTTCCTTCATCGCTCGAACAACTGGTGGAAGGCTTCACCCGCGTGAAAGGGCAGTTGCCGGTTGCGCCCTCGGCCATCAGCTTCGCCTTTCCCGGACCGGCCGATTATCCCGGTGGCATCATCACCGCGCCGCCCAACCTCACCGCCTGGCGCGACGTGCCCCTCGGCCCGTTCCTGGCCGCCCGATTCGGCGTGCCGGTCTACATCAACAACGATGGCGACCTCTTCGCTTACGGCGAAGCCTCCGCCGGATTCCTGCCCTACGTCAACGGCCTGCTCGAAGAGGCCGGCAGCCCCAAGCGCTACCGGAACCTGCTAGGCGTCACACTCGGCACAGGCTTCGGCGGCGGCATCGTGTGCGGCGGCGAACTCTTCCTCGGCGATAACTCGGCCGGCGGCGAAGTCTGGCTGCTGCGTCACAAGCTGATCGCGGAATGCCACGCCGAAGAGGGCGCGTCCATCCGCGCCGTGCGCCGAGTATACGGCGAAGTCGCCGGTCTCGACGCCGCCGACGTGCCCGAGCCCAAGATCATCTTTGATATCGCCGAGGGCCGAGCGCCCGGCGATCGGGCCGCCGCGCGCGAGGCCTTCCGCCGGATGGGCGAGGTCGCGGGTGACGCCATCGCCGAGGCCGTGACCCTGCTCGATTGCCTCGTCGTCATCGGCGGCGGCATCGCCGGCGCGCACCCTCAGTTCCTACCCTCGTTGGTGGACGCCATGAGCACCACCTACACCGCGCCGGACGGCAACCGGTACTCGCGCCTGATTCCGCGCGTGTTCAACCTGGAAGACCCCGCGCAGCGCGAGCCCTTCTTCCAGGGCGAACCCAGGACCGTTACCATTCCGGGTACCAACCAAACCGTGCAATTTGACGCGCTCAAGCGCACCGCGGTAGGCATCTCGCGGCTTGGCACCAGCCAGGCCGCGGGTATTGGCGCCTACGCCTTCGCTCTCGCGCGGCTCGACGAAAGCCAATGAGTCTCTTCCGTATCCTCCCCCTCAGCCTGCTCGCACTAGCTACGGTCGCGGCGCAGGAGTACACGCGTGGCGTGGGTGTGTATCCCGGCGATCCCAGGCAGGACTTTTCCCCGCGAATGGAAATCGATTCGGCGGCGTACCGCAATGTTGCCCTGCGCCGTCCCGTGTACCAATCCAGCAGCTACGACTACAACCTGACCGGCCAACTCGTCACCGATGGAATTCACGATTCGCGCTCTCCGCGCTGGCTCCGCGTCTCCACTTCGACCAAGGGCGTGCTCGGCAAGATCGATCGCGAACTCCTGCTCGACGGCAACTGGGTGACTACCGTGGATCAGCGCGGCCCCAGCGTCTGGGTCCAGATCGAAATCGCCGGCGATGAGGTCCCCGAAGTGAACCGCATCGACGTGGACGGGACCATCACCGCCACACCGCCCGATAACCAGGAGTGGACCTGCACCATCCTGGGCTCCGGCGACGGCGCCACCTGGAAGCAACTCGGCCAGGCTACTGGAATGGCCCACCCCACAGGCGAAATTCACCCGCGCATCGCGCTCCCCGCTTCCCGGTCCCGCTACTACCGCCTGCGGTTCGATACGGGACGCAACGTCAACTGGTCCATCGGCGAAATCTCGTTCTGGCGCGGCGCCTCGCGCGTGCCCATCGGCGGACCCTACGAGTTCAACAGCGCGTGGAAAAGTGCCGGCGCGGGCGAGGAGTGGCTCTACGTGGATCTCGGCGCCGCCTGCCGCATCGACCGCGTGAAGCTCGATTGGATCCGCCGCGCCGCGAAGGGCGAGGTGCAGGTCTCCGCAGACGCGCGCACCTGGAAGGGCGTCCACGCGCTCGATTCCGACGACATCCATCTGGCGCAGGCGGTTGAAGCGCGCTACGTGCGGTTGTTGCTGGAAGGAGCGGCATCGCCCGAAGGCTACGTGTTGAGCGAGCTCGAAGTGTACGGCCGCGGCGGTCCCGTGCCGCGCGCGCATCCCGTTCCCGCCGCCACCGCGGCCCGCACCGATCTGGCCGGCGGACGCTGGAAGGTACAGCGCGATTCGCTGGTCTCCGGCGGCGGCGTGGCCATCTCCCGCCCCGGCTTCGACGATTCCGCCTGGACCATCGCCACCGTCCCCGGGACCGTGCTCGCAAGCTACCTGAACGCCGGAGCAATCCCGGACCCCGATTTCGGTGACAACCAGCTCGCCATCTCCGACTCCTTCTTCCACGCCAACTTCTGGTATCGCGACGAATTCCCCACGCCACCGGGCGGCAAGCACACCTGGCTGAACTTCGACGGCATCAACTGGAAGGCCGACGTGTACCTGAACGGCGAGGAGCTCGGCCGGATCGAAGGCGCTTTCCAGCGCGCCCGGTTCGAAGTCACCGGCAAACTCCGCGCTAGCGGCAACAATGCGCTCGCCGTCCTCATCTACAGGAACGACAACCCCGGCGTCTTCAAGGAAAAGACCTTCGACAGCCCCGGCAAGAACGGCGGCGTGCTGGGCGCCGACAATCCGACGTTCCACGCCTCCATCGGATGGGACTGGATTCCCACGATCCACGGGCGCGACACCGGCATCTGGAACAACGTCTTCCTTGCCACCACCGGCGACGTGACCGTGGAACAGCCCGTGGTCCGCACCACGCTGCCGCTGCCCGACACCTCGCGCGCCGAAATCGAGATCGAAGCCACGCTGCACAACCACTCGGCCGTGCCCGTCACCGGCCACTTCTCCGGCCGCTTCGGCGATCACACATTCGAAGTGCCGGTGCGGCTTGCGGCATCGGAATCGCTCCCCATCAAGCACCACTTCACCCTCGAGCATCCGAAGCTGTGGTGGCCCAACGGCTACGGCGATCCGAACCTTTACGACGTGGAACTCAGGTTCGGCGATTCCGACACCGTGCGTTTCCAGACCGGCGTCCGCCAGTTCACCTGGTCCGAAGATAACCACACGCTGCGCATGTGGATCAACGGCCGCCGATTCATCGCACGCGGAGGCAACTGGGGCTTCTCCGAATCCATGCTCCGTTACCGCGCGCGCGAGTACGAAACCGCCATGCGGCTGCACCGCGACCAGCACTTCAACATGGTTCGCAACTGGGTCGGGCAAGTCGGAGAGGACGCCTTTTACGACGCTGCCGACCGCAACGGCATCGTCATCATGCAGGACTTCTGGCTGGCCAATCCCTGGGACGGCCCCGACCCCGATGACAACCCGATGTTCGTGCGCAACGCACGCGACACCGTCCTTCGTATCCGCAATCACCCCTCGATCGGTCTCTACTGCGGGCGCAACGAAGGCTATCCGCTCAAGCCGCTGGACGATTCCATTCGCGCCCTGCTGGCCGAATTGCATCCCGGCATCCCATACATCCCCAGTTCGGCGGACGACGTCGTCAGCGGCCACGGTCCTTACCGCGCCATGACGCCCGAGTTTTACTTCCAGCAGCGCGCCACTCCGAAATTCCACAGCGAGCTCGGCATGCCCAACATCGTCACCATGGATAGCCTGCGCGCCATGATGCCGGAATCCGGCCTCTGGCCGCAGGGCGACATGTGGGGCAAGCACGATTTCTCGCTCAACGGCGCGCAGGGCGGAAGTTCCTTCCGCGAGCGCATCGAAAAGAGCTACGGAGGCGCGAGCGACGCCGCCACCTGGGTTTCGCTGGCGCAGTTCGTCAACTACGAAGGCTACCGCGCGATGTTCGAAGCCCAGGGCAAAAACCGCATGGGCCTGCTCATCTGGATGAGCCATCCCACGTGGCCCTCCATGGTCTGGGAAACCTACGACTATTACTTCGAACCGTCCGCCGCCTACTTCGGGGCGAAGAAGGCCGCCGAGCCGCTGCACATCCAGTGGAACCCGGTGGCCAACACGGTCGAAGTGGTGAACTACAGCGCGGGCAACCAGACCGGCCTCACCGCACACATCGAGATCCGCAATCTGGACGGCAGCTTGCGCTGGCAGAAAACGGCCGCGCTCGACAGCCGCGAGGACTCTATCGAGAGCCCGATCCACATCGAGTACCCGGCCGGGTTGAGCGCGGTCCATTTCATCCGCCTCAAGCTCACCCGCGGAGCCGAGACCGTGTCCGAGAATTTCTACTGGCACGGGACCCAGACCGGCGACTACCGCGCGCTGCGCACGCTGGGCAAGGCCGCGGTCAAGACCGCCACGCGCACAGAGCGCAGCAACGGTGAGTGGATCCTCACCACCGAACTAGAGAACACCTCCACCACGCCGGCCCTGATGACACGCGTGAAGGTCGTGCGTCAGAAGTCCGGCGACCGCATCCTGCCGGCGATCTACAGCGACAACTACGTCGCGCTCATGCCCGGCGAACATCGCACCATCCGCACCGTCGTAGAAAACGCCGATACGCGCGGCGAATCCCCCCGCATCGTACTGGAAGGCTTCAACGTCACGGAACAGCCGGCGAATTGATCACAACCGCCGGGCTCCCGGCTACCATACGTGCCACGTCACGATCGTCGGTGACCCCGGCGAGTGCCCGTGCACGAAAGCGCGCAGCACGACCTGAAAGTTCTTCTTCGGCCAATCGGGCGCCTGGCGCGTGAACTGCTCGAAACAAGGGGCGCTGGTCAGAAATTCAACCGCCGCCTGGGTGTCGCGCGCGCTCAGGCCCGACGCCATCAGCAGCGGGTGCCCGGACTCCGACGCCAGCAGCCGCGTCACCAGCGCGAAACTCTCCGCGTTGGGATGATTCGCACTTGCCGGGATCGGCTCCCAGTAGCGATTCGCCGTGGATGTATCCACAATCCGGTTGAACCCGTCTGCTTTCTCCAAGCGGAGCCGCAGGCTCTGCGTGATGTCTACCGTCCACTGAGAAGTCATCGCGCCCAACAAGATAGCCGGGCCCTGACGCAAATCGGCGAAGGTCACGTCCTGTCCGAATTTCAGGTAGAACGTCTTCCCGCGCGAAGCAAGTTGCTCGGCGAAACGCGCCGCTCCGTACGCTGCTCCCAACCCCGTATAGGTTTCCGCCTCGTCGAGCTCGGACGTAGGAATTGCATCGTGCTCGCGCAGCGGCAGCCAATGCTCCGGATGGGGTATCTCGAGAACCGTCGGAGCCGGTAGCGACATCAGTACTGCGTGTCCGGGCGCCACGAAGGGAGCCCACAACTCGTCGAACGGCTGGGCAGGATGCATCCAGTGCGCGACCGCGGCCGTCGCCGCCAAACACACCGCACTTACCAGGACCGGCCACCGCCACCGCCCTCGTGGCCGCTCCACCCCCGCCACCGCAGGAGGGGCCTCGCGCTCTGCAAACTGTATCTCCGGCTGATAAGCTCCCACCGGGAGGGCAATCCGGATGTCGTCGGCCAGCCCCGAACTGTACGCCTGCGCCAACCGCTTGCGCACATCGTTCGCTTTCACGCGGACGATCGATTCACTCTGCGAATCGAAATCGGCGCTCTTGCCGAACACGTCTATGGCGATCGTGCGCTCCTTGATCGCCGCCCCCCGCCCTTCCAGAGTCTCCTTGACGATGTAGCGCAAAAACTCCCTGCATCGCCTGCTGCTCGAGAACGCGTCCGACTCGAGCAACGCCTCCAGGTGGCCTTCGACTCTCTGACGGTCCGCGTCCGATAGCGCAGTGGCGGCCCGGGCTGTTGGGGGAGCCCCCATAACGAGTATGGCCGTCATTATATCACCGCACCGCGCGGCGTAACGTACGCGTAACGTGGCGCCGCCTGTCTGTAATCCCCTCCATACAAAGCGGTTATAGGACAGAACGACGGAACGTCCCAGCTAACTGGTAGAACGTTGGCTGCGCTCCGCGCTCGGGATATAACCGACCCATGGATCGCTGTGTACCATTCGATCGGCGCGGCTACCGGCTACTTTCCAGCCTCGGTGCTCTCCTCCTGCTCTCATTCGTGTCGGCAGTGCCCGCGTTCACCCAGACTGGCCAGATCACCGGACAGGTGACCGATCAGGCCGGCGCCATCGTCCCCGACGCGAAGATCACTCTCACTCAAACCGCAACTGGCTTCAAGAGAGAACTGACCACCAACGGCGACGGCTACTACACCGCCCCCGCACTGTCCCCGGGCACATACTCGCTCTCCGTGAACCAGACCGGGTTCGGCACCGTCACCCGCAACGCCATCCAACTCCAAGTGGGCCAGGACCTCCGTCTGGACATCCAACTCCAGGTCGGCACCATGAACCAAACTATGCAGGTACAGGCCGAGGCGGCGTTGCTCGATACCGAAACGCATTCCGTCGGTGGCGTCGTCCAGGGCCGGCAGGTCGTGGAACTCCCGCTTCTCGGCCGCAACCCTTACGCCCTCGGGGAACTCGTCCCCGGCGTGCGCATCGCCCGCGGCATGAGCGATCTCCCCGTCGATCAGATCAGCACCTCCTCCGTTTCCATCAACGGTTCGCCCGGCAACGCCAACGAATTCCTGCTCGACGGCGCGCCCAACACCGCCGCTGCCCAGAACCAGCCCATCATCTACGCCAACGCCGATTCTGTGCAGGAATTCAAAGTCGAGACCAACAACTTCTCCGCCGAATACGGCCGTGCGGCCGGCGGCGTCTTCAATGTCGTGACCAAGTCCGGCACCAACAACCTGCATGGTGACCTCTACGAATTCCTGCGCAACGATAAACTCAACAGCAACGATTTCTTCGCCAACCAGGCGGGACGCACTCCCCCACCATTCAAGTTCAACCAGTTCGGCGGCACCCTCGGAGGCCCCGTCGTGCTCCCCCACCTCTACGACGGCCACAACCGCACCTTCTTCTTCGTGAGCGCGGAACTGGTGCGTTTCGTTCAGGGCGTCACGTACACCGCCACCGTCCCCGACCCGATCAGCCTCACCGGCGATTTCAGTCAGCTCCGAAATGGCGCGGGCAACTCCGTCGTCATCTACGATCCCTCCACCACCCGTGTTAATCCGAGCGGCGGTAGTTATGTGCGCAGCCCCTTCCCCGGCAACATCATCCCCTCCACCCGCATCGACCCCGTCGCCGCGCGCATCCTGAAATACTGGCCCGCGCCCAACGCCGCCGGCAACCCCATTACCGGCGCGAACAACTACGTCCGCACCGACGGCAACCAGATCCAGAAGAACACCTTCAGTACCCGCCTGGACCACAACTTCACAGACAACACCCGCTTCTTCCTCCGCTACTCCTACGACGACACCCCGTGGACCCGCGCCTCCCCCTACGGCCCGCAGAACATGGGTTCACCCGCCTTCGGTCCCCAGGACTTCACGCGCTACAATGCTGTCTCGCAGGTGGACCGGATTTTCTCCCCTAGTCTGCTCGGCACGCTGCGCGCCTCTTTCTCGCGGCTATCCAACTTCCGCAATCCGCTCAGCCTCGGATTCGACATTTCCACTCTCGGTTTTCCTGCCGGGCTGGCCGCGCAGGTGGGCTTCCCACCTTCGTTCCCCGCCATCGACATCACCGGCTACAACGTGAGCAGTTCCATCGCTAACAGCTCCCGCGGCGGCACGCTAGGTGAGACCGGTGCGATCGCTTTCGGCATGAACAACTACGCGCTTCAGGGCAGCATAACCAAAAACGCCGGCGCCCACAGCATCAAGATGGGCGGAGAATTCCGGGTGGTCCAGTTCAACACCCTGCAGCCTGGCGACGCCAGCAATGATTTCAGCTTTGGACCGGGCTTCACACAGGGTCCCAACCCTACGCAGTCCAGCGTCACAGCCGGCAACGCGCTGGCCACGTTCCTGCTCGGAATCCCCGGCGGCTCCGTGACACCCGTTCCGGCGCTGGCGCTCCAGTCGAAGTACTACGCCGGCTTCGTTCAGGATGAATGGAAGATCGCCCGCAACTTTACCCTCAACCTCGGCCTGCGCTACGAACTCGAGACGCCGCGTACGGACCGTTTCAATCAGCTCACCAACTTCGCTTATGGCGCTACGCCTCCCCTCAATGCCCCGGGACTCAACCTCAAGGGCGCGCTCTCCTTCGTCGGCGTCAACGGTGCATCTCGCTACGATTCCCAGGTCGATGCCAACAACTTCGCTCCGCGCGTCGGTTTCGCCTGGCACCTGATGCCCAAGACCGTGATCCGCGCCGGTGCGGGCGTGTTCTACGGCACCAATTGGGGCATCGGCGGCGCACCCGACGGCTTCGGCATCAGCGGCTTCAGCGCGGCCACCGGTATCGTCACCAGCCTGGACGGCGTCAATCCAGTCGTCTCCTTCTCCAATCCCTACCCCAACGGCCTCAACGCTGCCACCGGCAGTTCTCTCGGCGCCGCGACTCTCCTCGGACAGGGAATCACATTCTACGATCGCGGCAATGTCACCCCGTTCACGTACCAGTGGAACTTCGATATCCAGCGAGAACTCCCGCGCTCCGTGCTGCTCGACGTGGCCTACGTCGGAACCCATGCCGTGAAGTTCCCCCTCAACCTGCAACTCGACCAGTTGCCAGATTCCGCTCTCGCCCTCGGCGATGGCCTCCGCACACTTGTCGCGAACCCGTTCTACGGGCAGATCTCGGTCGGCTCTCTGGCCGCCGCCAAAGTCGCGCAGGCGCAACTTCTGCGCCCGTATCCTCAGTTCACCGGCGTGACCAGCACACAGGCGAGTTGGGGCAACTCCAGCTACAACGCGCTCCAGGTGCGCGTCTCCAAGCGCTACGCCCGGGGTCTGACCCTTGAAGCCGCCTACACCTACTCCAAAATGTTGGACTACGGCACCGGCACGTTCGGCGGCGAAACGCTCAGCAACGGCGGCATCCAGGACTTCAACAATCTCCGCGCCGAGCGCAGCCCTTCCGCCCTCGACCAGACTCATCGCCTGATCCTCAACGGCGTGTACGCCCTTCCCTTCCACCGCGACCAGCGCGGTCCGGCCGGTCATCTGCTCGGCGGCTGGCAGATCGGCGTCATCGCCTCCCTTTATAGCGGCAGCCCGCTCGGAATCACTTCCGCGGTGAACGGAACCTACTCGCAAGGAGGCGGCCAGCGCCCCAACTGGAACGGTGTCAACCCGGGCATCAGCAATCCCACGCCCGCCCACTGGTTCGATACGAGCGTCTTCAGCAATCCACCGGCATACCAGTTCGGCAACACGCCCCGCACCTTCAACGGCGCCCGCAGCGACGTCACCCACAACTTCGATCTCTCTCTCATCAAAGACACCCGGCTCGTGGAGAAGCTTACGTTGCAGTTCCGCGCTGAAGCGTTCAATCTCACCAACACACCTATCTTCGCGCCGCCCAATACTACCTTCGGCTCGCCGGCGTTCGGCGTCGTCAGTTCGCAGGCGAACCAGCCAAGGGTGTTACAGTTCGCCTTGAAGCTGCTTTTCTAACAGACTGAGGACCTCATGAATCGTCGAACCTTCCTGCAGACCGCTACCGTAGCCGGCGGCGCGCTCGCCGCGCAGGCCCAGCAGAGCACGCTGCCCCCCGCGGGCACCCATATTCCGCAGCCCCAGCGCGACGAACACCCCAACGTCATCTGGATGTTCGGCGACCAGTTCCGCGCGCAAGCGCTGCCCTTCAACGGCGACCCCAACGCGCGTACACCGTGGCTGGAGCGCGCCGAAGTCAACGGCGTGAACTTCACCAACCACGTCTCCGGTTTCCCGCTCTGCTGCCCCTTCCGCGGCACCCTGCTTACCAGCCGCTACCCGCACCACTGCGTACCCGGCCATGAGTACCCCCTGCCCGCCGGACAGAAGACCATCGCCGACGTCTTCAACTCCAACGGCTATGACACCGCCTACTTCGGCAAGTGGCACCTCGGCGGCTTCCACGAATCGCAGGGCCGCGCCGCCTTCTTCATCACCGACCCCAACCGCCGCGGCGGCTTCAAAAAGTGGGTCGGCTATGAGAACAACAACAGCCAGTGGGATTGCTGGGTCCACGGAGGCGCCGGCAAGGACGCGTTCCACTACCGGCTCAACGGCTACGAGACCGATCAGCTCACCAACCTGCTGCTCGATTACCTCAAGGAGCGCGCCGAAGAGCGCAAGAACGGCCGTGTCAAACCTTTCTTCGCATCGCTCAGCGTCCAACCGCCGCACGATCCCTACATCGCGCCCGCCGAGTTCATGGAGAAGTACAACCCCGAGCGCCTCGAGCTCCGCCTCAACGTCGCGCACTCCAAAACCATCCGCGAACAGGCCCGCCGCGAGCTTGCCGGCTACTACGCCATGATCGAGAATCTCGACTGGAACTACGGCCGCGTCATCCACGCCCTCCAGGAGTCCGGACTCGCCGACAACACCCACGTCATGTTCTTCGCCGACCACGGGGATTCCCACGGCTCCCACGGCATGTTTCGCAAGACCAACCCCTACAACGAGTCCATCCACACACCCTTACTTTTCACCGGCGGCCAGACCCGCTACATGGGCCGCAACGGACGCTTCCCGGTGCTCTCCAACACCGCCGATATCGCGCCCACGACGCTCGGTCTTTGCGGCATCGCCAAGCCCGAGTGGATGGAGGGCACCGACCTCTCCGGCTACCGCCTCGCGCGCGGCGGCAGTCCGCCGGCACCGGATTCCGTCTACCTGCAGAACGTGATTCCCACGGGGCACCCTGACAGCATCAATACGCCCTACCGCGGCATCGTCACGCGCGACGGATGGAAGTATGTGTGCTTCGAAAACCACTCGTGGCTGCTCTTCAACCTGGAGGACGATCCCTACGAGGAGGCCAATCTGGCGCAGAACAACAAGTACCGCGCCCAGCGGCGCAAGGCCATCGCGCGCCTGAAACAGTGGGTCGCGGACACCGGCGACAAGTTCGCCATCCCGGAAGACTGAGTAGCGCAGGCCTCCCGGCCTGCCTTTGGATCGGACCGGACTCCGCGCCGCGTCAGCGCGGAGTCGCCCCTCAATCTCCCGGATGATACTCGCGTTCGGTATGCCCCTTGAGCTGATCCCGGTAGAAGTACACGTCGCGTAAATCACCCGTGCTGTAGCGCAAGGCCTCATCGTTGAAGTGGCGCGAGTCGGGATGCCCGCTCTCGCCGCCGGCCGTCACCGCCTTCGCACGCACTTTCTCGCCGAACTCCACCACCGCGACGAAGCTGTTGCCGCTGGTTCCATACCACTTCTTCGTCCCCGGATAGGGCCGCGCCCCGAAGCTCGCCAGCGATCCCCACACCGACGACGTGAACCCCACCGGGATGCTCGGTTTCGCATCGTTGAACGGCTGCACGATGTCGCCGGTCAGCCTCTGGTAGCGGTTGATCTCGCCCCACGGCGTCTGCCACTTGCCGAAGTCCGCCCGCAGCCGGTCACTCGCCGCGGAGAGCGCCTCCAGCAACTGCTCGCGCGGCGCGCGCGTGCCGATGTACTCTTCCAACCCCAGCCCCGCGGATCGTCCTCCGCCACCCGCCCGGCGTCGCATCTCCTCGCCCCAGAACACCGCGAGCGACGTGGCCACCGAATTCACCGCCCACCGCTGATCCCACCTGCGCAGGACCGCTACCTGCTGACTCAACTTCGCCTTCAGCGAATCCGCTGCCGGAGTCTCGTCCCACGCTTTGATCAGCGCGGGCAGCGGCTTATCGAACCACGTCAGGTAGCTGTCGTACGCCGCCGCGATCAGCGAATCCAGCGTGAAGTCTTTCTTGTTCTCCAGCACTTTGATCGCGTGCAACCCGCGCGCCGATTCTCCGCCCTGCTCCACGTACGCCGGATAGTCCGCCTTCTTCGGACTGCTCACGCCCGCCGCCGACCACGGCCAGTTGTTCGAGTTGTACAGCCACCCGCTCGCCGGATTCAGCAGGTGCGGCGTCTCGTCCACCGATAGCGACCCCTTCCACTCGGTCGCCGGATCGCTGCCGTCCACCGGCCTGGTCCAGTCGAACCGCGTGTCACGCCGCGGGATGAAGTTGCCGTGGAAGTATGCGATGTCACCCGCCGAATCGGCGAAGATCGTGTTGTTCGACGAGTTCGCCTCCAGTTCCATGGTCTTGCGATACGAGGCGTAATCGTGGGTTTTCGTCCTCAGGTAGGATTGCATCAACTGCTTCACTGGCTCCTGCAACATCCGTACCGCGACCCACTTGCCATTCGCCTCGCGCACGATCGGCCCGTGATGGGTGCGGTACACCGTGAACTTCTTCTCCGCCATCCCGTGGTCCGTCGAGTAGGGCACCGTGATCTCCTGCGCGATCAGCGGACGCTCTTCGCCGCCATACCGGTAGTAGTAGCGGCCGTCACGCTTGCTGACGGTCTCCAGGTATTCGTCAATCGCGTCCACCCCACTCGACGTGTGCATCCAACCCGTGCGCTCGTTGAATCCCTGGTAGATGAAGAACTGCCCCCACGTGCTCGCCCCGTAGGCGTCCAACCCCTCCTCGCTCGCCATCTGCAACTCGGAGCGGAAAAAGAACGACGTGTGCGGATTGATCAGCAGCAGCGCGTGATGCCCCTCCGTGTTCGAGGGCGCGATCGCGATCCCGTTCGATCCGCGCGGTTCCTGATCCAAATTGCGCCCGGCCAGTTGCGGACCGCCGGTCGCCGGCACCACCTCCTGCCCGTAGAACGCCGCAAGCTGCGTCAGGTTCACGCGCTCCACATCGCCGCCGATGCTGCCCTCGGTGAAACTGAGCGCCATCCAGGGTTCGAAGCGGCGGATGACCCGCGGCTTCACCTCCGGGTGCTTCGCCAGGTAAAAGTTGAGACCGTCCGCCCAGGCCGTCATCAACGCCCGCAGCCAACCCGGACTCTCCGCGTAGTGCTTCTTGAGATCCGCTGAATCGATGAAGAGCCGCGCGCGCAGGTCCTGGTAAATCCGCGGCTCGCCCTCCGCCTGCGCCAGCCACCCCATCGACACCAGGTAGTTGGTCTCCACGCGGTTGAAATCGTCCTCCGCCTGCGCGTAGATCATGCCGAAGACGGCGTCCGCGTCGGTCTTTCCGTAGACGTGCGCGATACCCCAATCGTCGCGCACGATCGTGGTCCGAGCGGCCTCCCCGGCCCAGCGCGACGCCTCCGCGCCCGGCGCCGCCTGGAAAGCGATCGACGCCGCGGCCGCGGCGAGCAACAGGAAAACTACTCTGGGAAGGAACCGGTTCTTCATCTCTCCACCGTTCCCCGATTGTACCGACTTACGCGGCCCTACTGCCGTTCGCGGTAGTAGCGGATCAGGTCCAGCACCGGCGGAACATGACCCATCGCGCGCAGGAACCCGGACGCCTGCCCGCGATGATGCGTCCCGTGGTTTACCAGGTGAAGCACGATTTCCCACGCGGTGCTCGTATGCGGGTTGCCCTTCATGTCGCGATAGGAAATCGCCGCACCGGCGCTTTCATCCGTCAGGCCCGCGGCCCACCGGTTCCAACCCTCATGCACCCGCGGCCACGCATTCCGCAGCACGCTCAGGCTGTAGTCGGCCTCGGAAATAGGAGTCGCCAGCGCCTCGCCGGTCACCCTGGAAAGCCAGATCCGGTCGGCCGCGAACACGTGCACCAGTGTCCCCAGTACGCTATGTTCGGACGTCCCGAAATCCCGCCCCAGTTCCTCGGCAGTCAACCCCGCCGCCGCACCCACAAGCCGCTCCGAAGCCCAAGCCGTGTACAGAAGATGTTCCCGCAGAACAGCCGTACTCACCGCACCAGCCATACCGCCCCGCCTCCTGACTTCTCAACTTCTGACTTCTAAAGCCTACCGAATGATATTCGCGCTCTTGCCCGCGAACTCCAGCACCCAGTTCGGGAAGATTCCGAGCACCAGGGTACCCAGCGCGGGGAGCACCAGAGCGAGCCGCAGTCCGGTGGTGAGCGGTTCGACCGCTTCGGCCGCCTCGCTCGGTTCGTGCATGTACATCATCACCAGGATGCGCAGGTAGTAGTAAGCCGCTACCGCGCTGTTGAGCAGGCCCAGCACGGTCAACCACACCAGGTGCGATTCCAGCGCCGCGCGGAAGATGTAGAACTTGCCAAAGAACCCGCCGGTCAGCGGCACGCCGATCAGCGAGAGCAGAAAGATGGTGAAAAGTCCGGCGGCCATCGGCTGTTTCTTCGCCAGGCCCTTGAAGTCCTCGATGTTGACGAAGCGGTCGCCCTTGCCGCTCAGGTACGCCACTGCGGCAAACGCGCCGATGTTCATGAATGCGTACGCCGCCATGTAGAACATCAGAGCCGCGGCGCCATCGTCGCTGCGCGCTGTGATGGCCACCAGCACGTAGCCGGCGTGCGCGATCGAACTGTACGCCAGCATGCGCTTCACGTTGGTCTGCAGCAGCGCGGCGAAGTTGCCCACGCACATCGAAAGCAGCGCGGCGCCCCACACCAGCGGTTCCCAGCGTGCCCCAATCGGCTCGAACGCGGTGAAGAAGATCCGCAGGAACACGGCGAACGCCGCCGCCTTCGGTCCGGCCGACAGAAACCCGGAAATCGGCGTCGGCGCGCCCTGATACACGTCCGGCGCCCAGATCTGGAACGGCGCCGCCGATACTTTGAATCCCAGCCCCACGAACATCAACGCCGCCGCCACCGCCAGCAGTACCGGCTCCGCGTTCTGCTGCAGCACCTGCGCCCGCACCGTGCTCAGGTTCACCGAACCCGTCGCCCCGTAGATCAGCGCCACGCCGTAGAGGAAGAACCCGGTCGCGAAGCTGCCCAGCAGGAAATACTTGAGCGCCGATTCGTTGTTGCGCTTGTCGTCGCGCAGGTAACCCGCCATCACGTAGCTGGCGATCGACGAGATCTCGAGGCCGATGAACACCATGATCAGGTCGTTGGCCACCACCATCAGGCACTGGCCCGCGATCGAAAACAATAGCAGCGCGTGGTACTCGCTGGTCTCCGCCTCCTGGCGCGCGAGGAAGCGGTAGGACGGCAGCACCGTCAGGATCCCGACCGCAATCACCAGCACCCGGAAGAACGTGCCGTAGCCGTCGATTACCAGCATGCCGCCGAACGCCGGACCCGCGCGGTTGTACGCCACCAGAGATCCGCCCAGCGCCGCCAGCAGCCCGAGAATCGTCAGATGCCCGAACGCGTACGACGCCCGCTTGTGCAGGATCGGGTCCAGCACCATCAGGAACGTGCCGAAAATCGCCAGCAGCATCTCCGGCAGGAACCGCGTCAGGTCGGTCGGGTTGAAACCGAAGTTAGCGGGCACGGGCCACCTCCACCGACTTGGCTCCGGCGGGAGCCTGTACCCGGTAGCTCACGTTCACACTGGTCTGCTTCAGGATCATCGCCGTGTTCTTGGTCACCGGCGGAAGGAAACTCTGCGAATAGACGCCCATCCAAACCATCATCACGATCAGCGGAATCACCACGGCCCACTCGCGCGGGTTGAGGTCAGGCATGTGATGCTTGACCTCGTCGCCCAGCTCTCCGTAGAACACGCGCTGGTACATCCACAACATGTAGCAGGCCGAAAGGATCACCCCGAGCGCCGCCCACACCGTCCAGGTGAAGTTCGCCAGCGCCGTGCCCTGCAGCACCAGGAATTCACCGACGAAGTTGTTGAGCAGCGGCAGTCCGATGCTGGCCAGCGTGGTCACCAGGAACACGGTAGACAGCCACGGCGCCGCCGTCGCCACCCCGCCGTAATCCTTGATCTCCAGCGAGTGGCGCCGCTCGTAGAGCAGGCCCACCAGCGCGAAGAGCGCACCGGTCGAGATGCCGTGGTTCAGCATCTGGTACACCGCGCCGTCCAGCCCCGCCTGCTCGAACGTGAAAATCCCAAGCACGACGAAGCCCAAGTGGCTCACCGAAGAATACGCCACCAGCTTCTTCATATTCGGCTGCACCAGCGATACCAGCGCGCCGTAGATGATTCCGATGATCGCCAGCACCGCGATCCACGGCGCGCACGCGTGCGACGCGCCCGGGAACAGCGGCAGGCAGTAGTGCAGGATGCTGTACGTGCCCATTTTCAGCATCACGCTGGCCAGCATCACAGATCCGGCCGAGGGCGCCTCCACGTGCGCGTCCGGCAGCCACGTGTGCAGCGGGAACAGCGGCACCTTGATCGCGAACGCGATGAAGAACGCCAGAAACAGCAGGATCTCTTCGTTCGGCGAGAACACCAGACGTCCGCTGCCCAGCATGTCCACGATCGCTGGATAGCTGAAGGTGTGCGTCCGGACGTACAGGTAGATGATCGCGGCCAGCATCAGCACCGACCCGGCCATGGTGTACAGGAAGAACTTCACGGCAGCGTAAATCCGCCGGTCGTGGCCCCAGATGCCGATCAGGAAGTACATCGGCACCAGACAGACTTCCCAGAACACATAGAACAGGAACAGGTCCTGCGCCAGGAACACGCCGATCAGGCCGAATTCCAGCAACAGAAGAAACGCGTAAAACTCTTTCGCGCGATCCTTGATGTAGTTCCACGAGATCAGCACGCAGATTGGCGTCAGGAACGTGGAGAGCAGGATCAGCCACAGGCTCACCCCGTTCACCGAGATCGCGAAGTGAATGTCGGGCGATTGAATCCACGGGATGTTCACCCCGAACTGCTCGCCGCCGATGTTGCGGTCGAAGTACGCCAGCAGTCCCAGGGACGCCAGGAAGATGCCCGCCGAACTGAGCAGGGCCCAGGTGCGGCCGGCGCCCGAATTGCGCGGCAGCAACAGCGCTACCACGAAGGCCGCCAGCGGAAGGAAGAGGACACCGGTCAGGAGGTTCATCGGATGCCTCCCGCAAGCCCCATCATCACGATCAGCGCGACGCCGCCAAACAGCACCCACGCCGCGTAACTTCGGATGTTGCCCGATTGCAGCAGCCGCAAGACGCTGCCCACGTCTCTGGCGCGCGCCCCGACCCCGTTCACCGTGCCATCGATCAGGCCCGCATCCACGCCCTTCCACAGCACCAGCCGCGAACCGCCCACCAGCGGTTTCACCACCGTGGCGTCGTAGAGTTCATCCACGAAGTACTTGTTGTAGATCAGTTGATACGGCGCCTTCAGGGCGTTGGCCAGCGAATCCGCCATGCCCGGCCTGGCCACGTACATCAGGTAGGCGAGCGCGATCCCCGCGAACCCGATCGCCACCGAAATGTAGACCAGAGCCGGATTGTCCGCTTCGTGAATCGGCGGGAAGATGTCCCGCAGGTACTCGGGGATGTTGAACAGGAAGCCGCCGGCCAGAGAGAGCACGCCCAGTATCGCCAGCGGAATCCACATCACTGGCGGCGATTCGTGCGGATGATGGTGCCCGCGCGGCTCGCCGAAGAACGCGAGGAACATGGCGCGCGATACATAGAACGCCGTGATTCCCGCCGTGATCACGCCGACCCAGTAGATGGCCGGGGAGTGTTCGTAGGCCGCGGCCAGGATCGCGTCCTTACTGTAAAAGCCCGCGAACGGTGGCACGCCCGAAATCGCCACCCACGCGCAACACATGGTCCAGAACGTAATCGGCGTCTTCTTGCGCAGCCCGCCCATGTTGCGCAGATCCTGCTCGCCGCCCAGCGCGTGAATCACACTGCCCGCGCCCAGGAAGAGCAGCGCCTTGAAGAATGCGTGGGTCACCACGTGCCACACACCGGCGGCGTACGCGCCCGAACCGATGCCGACGAACATGTACCCCAACTGCGAAACCGTGGAGTACGCGAAGACCTTCTTGATATCGTTTTGCGTAATGCCGATCGTCGCCGCCAGGAACGCCGTCGCTACTCCGATGATCGCGATCACGCTCGCCGCGCCCGGCGCGTGGTTGTAGATCACGTTGGACCGCGCCGTCATGTACACGCCCGCGGTCACCATGGTCGCCGCGTGGATCAGGGCGGACACCGGCGTCGGACCCGCCATCGCGTCCGGCAGCCAGACGTAGAGCGGAATCTGCGCGCTCTTGCCGCACGCGCCAACCATCAACAGCAGCCCGATCGTGGTCAGCACCCACTCCTGCGCGCTCGACGCTTTGGTGAACACCTGGCTGAATTCGAGCGATTGGAAGTTGCGGAAGATCAGAAACATCGCCAGCGAAAAGCCGAAGTCGCCGATGCGGTTGACGATGAACGCTTTGTTGCCGGCGTCGGTGGCGAACTTCTTGTCGAAGTAGAAGCCGATCAGCAGGTAACTGCACAGCCCCACGCCTTCCCAGCCCACGAACAGCAACAGGTAGCTGGCGCCCAGCACCAGCACCAGCATGAAGAACATGAACAGGTTTAGATACGCGAAGAACCGGTAGTAGCCGCCTTCGTGCGCCATGTACCCGGTCGCATAGATGTGGATCAGCAGTCCGACGCCGGTCACCACCAGCAGGAAAACGGCGGTCAGCCGGTCCACCATGAAGTCGCAGTTCACTACCAGGTCGCCGCTCTGGATCCAGGTGAAGTAGTGTTCCAGGTGGGGTTCCTGCAACGCGCCGAGGGCGAGAAGAGTCTTCAACACCCACAGGAAAGACAGAACGACGCTGCCGATCGCAACGGCGTTGACAAGGCTCTTGGAAAACCGGCGTCCGAGGATGCCGTTGATCAGGAAGCCTGCCAGCGGGAGGATTGGAATGAGCCAGAGTTGCATCGGTTGTATCGGTTAGTTCTTCATCGAATCGACATCGTCGATATTCAAAGTCCCGCGATTTTTGAAGACCGTCAGGATGATCGCCAACCCCACCGCCGCTTCCGCCGCGGCCACCACCATCACGAAAAACGTGAACAAGTGCCCGTCCACGCTCTTGTAGTGGTAGGAGAAGGTGACGAAGCTCAGGTTGACGGCGTTCAGCATCAGTTCAATCGACATGAACACCGTGATGATGTTCCGCCGGAACAGAAACCCGGCCACGCCGAGGGCGAACAGCACCGCGCTCAACGTCAGAAACCACGAGATCGGTACGGCCGAGAGCATCTAGTCGAATTCCTTTCTCGCAAGCACGATCGCGCCGACGATGGCGACCAGGATCAGCAGCGACGTGACCTCGAAGGGCAACAGGTAGGTAGTGAACAGCGCCTGCCCGATCTCCTTCGGTCCGCCCTTCTGGAACAGCCCGAACGTGACCGCTTCATCGCCGTACATGCGCTGCACGAAGAACGCGGCCAGCCCCAGGAACGCGATCAACAGCGGCACCCCCAGCAACTGCACCATGTAGGAGCGGCCCTTCCTGGTCTCCGCCCCCGCGTTCAAAAGCATGATCACGAAGATGAACAGCACCATGATGGCGCCGGCATACACAATCACCTGCGCCGCCGCGATGAACTCCGCGCCCAATAGCAGGTACAGCACCGCCAGCGATCCCATCACCCCGACCAGCGAGAGAGCGCTCGAAATCGGATGCGTCTGCACCACCACGTTAATGGCGCAAACCACCGCGATCAGCGCGAACACAAGGAAGAGGATGACGTCCATTTAACTCGTCCTCAGAGCGACCACGAAGGCCGTTACCAGCAGGTTCAACATCGCCACCGGGAAGAGGAACTTCCAGGTGAAACCCATCAACTGGTCGTAACGGAAGCGCGGCATCGTGCCGCGGATCCAGATGAACAGGAACAGAATCGCCCCGGTCTTGGCCAGGAACCAGAACAGCGGTAGCAGCCAGCCCTGCACCAGCGGCACCAGGAAGATGCCCGCGATTCCAAGAAAAATCACGCCGAACACCGGGAACGTGTACTTGTCCCACTTCCGGATGCCCTGCCGTCCGTGATAGAGCAGGATCAGCCCGCACAGCGCGAAGATCGCAGCGGGCACCAGGCCGGAGCCGTACTCCGCCGGCCACGGCGCGTCCCATCCGCCCAGAAACAGCAGCGTCGCCATCGCGCTCACCGTGATCATGTTGGCGTATTCCGCCATGAAGAAGCTGGCGAACTTCATGCTGCTGTATTCCGTGTGGAAGCCGGCGACGAGTTCGTTCTCCGCTTCGGGAAGATCGAAGGGCACGCGGTTGGTCTCCGCGAACGCGGCAATCAGGAAGATGAGGAAGCTCACCACCTGCGCCCCGCCGATCACGTTCCAGTGCCAGATGCCGCCGGTCTGCGTCTCCACCAGCTTGCGCAGGCTCAGCGTGTTCGAAATCAACAGCGGCGAGGCGATCGCCAGCGACATCGGCAGCTCGTAGCTGATCATCTGCGCCGAACTGCGCAGCCCGCCGAGCAGCGAGTACTTGTTATTGCTCGCCCACCCGGCCAGCGCGATCCCGTACACGCCCATGGAGGACACCGCCAGGATGAACAGCACCCCGATGTTGAGATCGGTGAGCTGCATCCACGTGCGCACGGGACCGACGGCAATCGTCGGGCCGAACGGGATCACCGAAATCGACAGCAGCGCCATCGTGATGGCCAGGAACGGCGCCATCAGGTAGAAGACTTTGTTCACGTAGGGCGGGATCAGGTCTTCCTTGGTCACCAGCTTGATCACGTCGGCAAGGGGCTGCAAGAGCCCGTGCGGACCCACGCGGTACGGACCGGGACGCACCTGAATGTGCGCGATCACTTTCCGTTCCACCCACTGTAAATAAGCCAGCGTCGTCATCAGCACCGCGAAGATGACGAGTGCCTTGATGACGGTGATAAAGATAAACGAGTCGAGAAGCGCGTCCATTTAGCGGCTCAAGCGGCTTTCTATCACGGAGTGCAGTACCTTAGAATAGCGCCCGAGGGTACCGGACGCGAACAGCCCATTGTGGTCGGACTTGATCAGGTCCGGCCGCTGCTCCACGGGAATGCGCCCGTTGAGCGGCGTGGTCTGGGCGGCGCCGCCGGTGGCCAGCACCGGGGCGGGCACCGAGTATCCGCGCACGTTCTGCCGGATTTCGGCGAATACCGTTTCGGGAACCCAGGGTCCGAGCGCGGCGGCCGCGCCCATTTCGCGGGCGATGAAGCCCATAATCTCCAGGTCCGGCTTGGCGCCCATCGTGCTCACCGCGCGCGTCAGGCGCTGCACTTCGCCGGTCACGTTGGTTACGGTTCCGTTCTTTTCATAGGCGCTCGCCGCCGGCAGCACGATATCCGCCTGCTGCGCGGTCTCGGTCAGGAACATATCCTGCACCACGAGAAACCCGGCCTTGCGCTTCACCGCGCCCTTCAGCGGATTCGCGCCCACCACCCACAGCACGTCCAACTCCGCCGCGATCATCTCGGCGACCGTCATGCCCTTCTGCCCGCTCGGCTGGTAGCCGGGCAGCAACTCGGGCACCACACCCATATCGATCGCGCCGCGCGAATTCGCGTAGTCCAGCAGGCACACGAACTTCACTTCCGTGCCCAACGATTCGGCGAAGTCCACCAGCTTGCGGACGTCGTCGCCTTTGAATGTATCGTCGAACAGCACCACCAGCTCGGCTTCGGCCTTGAGCTTTTCGCGCAGGGATTCCAGCGCCGCGAAACACTCGGCCGCCGAACCAGCCCGCACGCTCGCCGCCGCGTATTTATCCTCGCGGACCGGCTTGGGCGTGACCGCGTAGATCCGCGCCTGGTGATGCCGGTAGTTCGCCCGCACCTGGAAGCTCAGCAGCGGATGCTCCACCGCCAGATCGCCGCCCAGCAGCAGGATCCCCTTCTTCCGGTACAGGTCCTCCACCGTGGCCAGTTGCGACTTCTTCCCGCTCAGCGCATCCAGCAGGGTGACGATATCGCCCGTGCGGTGGTGGTCCAGGTTGTTCGTCTTCAGCACCTGGCGCGCGAATTTCTGCAGGTAGAAATTCTCTTCGTTGCTGGTGTGGCTGGAACCGACCACGCCGAAACTGCCGCCCGCCGCCGCCGTGGCCTTGAACTTCTCCGCCACCGCCGCCAGCGCCTTGGCCCACGACGTTTCTTCCAGCTTCCCGTTCACCCGCACCATGGGCGCCTGCAAACGCTCCGCATGATTGTAGAAATCGAAGGCGTAGCGGCCCTTGATGCACAGGAATTCACCGTTCACCCCGCTCTTGTCGCGATTGTTCCCGCGGATGATCTCGTCGTTGCGCACGCCCAGCGTGGTCTTGCAGCCGTCAGCGCAGTGCGTGCAGATGGTGCCCACGTGGGTCATCTCCCACGGCCGCGTTTTGTAGCGGTAGATGCCGCTGGTCAGCGCGCCCACCGGGCAGATGTCGATGCACGCACCGCACTCGTCGCACTCCAGGTGATCGCCGTGATTCGGCGCGATCTCCGAAACCACGCCGCGATTGATGACGCCGAGCGCGTTCACCCCCAGGCCTTCGTTACAGATGCGCACGCAGCGGTAGCACAGGATGCAGCGCGGCGCGTCGAAGAAGACCACCGGCGAGAACTGCTTCTCCGGCGTGTGCACCTTTTCTTCGGTGAAGCGGCTCTCCCCCGCGCCGTAGCGGAAGGTCATGTCCTGCAGTTCGCACTCGCCGCCCTTGTCGCACACCGGGCAGTCCAGCGGGTGGTTCGTCAGCAGGAACTCCAGCATGTACTTGCGCGCCTGATGGATCGTCGGAGTATCCGTCCTCACCACCATGCCCTCTGCCACGGGCAGGGTACACGCCGTCATCTGCTTGGGCATCTTCTCCACTTCCACCAGGCACATGCGGCAGGCGGCTTGC
Source organism: Acidobacteriota bacterium (assembly GCA_018268835.1). Taxonomy (GTDB): domain Bacteria; phylum Acidobacteriota; class Terriglobia; order Bryobacterales; family Bryobacteraceae; genus Solibacter. The sequence continues at coordinate 1,017 of JAFDVU010000040.1, read as the reverse complement.
AGCGAGAGGCCCTCGTAGTAACAGAACGCCGGAATCTCAATGCCGACGGTCTTGGCGGCGTCGATTACCAGCGTCCCGGGTGGAACGCGCACCGCGCGGCCGTCGATTGTCAGGTTTACCAGATCAGCCATTCCAATCTCTTTTGTGGGCCTACCCTACCAGCGCGCCCGTAGGTTCGTACGGACACGGCTTGCCGTTTAAGTGGTCTTCGAATTCGTGGCGGAACTTCTCCACGATGGAGATGGTCGGCATCGCGGCCGCATCGCCCAGCGGGCAGAACGTGCGGCCCAGCATATTCTTGGCGACATCCCCAATCAGGTTGATATCGGTCTTGGTCCCCTGTCCCTGGTGGAAGCGGGTCAGCAGCTTGCGCAGCCAGGTCGTACCCTCGCGGCACGGAATGCACCAGCCGCAGCTTTCGTGCGCGTAGAACCGCATGATGCGCAACGCGGCCTTCACCATGCACGTGTCTTCGTCGATGATGATCACCCCACCCGACCCCAGCATGGTCTTGCGCGCCGCCATGGAGTCGTAATCCATGGTCGCGCCTTCCAGTTCCGACGCGGTCAGCACCGGACAACTCGAGCCGCCCGGGATGAACGCCTTCAGCTTCTTCCCGTTGCGAATCCCGCCGCCGACTTCCTCGATCATCTGCTTCACCGGGAAGCCCAGCTTGAGTTCGTACACGCCCGGCTTGTTTACATGTCCGGTCAGGCAGGTCATCTTCGTGCCGCCCGCCTTGGGAACGCCCAGCGCCGCGAACGCAGCCCCGCCGTCGCGGAGGATCGCCGGCACCGCGCAGTAGGTTTCCACGTTGTTCAGTACCGTCGGACACTGGAACGCGCCCACCACCGCCGGGAACGGCGGACGGATGCGCGGCACCCCGCGCTTGCCTTCGAGCGATTCCAATAGCGCCGATTCTTCTCCGCACTCGTACGCCCCGGCGCCGCTGTGCGTGTAGAGATCGAAATCGAACCCCGTGCCCTGAATATTCTTGCCCAGCCAGCCTTTCGCGTA
>JAFDVU010000003.1 GCA_018268835.1 Acidobacteriota bacterium | reverse complement strand
GTCAAACTGCCCCCCGGCTACTCGGTGGATTGGGGCGGCCAGTTCGAAAACCTCGAGCGCGCGCGCAAGCGCCTCGCCATCATCCTGCCGATCACCATCGGCATCATTTTCGCGCTGCTCTTCTTCGCCTTCGGCGACGCGGTTCATGCCGGCCTGGTTCTGGTCAACGTGCCGTTCTCGCTGGTCGGCGGCATCGTCTTCCTCTATCTGCGCGGCATCAATCTCAGCGTCAGCGCCGCCGTCGGGTTCATCTCCCTGTTCGGCGTAGCGGTCATGAGCGGAGTGTTGTACATTTCAGAGATCAACCGGCGCAGAGCCGAGCCCGGAACGTCGCTGGAGGATGCCGTGATTCAAGGTGCCAGGGCGCAGTTGCGTCCCAGCCTGATGCTGATTCTGGTCGCCATGCTGGGCATGGTTCCGGCCGCGCGCGCCACCGGCATCGGCAGCGATATCCAGCGCCCGCTCGCCACCGTGGTTGTGGGCGGCTTGCTCTCCACCCTGTTGCTGACGCTACTCGTGCTGCCCAGCCTCTACTACCTGGCCGCGCGCAAAGGAGAACGCCAATGAAACCTCCGGTGAAAATGCTGCGTATCTTCGTGGAGGAAACCGACCTCTGGCACACGCAGCCTCTGTACGAGGCCATCGTGCGGCGCCTGCGCCAGGCGGGTATGGCCGGCGCCACCGTGCAGCAGGGCATCATGGGTTTCGGCAGCCACGGAAAGATGCACCAGAAGCGCCTCTTCGGCATCTCCGACGACAAGCCCGTCATCATCACCGTGGTGGACAACGAGGAGAAGCTCCGCGCCATCATCCCCGAAATCCGCGGCATGGTCAAGGAGGGCATGATGCTCCTCCTCGATGTCGAACTCATCGAGCGGCACCCCAACCACGGCGCGGTAGAATGAATACTTCCGCATGTCCCGAGGCTATACCCCGATCACCGATGCCCTCTTCGATTACGTCCGCGCCGTCAGCGTCCGCGAGCCGGAGCCACTGAAGCAGCAGCGGCTCGATACCGACTCGCATCCCAGGGCCTCCATGCAGGTAGCGCCCGAACAGGGCCAGTTCCTGCACCTGCTGGTCCGCATGGTGGGCGCGAAGAAGGTCCTCGAAGTCGGCACCTTCCTGGGATACAGTTCCGCCTGGATGGCGCTCGCGCTCCCTCCCGATGGCAGGATCGTCGCATGCGACCTCAGTGAAGAGTTCACCAGCCGCGCCCGCCGGACCTGGCAGGACGCCGGCGTCGCCGGCAAAATCGAACTGCGCCTCGGCCCCGCGCTCGATACGCTGGACTCGCTCATCGCCGCCGGTGAGGCCGGCACCTTTGACTTCGCCTTCATTGACGCCGACAAGGTCAACTACGCAAACTACTACGAGCGCGCCCTCGTCCTGCTGCGGCAGGGCGGAGTAATCGCCGCCGATAACGTGCTCTGGGACGGCTATGTCATCGACGAGACCGACCGGACGGCGGACACCGAGGCCCTCCGCGCCTTCAATCTCAAACTCCACGCCGACCCCCGCGTGGCCATGAGCCTCGTGACTCTCGGCGACGGGCTGATGGTGGCGTGCAAGCTCTGACCCGCACCCTCTTCCCCTGCTACGCCGCGGCCGACCTGCCGCTGGTGGAGCGCGTCACTCAGTTCATCGAGCGCGGCGCGGAGGTGCGCACGTTCCTCGAGGAAGGCTCCCTCACTCCCGGCGGCGACCTCGCCAACAAGGCGCGCGAGGGCCGCATGGCGGATCTCGTGCTGGTCTTCTTCTCGCGCAATTCGCTGCCTTCGCGCTGGCCGCGCGCCCAGTGGGAGGACGCCCTGGTGAACGAACCCGCCGCCGAAAACGTCGGCATCGCCTTCGTCCGCTGCGACGACTGCAATCCGCCCCGCGTCCTGGCGCCGATGTTCGAGATCAACCGCCCGCGCGAGATCAAACGGTGGACGCGCGGCGCCGGCCCCGGCGAACCGCCCTCCCCCGCCAACTCCGCCGACCTCGAAGTGCTCGGCATCGCCGCGGCCGACCGCCCCGGCAAGGAGACCACGCCCCACTACGCTCTCGCCGACGAATTCGCCCGCGTCTTCCGCCCCGACTTCGACGCCGTCGTCCGCCTGGAAACCGGCGAGCGCCGCCTGGCCGCCATCGCCGGCGACATGGGAGCGCAGCTTGGCCTGCGCCTCGAAGGCGGCTTGCCCGAGAACCTCGAGCGCCTGCGCGCCTTCTGCGAACAGCGCCGCGTGCTCGTTGTGCATCAGGGCGGCGAGGTCCCGGAACTGGTCTTTGACGGCCGCTGCTCCACCCTCGTCTGCCAGGAGCCCGGCCCGCCGTCGGCCGATCCGCTGCGCCCTATCCACGCCGTCTTCGAGAGCAGCGAAGAATGGGCGGCCATTTGCCAGGCCGCCCGCCAGGCCCGCCGCATCGCGCGCGACCTCGGCCGTATCGCCGAACTCTACGACCTTATGCAGGCCTGGTCCGCCATGGCCAGGGCTCGCGCCGATGGCGCCGCCCAGGATGAAGCCATGCGCGAAATCGTCTGGATTCTCGAAGGATGGGGCCACGCCGACGAAGCCCGCCGCATCGACTTCCGCCGCTCCGCCGAACTCGATGAGCAGATGCCGCTGCTCTTCGATCTGTAGCAGGCCGGCGCATCTTCCCGGATCCCTGCGCGATCGGCCTCCCGCGCAACACGGCGCATCGTCCGCCCTATAATATCCTCTAACCCACTACCTGGAGAGGTACATGAAGATCGTCGCCCTCTGCTTGCTCGCCGCCCTCAGCGCATGGCCCCAGGCCCGCGGCGGACGCGGCACCGCGCCAACCGCTCCGCAGGCGCCCCGCACCGGCGCGTTGCCGCCCGAAACCACCGTCGTCACTCATCACTCCATCAGGATGGGCGGCGAAACCATCAACTACACCGCCACTGCCGCCAACTTCATCATCAAGGACGATAACGGCAATCCAAAGGCGAGCATGTTCTTCACCGCCTACACCAAGGACGGCATCACCGACCCCGCCCGGCGTCCCATCGCTTTCGTCTATAACGGCGGACCCGGTTCCGGCTCCCTCTTCACCCACATGGGACTCGGCCCCCGCCGCATCGTCCTCACCGACGACGGCCACGGCATGCCCGCGCCCTACTCCATCACCGATAACGACAGCACGTTCCTCGACGCCGCCGACCTGGTCTTCATCGACGCTATCGGCACCGGCTACTCCCGCCCCGGTCCCGGCGAGAACCCTACACAGTTCTACGGCGTCAGCCAGGACGCCCAATGGTTCGCTGATTTCATCTACCAGTACCTCACCCGCACCGAACGCTGGAGTTCGCCCAAGTACCTGATCGGGGAAAGTTACGGTACCACGCGCAGCGCCCAACTCTCTCAGACCCTGCAACAGCGCCACCAGATCTATCTCAACGGCATAGTCCTGATCAGCACTGTCGCCTTCGGTAACTGGGGCGCCGACGACCGATCCATCTTCTTCCTACCCACTTATATAACTTCCGCCTGGTATCACAAACTCCTTCCGCCCGACCTCCAGAAGCTAACGATCGAACAAATCGCCCAGCGCGCCCGCGACTTCGCCCACGGGCCCTACGCCCAGGCCCTTGAAAAGGGCGACGAACTCACCCCCGCGGAGCACCAGAAGATCGTCGCCGAAACCGCCCGCCTGACCGGCCTCTCCGCCAAATACATCGAGCAGACCAACCTCCGCATCAGCCCGCAGCGCTGGTTTAAGGAATTGCTCCGCGACAAGCGCCTCACCGTGGGCCGCCTCGATTCCCGCTTCACCGGAATGGACGCCGACGCCGCCGGCGAGCGCAACGAGTACGATTCCTCCGAAGCCTCCTACGAAGGGGCCTACTCGGCGATGTTCCAGGACTACGTCCGCCGCGAACTCAAGTGGAACAGCGACAGCTACTACGCCATCACCGGCAACGTCCGCCCCTGGGACCAGGGCACCCCCGGCCAGGCCGGCGAAGCCCTCCGTTCCGCCATGACCGAGCAGGGCTCCCTCAAAGTCCTGGTTGTCGCCGGCTACTACGATCTCGCCACCCCCTTCAACGGAATCGAGCAGACCGTCAGCCACATGGGCCTCGAACCCGCCATCCGCAAACACATCTCCTTCACTTACTATGAAGCCGGCCACATGATGTACGTGGACAAGAACGCGAGGGAGAAACTGCACAAAGATGTCGACGCCTTCATCAACGCAAGCTACAAGGACGTGGTAAGTAAATAGCGGCGGACATCGCGCGCCGCGATGGGCCGTCCACCGCGGCGCGAACCGCTCACCGCGCCGCGCCGTTGAGATTCCCGACCAGCCTCTCGGCTACGCCCGCTTGCGCCGCCGTGCCGCGGAAGACGATCGCGTGCCGCGCGGTCGCCGGAAACACGCGTTGCGCCTGCGCCTCCGTGCGGATCCGGTTGACTGTGTCCTGTATCGCCTGCGCGCTCGCCGTCTCCGCGACCGCGAACACCCGCACCACCCCGAAGCCGCTCGCCGGATACTCGCCCTCCAGCGGCGCGCCGGCCGTGTCCAACCGCCCGATCAGCCACTCGCTCAACTCCGCCTGTGCCGCCGTTCCGCGCACTGCAATCGCGAACGCTTGGTTCAGCGGGAAGAACCGCTGCACTTCCGCGATGGAGCGGACCACGTTCACTACCTCCTGCAGCGCCGGCGGGTTGCGCACGTTCGCCAGGAAGAAAATCCGCTCCTCCTGGCCGGGGATGGCGCCCGCGGACAACGCGCGAGTTACCGGCGCCGGACCGGCCAACCGGCGACGGGGCATCGATTTCCGACAGTAACCACTTCGCCATCGTTACCTGTGCCTCAATGCCCCTCATGGCCAGTGCTCGCACGCCGTTGACCGGAAACAGCCGTTGCATATCCGTGATGGAGCGGATCGAGTTCACGGCCTCCTGCATGGGACGCGGTTCGAGTATCCGGGCCGGAAAATACACGTACATCACCGCGTCCTCCACGCCGCCAGGACGAGACTCGTGCCCGTAGGAGTTCGGCGCCGCCTGCTCGTTCAGGTCCAGTTCGTGGAACATCCACTCCGCCGCGGCCAGACGATCCGCGGTTGCATGGAGCGCGATGGTACGCGACGTAAGATCCAGGCTGCCATCGCGGATGTCCGCGATGGACCGCAGGGCGTTGAACACCTCCTGACAGGTCTGCGGAGATTCGGCGTGCTGGAAGGTGAACACCCGTTCCACGGGTTGCGCCGCCGCGCAACCGGCGGCCAGCGCCGTTAGGGCGAAGGGCAGGCAAAGACGCATCGGTTTCTCTGCATACCATGACGCACGCGTCCCGGCGGACGTGCATCCGGTCCTTCCCCTCCCCCGCTGATATGATTTCTTTCATCATGCAACGCCGAAGCTTCCTCGCGACGCCGTTCGCGGCCTGGCAACTCGCCGGCGCCGAACCGCAACCCGAATCCGAACCCCGCGTCTATGCGCTCGGCGACGGTTTGCGGCTCACCACCGCCGAATACGCGGCCCTGTTGGCGAAACTCTCCGCCGGTGGCGCAGTCCTGCGCGACGACTATTCGCGCGGCGGCGACGTGGCCCAACTGGAAAACCGCATGGCCGCGTTGCTCGGCAAGGAATCCGCAGTCTGGCTGCCCACCGGCACATTGGCCAATCACCTCGCCGTCCGCCTGCTCGCCGGCGAGCGTCGCCGCGTCCTGGTTCAGGCCGAGAGCCACCTCTATAACGATTGCGGCGATTGCGCACAGACCCTGAGCGCCCTGACCCTCATACCGCTCGCGCCCGGGCGCGCCACGTTTACTCTCGACGATGTCGAACGCGCCGCCTACGACGCCGAAACCGGACGCGTGGCTACTCCCATCGGTGCCATCCAGATCGAGAGCCCCGTGCGCCGCCGGCACGGCGAACGCTTCGACCCGGCCCAGATGGAGAAAATCTCGGTCTGGGCGCGCACCCACAAGATCGGGCTGCACCTGGATGGCGCGCGGCTGTTCCTGGAAAGCGCCTACAGCGGCCGCTCCCTGCGCGACTACGCCGCGCTCTTCGATACCGTCTACATTTCGATGTACAAGTACTTCAACGCCGCCGCCGGCGCCATCCTCGCCGGACCCAAAACCATGCTCGCGGACCTCTACCATCCGCGCCGCATGTTTGGTGGAGGACTGCCGCACGTGTGGCCCTACACCGCCGTCGCGCAGCATTACCTGGAAGGGTTCGAGCAACGTTTTCGCGCGGCCGTGGAAGCGTCCGAACGCGTCATCGCCGGCCTCTCACGCGACGCCAATTTCGGTATCGAGCGCATCCCCGGCGGAACCAATATCTTCCGCCTGCGAGTCTTCAACGTGAATGCGCCGGTCTACCAGATGCGGCTCGAGGCGGCCGGTATCACGGCGCCCGATCCCGCCGGCGACTGGTTCGTCATGCAGGTCAATGAGACGTGGAACCGCATCCCGCCCGACGCGATTCTCGGGCGGTTTCGCAGGGCGCTCACCTGACCGGCGATCAGTACAGGCCCAGGCTGATGACCTTGCCCTCGCCGTCCACCAGCACGTCAAGGTGGCGATTCGTGTAGGAGTAGAACTTCCGCCCCTGCGGTGCTTCGGCCGCGCTGACCTCGCCCCGCCACCGGCGCCGCACATCCTGCCACGTCATGCGCTGCGGATACACGTAGACCGAACGCAGCGTGCCGGTCTTGCCGTCGAAGTCCAGTTCCAGTTCGCGGTAGCGCGAGGTCGGGTCACGGAAGGCGTAGATCCTGCCGTCGGGACGCTTCCGCTCATCGTATGCCGCTCGGTTGCGCAGCGGCGCGCCAAGCAATTTGCGGGCATCGCCCTCGCTCCAGCGGCCAATTTCCTTCTGGCAGTAGAACGCCACTTCTTTCGCCGCCTCGGGCGGCAGCGCTGGATTGGCCGCTTCCACGGCGGGTGCCTTGGCCGGCACCACACTCGCGGGCATGGGCGCTGGCGCCGGCGCCGCACGGCGCGGGACCACGGGCAGCCGCGGAATCGAAGCCGTGACCAGTTTTTTCGGCAGCGGCGACGCCTTGGGTTGCGGAGGCGCCGCCACAACCTTATGGATGGGCGGCTCCGGCTTCGGAGCGGTTGCTGTGTTGGGAACCTCCGTGCGCGGCACGGCCGGGGACGGTCCCGGCAGGCGGAACACTACGCTGTCGGCGGGTTCCAGGGGCCGCAATACGGGAGGAGTGCCGCCCCCATCCGCGGCGAACCCGAAGGACGCAGCCGCCGTCAACAAAAACAAAGCCGGTGACTTCATACTTTGCCTCGCGATCCGAAATCTACTTAAGAAATCTACCTGAATCGCGGGCGCTCTTCAGCCTCGTATTTGGACAGTAGCTGCGTGTTGGCCGAAGTTACTATGCCGCCCCGGCGTGATCCCCCGCGGCGAGAAACCTCTCGCCGGAAGCCCCGTCGGCGATGCCGGCGTGGCGCGAGTGTTCCGCCAGGTGCTGGCGCAGTATGGCCGGGTAGACCTGGATCCCGCGGCGTGAATACCGCACCCAGCCCTTCTGCCGCAACTGATTCATCTGGAAGGTGATGATCTCCCTCGATGTGCCCACGTACTCGCTCATCACCTGGTGGGTGAGCGGCGGCATTGTGATGGAACCGCCATCGTCGGTGTGGCCCAGCCGTTCGGCGAAGCGCAGCAGTGTCCGCACCAGCCGCTCGGGCGTCTTGTCGAGCGCGAAACTCTGCAGCCGCGCCTGGTTGTCGAGTCCGCGCTTCACCAGCAGTTGCAGCAGCGCGATCCCGAGTTTTGGCTGCCGCTCCACCTGTTCCTCGATCTCGCGATTGGTCCAGGACATCAGTGAAACCGAGTCCAGAGCCACCGCGCGCTCCGGATACATGGACGGAGCCAGCAGAGCGCTCTCCCCGAAGAAATCGTCGGTACTGTAGATGTCCACGAGGGATTCGGTTCCGTCATCGACTGGGGTTGCCACTTTCACACGGCCCTGGACTACCAGATGAAGTTCGGTAGCGGGCTGGTGTTCGTCGTAAATGACCTGGCCTTTACGAAGGTTGGTGATGGCCTTTCGGGGGAGATAAATCAGGGCGTCTTCCGCCTCCCGGGAAGAATTGAATCGTGCACCGGTTTCCATAGCTTAGGACCTCCAAGTGCGAGAGCCACCCGGGCCCGCGGGATGGAACTGAGTCGGACGGTTGCGTGGGCGGTTCGTGGTGGAACTGGAAGTTACCGTCTGGCCCGCTGCGGCTTCGTCACTATGCTTTCAGCCTACCAGAACAGTGGGTAACCAGACGTTTAGCTAATTGGAGTCAGTTTTTCAGCGAGAGTGGGAATTGGCGGAAGGCAGTGCGAATTGAACACACCAGCGACGCCAGCGCCGCCGAACGGTTTTGAAGACCGCCCCGAACACCAGTCCAGATTGCCTTCCGCATTCATTGTATCCGCCAGGCCCGCGTGTCCGCCAGGCCCGCGTTGCGGCACGCTCCCGGGGCGGTTACACTGGAAAGAGTCACACCGTTTCGTTAGCCGCCATTCCCCGGTCGTCTAATGGTAGGACAGCGGCCTTTGGAGCCGTGAATCGTGGTTCGAATCCATGCCGGGGAGCCACTCATTTAGAATCAATAGGATACAGACAAAATTTGACAGGCAGTACGAACCTTGGTACTGTCAGGCCGTGCGCGGTCACCAGCAAAGCGGCCTGATTCTGTTCAAGCGGCACCAGAATTGTCAGTCCGCAGAATCCATGTCTCGGATTCCCCAAGCCAATCGGAAATTCTGGTTCGAGTGCGATTGTCCGTTCTGGATCGTCGGCAGAACTCCCTCCGGAGATTCGGTCCCCCGCCAGACTACCGGGTTCTCCGATCCGGTAAAGGCAGAGGCGTTTCGTGCGGCCATCCTTGCCGAACACTCTCCGTTGCAACCCGGAGACGGGGTGACGGTCAAGGAGTGCGTAGCGAAGTACTTGCTTTCCCGCAAGCAGGAGCTAGACGAGCGGACGCTGTATCAGCACAAGCTCGCCCTTGAAAGGCTTCAGACCTTCCTCGAAGCCCAAGGCGTGGTGTATATCCGCCAATTGACCGTAGACCATTTGGAGACATTCAAGACGGCAGGTCTCCCGCAGAACATGGCGAGCACGTCACGCGCTACGACTGATGCCAAGATTCGATGCTTCCTCCGAACCGCCTTTCGGCGCTCATGGATCAAAGAGGCTCTGGTCTTGAAGGTGACAACGGTCAAGGCAGTCTATGAACAGAAGGAGCCGTACACCGATGCCGAAGTGGACGCCATTCTAGCTGAGGCGCTCCGATTGGACGGTGGTACGCACGGCTACGCCAAGAAGCCCAAAACATTCCGCCTGCTTTTGGAACTGATGCTCTCTACTGGCCTCCGAGTCGGGGACGCTGTGAGCTTTGATCCCTCCTGCCTTTCAAAGGGAGAAAGCCTCTGGGTCTACACGTTCCATCCCCAGAAGACAAAGAAGACGGACAAACCGAAGACGCTGGAAGCCTACATCACGGCTGATCTGAAAAAGCGAATCGATGAATGCGATTGGCTCTCACAGCGGGGACCATTCTGGTATGGCACTGGCGTAGATCCTACGCCACTCGCTGCCGCAGTCTACGAGAGGATGCAGGCGATTGGCGTCAAGGCCGAAGTAGCGGACTGCCGACCACACCGGCTACGCGATACGTTCGCGGTGCGTGCGCTCCTGTCTGGAATGCTGCTTGAGGACGTTTCCCGGCTTCTTGGGCATTCGAGCGTCAAGGTTACCGAGACCTACTATGCAAAATGGGTGAATAGCCGAAAGCGTCGTTTGGAGAAGTTGTTCGCCGAGACGATAGGGAGATCTTAGAATTTGCGCTGAAGACCACTTCGGATGCGGCAGCGTCCCGCTAGGCTTTTGGCGACCGCTTGCCCGTGCGGGGAACCGCGATGAATCCGGGCCAAAACTCCACCAGCCTACCCCGAATACGTGCCAGGATGCTGTCGCTACTTTGAATGGACGTGAGCATCGCTTGCGGCACTACCTTGAAGGCGTAGTGCGCTAGCGTGTCCGTTGAGAGCTTTATGAATCGCTCGACTTTCACAGGTGAGATCGGGTCCTTGTGGTGCGCATCGAGATCGAATACGCAAATGTAGGCGTTATGCTCGGACGGCGGTTCACCTTCGTATGCCTTCATCACATCGACATCGCCCTCTCCTCGAATGATTTCGGGCCGTCCCAAGAACGGTTGCCAACTGTCCCATACAGCTTTTGGAAGCGCAAGAACTGTACCCGCTGCTGCGCCTTGCCCTGATAGTTGAAACTTCACCATGATCTGATAAAACGTCCGTTTGAAAACGTTCGCAATATTCGGGCCTTCAATTTTTTCACCAGCCCATTGCAGGTTCGTGGAAAGTGCCTCGGGAAAGCCGTCGCGGTGAAGGCGCAACGCATCGCGGAGGTTGCCTACGGCCCGCGCATAAGAGCCGTGAAAATCCATTGTCTGTAGTTCGAGTACACCGTATCGCGTGACTCGAAACTCGCCTTTCTCAAACGCGAGTTCGGCCAGTGTCACGTCAAACGAGATTTCCGGCGATTGTGGCGTACCAATGACGGAGATTTCCCCGCCGAGTTTGTCTTGAAAGAACACGTAGGCGGTTCGACCGCTCCGAAGTTGTTCTTCAAGGTCGGCTCGAACCGTCGCGTCTCGTAGGACGGATGCAGGCAACGGGTTAATTTCGGCGTCTGAAAGGTTGAAGATCAACTGACAGCTTCGACGCACAATCCGCGAATCAATCACGCGGTACGGGCACGCAAGCCAGTCTTGCCGTACACCGTTGCTGCTACTGCTGATCGTACAAACGCCTAGTGAGTTCTCATTTTTTACGCAGCGGGTTTGCTGCCGAAGTATCGCTGTCAGGAATGGACACTGCTCCGACTTCTTTCCGGTGACGGAGTCAACATCGAGGCGCACGACGGGGTAGATCCGCTGTCCAAACCACTCGCTTATTGAATTGCCTTTATCGGCTGCCTGCCCGCTGTCTTTTTTCTTTGCCATTGAGTCGATCTTTCGCCTTGCTGCCTCGGCATAGTTGGTCTGAAGCTCAAACCCGAGAACTTTGCGCCCAAGTTCCTTCGCTACTTCGAGTGCCCTGCCCGTACCGCAGAACGGATCGAGGACCGTACCGTCCGACGGTGAGGATGTGAGAATCCGAGGCAGGATGAGCGCCTTTGGAAATGTGGCAGTGTGGCCGTCCTCCCCTGGTGCGGCGGGCACGGTCACCACGTCATTTGTCCGCGTTTCCGCATACGCGGGGTCATAGTAATATGCGGGCCGTCCTTCCTTCGGCTTCTTTACGAAGTGGAAGAAGTGCTCATGCGAGAGCTTCAGCCTATCGCCTTCAGGTCTTGGCGTGGCGTTCGGCTTATACCAGATGAGATCGTTGCGAAGAATCCATCCGGCTTGCTGCATTGCGACCGCGAAACGGGCGGGTATCAAGAGCAATTGCTTTTCCTGCCTGAAACCGCCCATCGGCGTCTTTCGCCTTTGCCGTTCAAGGTCCGATAGCCCCTGCCTACCGCTTTCCCTGATGCTGCTCCAGCGTGCAAAATACGTGTCCCCGAGATTTACCCACACGCTACCGCTCGGCTTCAAGATGGTCTCGGCTCGAAGTAGGATTTCAACGAGGTGCGCCACGTACCATTCGGGGTAAGGTTCTAGGCCCAAAATGCCACCCTTCGAGCGGTACCACTCGTAACCCTGCGTGGAGTCACCGAAAACCCGAACCTTCGGAATGTCGTTGAACAACTCCCAGTTGTGCGACAAACCGTATTCGCGATGCCCCCAATACGGAGGACTGGTAATCACAAGGTCAACGGACTCCGGGGGCACCCTGCCGAACAGGTCGAAGGCGTCACCCTCCAAGACACAATCGGGAGCCACGAGTTTTTGGCGATTGGATGCCGCGGTTGCCATGCCCAAGACTTCGATTTTAAGCGATTGCGCGATCACACGTAGCTTTTCGGCAGTTTGGCCGATCCACAATAATTTCGCCCCTCGCGTTAGGGCATTCGCGCGTTTCCTCTCCTCCTCTTTCCCGCGCGATTTCCGACCTGTAGGCCCTACGCTCCAAAGTGATGGGGTTCCCCGCGTCCGTCCCCGTTTTAACTCCTAAGAGTTTAGGAGCCGTAGTCTTCTGCGATCATGGCCCAATGGCGGTTTTCGGCCAACCGAATGAACCGACAGGAGATGTCTACTAATTTCTTAGTACGACAGGGCTGTTTTCGCGCGGTTTCTACGCTGCCGCTTCGAGGATGTTTTTGACGGTCTGGGAACGCCAGATTCCGCCCTGCTTGGTGGCGACACTATCGCCGTTCAGGGTGTTGGCAATCTCGTTGTAGCTCGTTCCCTCGGAGCGTAGATCCTGCATCCTTGCGATTACGGCCTGCTCTGTCGCATCGGGAACGAGGTTGCCATGTTGCGCCTTGAACCCAAAGGGGACGTGATTGTAGACCTCTCCATGCGCCTTCTTGTGCCGAAGTGCTGCCGTCGTGCGCTCTGCGATCATGTTGCGCTCGAACTCAGCGAACCCTGCCAACATCGTAATGAGCATCTTGCCCATACTGCTACCGGTGTTGACGGACTGACCGCCCATGTCCACCAAGTGCAGGCTGATACCGGCTTCCTCCCACTCCTCAACATGGCTGAGCGCATCAACGGCATTGCGGAACAGACGGTCGAGCTTGAGCGCAACAATGTGACAGACACCGCTTGCCGTGAGTTTCGCGATACGGGAACCTTCAGGCCGTTTGTTCAGTTTGATCTTTGCCGTAACGCCGCGTTCGCGAATCACCTCAACCAAGTCCAGGCCGTTCAGTTGGCAGTACAGGCGGATGCGCTCTTCTTGCGCTTCCATCGAAAGATCCTGCTTGCCAGTCGAGACGCGAACGTACGCCACTGCCTTGGTGCATTTCGGTGTCTTTCCCATGTCCCAAGTATGCGCCTGATGGCTTCCGCTTGTCAACGCATGTTCGTGCGTAGACAAAATATTTCTCCAGACCTGAAAGTAGCGGTTTGGCATTGCACATGCTCATGCGAAACACTGCCGAAAACCGCTACACTCGCGACAACACGCGGCCCGCGCAGTTTCCCAAATGGCCGAATCGGGCCGCTATAAACGTCTGGCGTGCGCATCCCGTCCGTCCGCAGCCTCAAGCCGTCGATAATCGAATCTAGCCCTGTCTGCGCTCGATTCCCAGGGAATCTACAGTGTGTCCGAGTCCATCTTTCGCGCGGTCGAATCACATTCCCGCGCCGATTAGGGGTGCGTCCCCCTTTTGGCGCTACCCCCGGTTGGCCTACCGCTCAGGTGCCACTGAGCATTTTCAATTCGTGGTGACAAACCGATCCCGTACAAACTTCTCGAATCCCTGCACGATGCGACGAACCTTGTAGGCGCTATTTGGTGTCCTGACTGTTCCGCCTGCTCTCCTACCGGTCTTTCGAACATGCTCAGTGTATCCGCCGAACCCTGAAAACCGCTCTTCCAAAATCTCACAGACACGCGGCACGGAGTACCTTTCGAGGTGATACAGAACAATGGCCGCTTCAAGGATGCTACGCTTTCGCGCATCGCCCTTAGCCTGCTTTTCACCGAATGCACAAATCAGTTTCAGAACGCGGGTTTCGGATTCCTGCTCAGCCTGTGGCGCGATGAGAATTGATTCTGGCGTTGTGGTGACACAGAGCTTTGGGTTGTCTCTGCGAATGCTCGACAGGCTACGACAGGTGTGCTCTCCCTGCTCTCCGGTCATCTCTTCCACGGTCTGGCACGCCTGTCTCTGCGTTGGGGAGTTGTGAGTGATTGTGCGTCCGTTAGCGGCTAGGTACCGCTCCATCTCTGGGCAGACGGCTGTACACGCCTGCTTGTTCTCGGCTGGGCAATTCTCGCACGTGGTCCAGTTGGCAATCTTCCGGTTACGCGCATGACTCCCGCTGGAAATGCTCATACGGTGTGAACCTCACTGTTGTTTTGAATTTGGTGTGCTACAGGCGGGATCAGGTGACGCGCACCCTGTGATGGTTCCCAGGATCGGGCAACCGTTCGGAACCGCTCTCACTGTGGCGTGTCGATTCTGCTCAGCACGCCTTGAGGGACGGAATCACGGACAGGATATCATAATCTGAAACCCTGATTCAAACGCGCAGTCCTCTCGCGTGGTGACAAGAGGCAGAGGCTTGAGGCTGCTGACACAAAATGTTACATCCTAACCAGAATGCAACATCACTTGTATGCGCCTAACTCGTTGGTTCTACTGCCTGTAAAATACTATTTGCTACTAAATAACATACTACAGGAAACACACACTCATATAGAAGAACAGTCCCGCGCCTCTTCTTCTCTCTATACGGGTATGTGTGTCCCCAGAAACGTGTTTGAATGTCCAGATGCTATTAAAGCGCCTTTGCCGTCTAGCAGTTGACTGCCAACAAGTGGTGTATGGAATCCTCGATTTTGTTACAAATTCGGATTAGCCAGGGCCAACGGCGCGGAAAATGGCCGATACCGTGTGGACTTCGAGCGTTTAAACGGCCCAACCTGTCACGCTCTCCCGGAATACGCGCGGTGCCGTTGGCACGTTGGGGAGTCCCCAGGCCGACTCGGGAAACTCCCCAGCAGTTTGCCGCCTCCAATCCTTGCACTGCTCGTAGCCTCTATCGACTCAGATTCCACTCCCGGAATCCCCAGGCCGCCACCTGTTTTTGCTGGTTCTCCTGCACGTACTGGCGCATTTCGTCTTGCGCGAGCTTCAGTTTGTCTGCCGCGTTCAAGGAGCCGAACCGCTCACCCATACACATGGCCAGCTTGACCGCGCTGTGGACGCTAACAGCACGTCCGGGAAAATGGAACTGACCGGACAGAAGCTCCTGTTGGGAGACGGTACAAAAGTCGTAGCCGCTACCATCCGCACCACGCGGAACGCGCAACCGGTAAGACACTTCTCCGGTCTCTTCGTTCTTGATCTCTCGCACGATCTCTGTTTCGGCGTTGGCCGCTATCGAAACTGCCTGCCTGCCCACTTCGGCATCGTTGGCGTAGAACCAGCGGCCATTCTCGGAGAACTGCGTCTCGGAATACGTGGGGCAGTTCAGTTCCGTCTCCGGTCTGCTCGCGGCCAACATCGCTATGAGCAATTTCGAGTAAGAGTCCGTCTGCTCAAAGTCGGCGTCCTCTCCAACAATCTCCCTCACCACGTCGGATGTGTTCTCGATGAGCCTCTTCATCGGCACCGTGACATTCCAAGTCTCCCGGCCTCCTGCGTTCGTGGCCTTCACCACCTTTAGCTGGGCAGTGTTGAACGCGGCCCGACTCGGGTCAGGCTGGGCCATACGGGTACCGGTCAGCGTGAATTTGAAGTTCCGCGCGAGAACCTTCCCCTGGTCATCCGTGACGGTGATTCCCGATTTGGGAATGTCGAGGATGCGCCCCTTGAGGGTGTCCATAGACAGCCTCGCGGCGATGTACTCCGAAGTCGTGTGCATTACGCCTTCACCTCCGTCGTGGTTGCGGATACCAGCGTCCGAACCCTATCGATGATGTCCGTCTCTCCCCGGCATGAACTGAAGTCGATACCGGCTTCACATATGCCGTTCAGCACGGCGCGGGCGATGGTGGACAGGCCGAGGTTGCCACCCTGCCTCTTAGTAATCGCATCGGCTTGAGCCTTCATCCAATCCGAAGTCTCTCGACTCACGTAAAGGAGCGTGACCGGTTTGTTCTTACTCTTCATCTGTATGGTTGTCCTTTCACTGTGATTACATTGGGCCAGAGCGGGCCGTAATACCGGCAGAAGTGGAGCAGAGGCAGCAACAAATCGATTACAGGCTCGGGAGTGCTCCTTCCTGCCAATACAAGCGTGAGTGTCCCTGCCGTTAAACGCCGCGATAAGGTCGGGTATCGTCGGCATGAATTTGCAGTCTCCGCACACATGCCCTAGCCCATTGCCTGCTCTCGCCAAGCGAGTCTTTGAAACGGGGGAAGGCTTCGTGATTTTGTGCTTACAGGTTTGCTGGCCTCCGGGAATGTACTTGCAGTACCTTCGTTCGCATGTTCGGCAGACCTCGGGGCGCACGGGATTTCGTTTCGCCTTGAACGAACCGCAGAATGCGCACTTCTTGTTCATGTTGCGACTGATCCGATACAAGCGTCCCCCGCATCCCGCACACACAGCGACATCCCCCGGCAGTGGAGCCTCTGGGACCGCTGGACGATCAGTAAGCATTGGGTTGCTTTTTGAGAGCATAAGAATCTCCTTACAGCGCGATTACATTGGGCCAGAGCGAGAGACGGTAGGAACGTTTAAACATGGAATGATGGAAAGACCGCGCGGACAGTACGAACTCAGTACGAACCCCTGTATTTCGTGTATTTCGTTGAGATCGTCGAGATTATGGAATCAGTAACGTACTGATGTTACGAGGACGCGACTTATCGTGGTTCGAATCCATGCCGGGGAGCCACCGTCCCGCGATATCAACTCCCACCGCCGATTTCGTTGACCGCAGCGTCCCCCCGGTCGCGCATTATCCCAAACATTTCAAAGACAGTTGGCGCCGCTGACCTCTCCGGTTTTGGGCCGGGCATCGCGGGAGTGCACGTTCAACCTTCAGGTTGGACCTGCGGGGGCAGCGTTTCGCGTCCTGACTCTCGGGTTTCTCAGGTTGACAAGTTGCGTTTGTTGACGGCCCCGTCCAAGCTGGGGGCGACGAAAACTACTCAGATCTCGCTTCGTCCGCCGCCCAAAGGTCCAGCATTGCTTCCTGGCTGTCTCGCGGGAGTTGGACCCGGGCGCCGTGGCGCATAGGGTAGACGCAGGTGTGACGTGCGACTTGTTCCAGGACTCCCGGCTTGCGGAGTCTCTTCAGGAGCCAACGCTGGCGCCAATATTCAGCGAGCAATTCAGTCCGATGTTTCGGCCGACTGGCGGGAATCAGATATCGCGGTGAATCAGAGAGGCCAAGCAGGAATTCCCTGAAATTCTTCGCCAGTGGAACCCCGTAAACCACGCGGCGACTGTTGTGCTTCAGGAGGACGTCAGCGGGGAGGCCCAGCATTGACAGGCCTTCACGGATCTTGCGCATCAGCGGATTCACTCCCTCGCCGAAGATAGAATTCACTTTCCGGGCTTCTTTCGAGCGGCCGAGCAGCGTGACCAGCATTCGCAGTGTGTCCTTACTGAAGTGAAAGGATCCGAAACCCTCGCTGGTCCCGAGCCATTCGTACTCGATCTTCTCGGCAGGATCGCCGCCGACTTGCACGGTCGGGACCTTCACCCGGCTGTATTGGTTCAGAGCAGAACCATAGAGGCTCGTGGTGCATAGCAGGACAAGTTCGGCGTCACGCCTCACGCTCGCACCACGCATACAGGAGGCGATCAAACTGGTCTGTTCCCCGTATCTGGCCTTGTATTCCTTGACGACCTCTGGGCTGCAAAGCAGCAGGCATACCAACTTGCCACCCAGGAGCACGTTATAAGGAGCGACAGCACCGCAAATCGCGATGTCCATCATATTGATGCCGACGCGCTCGGCCTTCACCATGCGGGCAATCTGCCCAACAGCGTGGCGGAATCGGCTTGAGTCCAGCAGCGTTTGCCACTCTGTGACCGGCATCTCCGGGCTCAGCCCGAGTTTCTGAAAGAGTTGGCGAATAGATAGCATCGTTGCAAGCTGCTTGGAACGCTTGCTTCGGAAGAGGCTAGTCTCCGCACGTTCCATCCATTCATTCCGGCTGGTCCCGCTGGAACTCTTGTGCATGGCCGCGTTTGGATAAAGACGATGATGCCTGATCGCTCTATCGGAGTCTTTCAGAAGTTTCGCGATCACTTCGGAAGAAGGCCTTCTGAGATCGGCTCGCGTCAGCAGATTATCGCGGAGCAGGTCCTTCAGGTAAACCGCCTTGATGAAACCGTCGAGTTTGGAGAGCAGCCACTGCACGCACTTCTTGGGCTTCTGCGCCGATCTGAAAAGTTCCACGACGCCGTCGGCGTCCCAACCAATCCAACTATCGCGGGTCGATTGCTGAACCACGGAACTGGCCAGACTCGCTATGCCAATTACCGGGTGGTTCGGAGCCGCCGCATCCCTTACGAGGATCATCATGGTCCGCCCAGGCACGCTCTTGTAGGACGTGACCCATGTATGGCGGAAGTAGCGCCATATGTCGTTGAGGCGAAGCCCAGTGTGTTCGCAAACAGCATCTGCCTCGACGACCTGGATGTAGGGACGGATTGTACGGGCGAGCAGTTCCGCCTGCGTTTGGGGATTTTCGAAACGGCCAATCTCACAAAGCCTCGACGCGAGTTCCTCACCATCACGCATCAGGGAAAAAATCGAATGCCAGCCTTTGGGCGTCAGCTTTCGCTTCTCCATGCTACTGACGAACTCCAACACCGACGGCTCTCGGATTTGCGCTTCGCGCTCGATCAGGTGCGCGCGCCGGATCCGATCCTTTTCGGCCTCAGTGGATTCGCACTCTGGAAACTCCAGAACCACGGCTTGCTCCGTAGAGGTGATCCGCCAGCCCTGAGTAATCAGATCCACGACAATGCTCAGTGTTGCGAGGAGGTTCAGTTCTTCCGCCAGTTCAGCGCGGTTCGGGGAAACCAAGGGCGTGAGGTGCGTGCGTCGAAGCTCGTTCACAAATTCGGCAGTCACCAGCGCCCCTTGCCCGCTGTCCTGGCGTTTCTGGATCGCGGCACACCGCTCCCGAAAAAGTGGCAGCAGCGTCCTGAGCGCCGGGTTGAGTTCGACCGATTGCACCATCACTCCTCAGTCCAGAAATGCCGTTAATGCGTTGCTCCAGGCGGCCCGGAGTTTTTCGGCCGTTGCCCTCTCGGTCTTCGACCGCAACCCGCACTCTGCCCGAGCCGCGGCGAGCAACAGCAACTGTAGTCGCTCCATCATGAGCGCCGGTTCCACCCGCTCCGCCCCCAGCAGCGGCTCGTAGACCTTGTGATAGAAGCTGTGGTCCTTGTTGAGAACGATTTTCAAGTTCTCGCGAACGAGAGAGGGTACATAAAAGCTTAGCGCGTTTGCAGACGCCTCATCGATGACGTATCCGAGACGCGAGCCGTTCACGCCGAATCTTCTCCCTGCGGCGCCGGAGGTCGGGCAGTGGACTCGAATCGGCTCCATGAGGTGGTCGCGCTCCTCGGCTATGGACTCGCTCTTGAAATGCTTTCTTTGCTTGCGAACGGCTAGATAGCTCTTCCGAACGATGCCGTTGAGTTCGCGCGCGATGCGCTCCAAATCCCCTCCGAGGATATGGGTCAGTGGTTCCGTGGGATTGACCTTCTGCTTCGTGTGCGTCACGCCGAAAAGTTCATCGAGTTCCGGCGAGAAGGAAATCTCACAACGCCACCAATCGTCATAGTTTTCCTTGCGCTTCGAGCCCATGAAATACCAACCATGGTCGATCTCGCGTTCGGCCCTGACTATCGACACCCCGGCACCTTTCGAAATGCCGAACCGATTCTTCTCTTCGTTTGACAGCGAATGCCATCGCTCGATCGGCAGGATGGCGAATTCCACCCTAATCGGTGACCGCAACGACCGTCGCCCCGGCAGAGAAATCTCGTACGTCAGGGGTGGCCCGTAGGGCTTAGCCCCCACCAGGTTGTTGCCTTGCCGCAGGAACAACGGGTCGATAGCGGAGACCGGCTCCTCGTTGATGCGTATGCTCCGCCCCCGATAAAGTTGATGGCGGAAGATGCGGCCGAGATCGAAATGGAGGTGTCTTGCCTGACCACTAACCGTCCGGTAGTCCATACGGTCGCACTTTGTCAGAACAACCGTTGTGCCGGAAGGCGAGGACGGACACCCATCAGCCCGGTGCGGCTTGAAACTTACAGGCGGTGGTACATGATCCAGTTCCCCGGACGAAATCTCATCGACATCCAGGTAACTCGACCAGATGCTGTCCGGACTGGTCCAACTGTAGAGATCGACACGACGCGCTTGGCTGAGGGAACCGTTGGGCAGCCCCATGCCATAACGCCCAGACCCATGGCGTGAATTGAATCGCGTGCTGCCGCCGAACTGCAACGCGAGTTGCATAGTGCTGGCCGGCATGCCCGTGCCGTCATCCGTGACTGCGACCCGCTCAATGCCGGCATCTCCCTCGACAATCGTGATCTCGACCACTGTGGCGTCGGCCTCAAACGAGTTGTCTACGAGTTCAGCGATCGCCGAGGAGGTACTCTTGTACCCAGAGTCTCGCGTCGCCTCGATGAACGAGCGAGTGGCTATCAGTGGCTGGGCAAGCACGGAAGGTCCTCACAAGCACTACGATATTGCGCCGTGGTCGCATCGACTCCGGCGACTCTCCCGGCCACAGCAAGCCAGCGTAAGACGTTTAATTTCAACTGCATACGTTAAGTTCAAACCGCACATGGAGCATACCTCTACGGATTGGGACACATCAAGCTCTGCCCCTTGCGAGTGAATCGAATGATATCAATTTCGGTGCTTTAGGCCGTGTTTTCCTTGAATTGTCGGGTTCCCCATTCCTCAATTCGTTCCTGAGGATCCGCCTGCGCAACCGACGGGCCCCACTGGTGAACGATGAGGAGGGTGCCAGAAAGAGACCGATGGTACGCGTGAAGCCACATCTTAAGCGCAATCCGCTATAGTTGATAGTCTTCAATGCGTTACGCGCGGGACGATCGTTCCAAGAAGGTCGTCGATGCTCAGAGTATCGGCGAACGGGCGCGCCATCGGCCGTTCTCATGCCCCACGTGCGGCGCTCGCGTCCACTACAAAAGCAGCATCGGACTGAGCCCCGACCCGATTTTCGCGCATAATCCGCACGAGGGTAAGCCCGACTGCGAGAACTACCACCCCTGGGACGCAGGCGCGATCGGCCCCTCCGCCACTGCCCCTCAGCGCTCGCGTCCAGTCGCCGTCGAAGACAGCCCCGAGGAATTCGGATTGTGCCTCGACGATGCCGAGAACTGGACGCTCTACCTTCGCTTGCCAGAACTCCGCGCCTCCGAAATTGGCGACGTTTCGCTCCGCAGCCTGGCCGGAGCATACGTGGAAGTTGATTCAGCCGGCACGCGCGGGCGGCTCTCGCTCATAGAACTCCGGCCGGGTGTGGGGAGCGCGCGGCTCCAAGTGCCACCGATCGCTGGCTCATACCGCACCGCTCCGGGCGGCTCATGGCCGGCCGGGATACCCAGGCGGCGCTGGGACGCGCAGACACGCGGGGTGAACGTCCGCGGCACTCTGCACCGGTTGCGCCGTGGGGAATGGGTAAGGCTTCGCGAGGGATCGGCTGTCGAACTCGGCGAGGATTTGCGGGTCGTCGCCGACCATAGGAACGCTCCTCCCCGCGATTGCAGGCCGGCTTTCGGCAAGCAGGTCTCCTTCCGCAACCAGACGTGGGCGATGTGGCGCGTGAAGATCCCGGAGACCCGATCTCCCGCAGTGGAGCAGTGGCTCGAATCGTTAGCGTTCGAACTCGACGACGCAGCGTGGGACGTTTGCATTGCTTCTCTCCCGGTCGCGATCAACAGCGAGCAGGTGCCGATCTTCCCGACTCGCCAACCGATAGTCGCTCGATTCAAGGCTCCCCGCCCGGGAGCCCGAGTTGACGTCACTCTCGATAGCTCGTCATCGCGCGCGACTGAGGCAGTTGCCGCAGCTGGTGCGCAAGACACCGTATTCGCGGTGTTCTCGATACCGTGGCCCAGCAGTAACGAACTGCGCGTCGACTATAACGAGCGTAGTTCGATTGCATTCGAGAGCGACAACGCCGAGGATTTGTGGGAGGCGAAGGACGCCGCCAAAGCGGTACCGGCACTCGAAGTATCTATCGGCGATACCGTCATCTCGGCCTGGGACGAACCGGTCGAAATCCTCGTTCCGAGGCGGAGCGAAGAATTGCCGAGTGTCGTCGTTCGCCCCGAACTCGATGACGTGCGGGTCGACCTTTCGTGGGATGGGGCCCAGGGGGCGGGCTCAGAAGAATCCGTTTCTCCCGAGATACTCGCCAGTAGGCTTGTCGCCCTCATGAAACTCAGATCGAGTTTTTCGGTTGAGATCGACGGCGGCGGTCTTGGGAAATTGGGCTTCCTCTTCCGCCCAGAGGCCAAGCCGAGTCCGCTCAAATCGGACGACATGAAACGTCCGGTATCGTTTCTTGCCGGGATCGTCCCTCGCGGAGGCGGCGACCCGCGGCCTTTGCCGGCTTGGCTGTATCGAAGGGCATGTGCCGTCGATCGGCGAATGGCGGCATCCGCGGCCAAGGGCATTGATGCGCGCTGGGTCGGACTGTTGACGAAAATTGTCAAAGAGGTGGACTGACGGAGCGGAAAACCGATGTCACAGACGCATTTGGGAGTGGTCACGGGGACGAAGATCGACAAACGGGGCGAGCCAGTGGCATGGGTGAAGCCTTTGGTTGACGTCGAGAGGTGGCTGGAGGTTGACCCCGACGACTTTCCGACTCGGGGCTACGTGTTCTGGGCGCAAGCGAAGGACGCAGTTCGGGATGCGCTTGTGTTCTTCAGGCCGAAGGATAACACCGCCAAGATGCTCGACCTCAAGGACGAGTTCATGCTCGCAGAGCCGCATTCGGCGCTGGAGATCCTCGACCTGCGCTCGATTGGGAAGGCCGAAGAGGTTCGCCTTGCTCTCGACTCCGGCTTGGACCTTCCAACGGTTCCGCCCGCAAAGCCGCTCTTGTGGACTTGCGAGAACATCCTCATCGGGCCGGTCGCGCTCGTTCATGGGCCGGAGGGAACGACCCTCGAGAAAAACAATCGTCACCGCATCCGGTTCTTTCACCCGCGGTCCGGTGACGTTAGGCAGGTTTCGCACGACGGGCTGACTCGGCACGTGTTCGCCCGGACGAGCCTGGGCGCACCTGACGGCTTCGTCGATTGGGACGACGACAAGCCTGTGGTCAGGAGGGCGCTTGAGTTCGCAGCTGATACCGCAAAGAAGTCGGGCTCGTCTCTCGAATTGTCGAAGCACCTTGTCGACGAAGCCGCTGAAGCGATCGCCGGCGGGGGTTCCAATCCGGAACTTCGGTGGAGACTGAACGAACTGGAGCGGACTCGGTCGCTTATCGAATCACTACGGAAAAACGCCGACCTCGCCGGAGAAGTCGTGGACGCGTTGCGTAAGCACCCGCTCGTCGAAAAAGAACTCGAGGAGGTCAGGGCTACGGAGCGCAAGGCGGCGCGAGAGGATGCAGACAAAGCCCTCACGGACGTTCGCCAGGAGATCGCACGGCTGACGGAGGAACGCGCCGCGGCCGACGCCGCCCTTGAAACCGTTCGCCGGAGCATAAAAGAGGCCGAGCACGAAGGATTGCGAAAGGCGGCGGAGGCGGAGGAGCGGATTCGCGTCTCAATAGAAACCGCAGTCCGAAGTGTGCCCGAACTCGTTGCTCAGATCGCCATCTTGAAGCCGTTTCTCGGCGGTACGAATTCCGCTCCGCAGCCTCGGGTTTTCAGTGCAGGCACGCACCCCCGCTGGAAGACCGGGCAGGCCACCATATCAAGCATTAGAGACCTGCGCATACGCATGTCGTCGCTCCTAAAGTCGATGGGCATGTCCACGCCGGTCTACCAGAGGCTCCATGCCGCGTTCTGCGCGCACTTGCTGCCGTGCGTAGGCGGGCCGCGCGCCGTCGAACTCCTCAAGGCGTATGCCACTGTCGCGACCGCCGATAGAATCAAGGTCGTACAAGTCACGGGGACGCTTACCGAGCCTGGCGACATCTTCGGGAAGGTCGACCCTGCTCGGAGCCGGTTCGTACCGCACGCAGCGGGTCTCATCGACGTCGTCCTCGCCGCGAGGGAAAGTACGGGGCTCATGCTCGTGGTGCTAGATGGGGCGAACCGCGGCGCGACGGAATCATATCTGTTACCGCTCGTTCAGACCGCTCTGCGGCGCTCCGGGCCGCTCGCGCTGTTCCATCCCTCGGCGGTATCGGCGGACGATCCGTACAAACCCTGCTCGTTGATCGAATGGCCGGAGAACCTGCTCCTCGCCGTGACCTTGGTCGAGGGGCCGACGACGCTTCCGGTCGCGCCGGATCTCTTGGCTCAGAGTGTCCTCATCGAGACCGACACTGCCGAGGACGCACCAGTGAGTCAGGATTCGCAAACGGCAGTTGGGGCATCAGAGATCGATCCGAGCAGCAACCTACTCAAGCCCGCCGCGACCGGCGGAGGGGCGGCTTTGGAGTCGCTGGACGGGGCGGTATCGAATGCGGTTCGACATGCAGCAAGCCGACTCGAGCGGGGATTCACCGGATTCCCGAACGATGCGGCGGCGCTCCAATCAGAAATTGTGAAGGGCGTGCTCGTGCCGTATCTCGCGTCGATCCCCGATGCGGATGAACGCGCCGGTGCTGTATCAAATGCTAAAGACGCACTTGGCCCTAGAATCGGGGCGGGGCTCGAAGAGGCCGTATCGATCGCCCGGAGGAGACTCGCGTGACACCTCGCCCCTCCGGGATGCGGATGATCACGGCGGAGGAGGCGGGCACGCTTCTGCGGAAGCAGATCCTTGGAACTGACACGCGCGACACGCTCGCAATCGATTGTGGCGTGCTCAGAAGTTGCCTGTGGGCGCTCTCGGGCGGGAGTACGCCCGTGCATGTGCTGCGCCTCTTAAACCTTGCCGTGCAATCCTGTCCCGACGCGATAGTCTCGCAGGACGCCTATCACGGTGACGTGAGGGCGCGATTGCGAAGTGCTCTCGGCGAATTGGCGGATACGGGCGATGTCGTAAGTCTGGCGAACGGCCGCTGGCTTCCCGCGCGCGCGAGAGAGGTCAAACTGGGGACGAATGATGATGCGCGGCTCCTCCTCGGCGGATTTCCGACATCGCTTCTCCCGGCGGAGATCGCGCGCACCATCCGGCACCGCGGAGCCTTTCGGAGAACGAACGGCGGCGCTGTCGCGAAGGCGCTCGGCCTCCGGCAAGAGTCTCTCGACCTCTGGGTCGGGGCTCGGCCGCCCAACCTGCGAGAGTGGACGCAATCGACGTTCGAGGGCGAATACGAGTCTTTCGTTGAACAGGAAGGCGGCAGGCGTTTTGCCATCTACGCGCCCAAGATCGCCAAGCAAGGAGTCCCGCAGTATAGGCGTTGGTTTGAGTCTGGCGAGAAACTATCAGGCAGGTATCTTGCCCGACGGGACGTCGACTTCGACATGCGCCAATACAGGGCGGTTGAATTGATCAATGGCAAGGTCGCCCGCGTCATGCGCCTGAAACTCGGCGTTGGGGATCTGCGACGCCTCATGTACGGCGTCGACGCGGCTGCGGAAAATCCCGTTCGCGTGCGGTTCGACGTACGCCCCGATTCATGCACCGCGGTTCTCGCCAGCGAAGTCCCCAAGCCGGAACAACGGTTCTTCGCGGCTATCGGCGACGTCTCGTTCCCGCCGGACAAGTACTATCCCAGGAGTTGGCGGTTTCCGCGGCACTATGCGCCGGACGTCCTCGAACGGTTCGAGGCTCTCGGAGTTGAGTTACAGGGTTCTGCGGTGGGAAGCAATACATAAATGGGTCAAACGGATATCGGCGTAAGCCAAGTTGCGGAACGCATCCACGGACGCCTCCAGCGCTATCTTGAGGCGCAGTACCACATTCGAGATTCGAGTTTGATCGAGGAGCGCAGGGATCTTTTGCGCGAGGCCGGTGCGATCTCGCAGCGGCCGTTTGTGGAGGTGACGCCCTCCTATGCCGTTGAGAAAGATTTCTCCGGGCTCAAGATACCAGCGCCCGTAAAGTCGCTTCTTTCCGAACTCCTCGGGTGGAAGCCGTCGATCGGCGTGTATCCTCCGTACCGACATCAGGCTGACGCACTCGAGCACTACTTCTCCGATGGTGCGGACGGGTCGGATCTCATCGTCGCGACAGGAACGGGCTCGGGAAAAACAGAGACTTTCCTCTATTCGATCCTCGGCTCGCTCACGCTTGAGGCGACGCACCGGCCCGATTCCTTTTCGAAGAACGCCGTCCGGGCGCTCCTCCTGTATCCCATGAACGCGCTCGTAAGCGACCAGACGGCGCGGCTCCGCAGGCTCTTAGGCGATCCACGCCTCTCCGAGTTGTGGAGGAAGCGGTGGGGCCGCCATCCTCTCTTCGGCATGTACACGAGCCGCACCCCCTACCCCGGCGTGCGGAGTTCTTCGCGAGACCAGACGCACATCGCGTCGCTTCTCAAGTATTTCGTCGACCTCGAAGAGTCGAACGATGTGGACAAGAAGGACCTCGTCAAAGAACTCAAAGCCCGCGGCCGCTGGCCCGCCAAGGACGTGGTCGGGTTCTTCGGCAAGGCAGAGGAAGAGGAGCACACATACAAGTCGGGAAATAAAGCCGGAAAAACGTACACGAAGCACAAGTGGGAGGAGCGGCTCGTTACGCAGCAGGGCGATCGGGAACTTTTGACGCGCCACGAGATGCAGGCCTGCGCGCCCGACCTCCTCGTCACCAACTACTCGATGCTCGAGTACATGCTTCTCCGTCCGATCGAGCGCTCCATATTCAAGCAGACGGCCGCCTGGCTCGCCGAGAACAATGCGAACCAACTTCTGCTCATCCTCGACGAAGCACACATGTATAGGGGCGTCGCGGGAGCCGAAGTCGGACTCCTCATTCGCCGCCTGCAGTCGCGACTCGGGATCAGACGCGACCAATTGCGCTGCATCCTGACGAGCGCGAGCCTCGGCACCGGCGCAGCGGCGGAAGCGGCAGGAAGGGCTTTCGCACGAGGCCTTACGGGCGCGCGCAAGAATCGCGACTTCGGGATTGTCCGCGGCACGCGCGAGGCGCGCAAGGGCGCGCAAAGCGGAACCGCACACGAAGCGGCGGCGTTCGCCAAGGCAGACCCCGTTGCGCTCGCCGGCGCCCAAATGGATCTCACAGCGGCGCTCGGCGTCATCGAGGCGGTCGGCTCCGAACTCAACTGGCCTCCGCGGCCTGCGCTCTCGGCAGGCGAAGAGGAGATCCGAACCTACGTCGCCCGGGCTCTCACCGGCACGGGGCCGCTTGAACTTCTCCTTGAGGAGTGCGCCGGCCGCGCGGTCGCCTTCGAAGCCCTCGCCCAAAAGCTCTTCCCCGGGCTTCCGACAGAAGTCGCCGAACGAGCAACCGACGGTCTCCTTGCTCTCGGCTGTTTCGCCAGACGCTGGGAGAAAGGACGGCAGGAGCAACCGCTCCTCCCCACGCGAGTCCACATGCTCTTCCGTGGACTGCCCTCAGTACACGCCTGCATCAACCCGCAGTGCACCGAGCGCCGAGTGGAACCTGGAAAGAAGACGCTTCTGGGAAGGCTCTACACCGAGCCGAGGACGCACTGCGTCTGCGGAGCTCGGGTGTACGAGATCTACACGCACCGCGATTGCGGCGTCGCTTTCCTGCGGGCTTTCGGCTTCGGGCGGGACACGGCTTTTCTCTGGAACGAGCGGGGCGGCAAGATGACTGAGTTCGGGAAGCCGCTCCACGAGATACACCTTCTCCTCGAGGAGCCGCACCCCGACGAGGTCAAGAATGTCGAGCCGGTCTGGCTCGACATCGCCACGGGCCGCGTGTATGAGACGGTTCAGGATGAGACGAAGGGTTTCCGGCTCGTCTATCGACCGACCGGCGGCGACGATACGTTGTCGACCTTCGGCCGGTGCCCGCTGTGCACGAGGCGGACTGCCACGGGCCGCACGTTCAAGATCATGGATCTCGCCACCAAGGGCGAGCAGCCGTTCGCGAATCTCATCCGCGAGCAGTTCGTCAACCAGGTGCCCACGAAGCCCCTCGACGACCGGCATCCGAACGAAGGCAAGAAGGCCCTCCTCTTCAGCGACGGCAGGCAAAAGGCCGCGAGGCTCGCGCGCGACCTGCCGAGGGAGGTCGAACAGGATTCGTTTCGCGAGGCGGTCATCCTCGCCGTCTCGGAACTGAAGAAAGCGAAGCCCGACGCTACGCCGAACGAAAACCTATACGTAGCGTTCGTCTCCGTTTGCGCCCGTCATCACCTTCATTTCTTCGATGGAGATGACCAGACTGCGCTCATCGAGGATTGCGAGCGGTTCCGGAAGGACTACGAGTCGAGTCTCGACCTGGCGTTCTCCGAGGAGTGGCGTCCCCAACCCAAGGTGCGCTACCGGCAGGCGCTCTTGCGCCAGATTAGCGACCCGTACTATTCGCTCGTCGCGGCGTGCGCGGCCGTGGTCGAGCCGCGCCAGGCGAGGCTTCGCAAGGTGCAGAACCGAATCGGGGGGCTCATCTCGGCAGAAAGCCTCGTCGAGGTCGCGTCTCAATGGGTGAAAGAGATGCTCGATCACAGCGCATTTGATCCGGCGCTCTCGCTCAACCAGCGCGAACTCGAGTTCCCATACTTCGAGGCGGTCCGGGCGGAGGACGGCCTCAAGAAGTTCTTCGAAGACCTCAAGACCCGGTCGGGTTTGGATGCCGAAGGGGTGAAGACAATCCGCGAGTCGCTCTTCGAGGTTTTTACGAGCGTCGCCCAGGGTTCCGATGACTCGGGACGGCTCCTCCTTCCCGATTCCCTCGTGGTCAACGTCGCCATCGACGACACGTGGCAGCAGTGCCGCCTCTGCGGCAACGTCCAGCCGAAGCCGTATCTCGGCTCGTGCGCGAACTGCGGACACAAAACTCTCGAGGCGCGGCCTCCCGACCATCCGTACATGACCGCCCGCAAGGGGTTCTTCCGCGAACCGCTTCGCGCCGTGTTGCAGGGCCAGCGCCCGATACACATCACGGCGGAGGAGCATACGGCCCAGCTCTCGCAGCGAGATACGGGCGTCGTGTATGCGACGACGGAGGAGTTCGAATTGCGATTCCAGGACGTGCCGCTCGGCCCCGCGAAGCCCCCGGTAGACATCTTGAGTTGCACGACGACCATGGAGGTCGGTATCGATATCGGATCGCTCACGGCGGTCGGGCTCCGAACGGTTCCGCCGCTCCGCGAGAATTATCAGCAGCGTGCGGGACGTGCAGGTCGAAGGGGTACCTCGGTATCAAGCGTGCTCACATTCGCTCAGGGAGGGGCGCACGACGCTCATTACTTCGAGCACCCCGAGGCTATTATCAGCGGGCCGCCACGCGAGCCGCGGATCAAGTCCGACAACAAGCGCCTAGCGCGCCGACACATTTACTCGTACCTGCTCCAGACGTTCTTCCACACGCGTATCGACCTCTTAAGTGAGGAGGAGGAGAGCGCGCTTGCGGCGGAGCGGCCTGACCTTATGAGCGCGTTTGGAAACGCGAGCGACTTCTTTGTGGATGACGGCGAATTCACGTTCGCCGAGTTCGAGCGGTGGATCGATGAATCGGTACTTAGGGCCGGGAGCGACGTCGCGGAAACCATCGTGGCATGGCTTCCGGACGAGATCGCAGCCAACGAGAAAGACCCGCGCAAGGCACGCATGCTCTTCGTGCGGCAGGTTGCGAAGGATCTCGTCGAGGCGCTCCGGGCCATCGGAGAGAAACTAGAGGCGAAAGACAACGAAGACGAGGAGGGCGAGACCGGCACCCCGTCGGGGAGCCTTCTCGATCTTCTGTTTGACCGTGGACTCCTGCCCTCGTATGCGTTCCCCACAGACCTATGTAGCTTCGTCGTCCAGGAACGCGGCGAGCACGGGCGCATCAAGGAGAAGGAGAGACCGCAACTCGGGAAGACGCAGGCGTTAAGCGAGTACGCACCTGGCCGGCTTCTCGTCATCAATAAGAAGACGTACCGTGTAGGCGGCGTCTTTTTCGATGGGCCGCCGAGTGCAAGCCCTGCCGAAGGCATATTCGGCGGCATTCGCACCCGCTATATCGGGTGCCCCCGATGCACGTACGTCACGCTCGACGAGACGGAGGACGTAGCGCGCGAACTTGAGGAGAAGGAGTGCCCGGTCTGCGGCGAAGAGCTACAAGCTCACGAAATCCTTGATCCGCCTGCGTTCTCTCCGGAAGAGGCGCGGCCGGTCAAGGAGAGCGACCGCGAGCAGGACATCACGTACGCGTCGAGCGCCCAACTGCCGGAACTCGTGGAGCAGGATTTCCCTTGGAAGGAGAGGACGCCGCAACTCCAGTACGCCCACGCGGAAGGCGTGAAGCTTATTGTCGCGAACAAGGGCCAGGAACTCGAGGGCTTCGCGGTTTGCGAGAAATGCGGGGCCGCGTGGATCTGCGACGACAAGGTGCCCGCGAAGCCGCACAGGAGGCCGTTCCTCGTTCCCCACTCCGTCATG
Organism: Acidobacteriota bacterium; assembly: GCA_018268835.1. GTDB lineage: Bacteria > Acidobacteriota > Terriglobia > Bryobacterales > Bryobacteraceae > Solibacter. Next base: position 59,260 of record JAFDVU010000003.1, on the reverse strand, counting down.
ATGAAAGAGCAGGCGCCGCCGCTCTGCAACGGCGCTATCCGCCGTGACATCTACCTCGGCCATCAGTTCCGCACGGACATTCTGCTCCTTCGGCTCCTGCTGCGCCCGCCCATGGATTTCAGCCCGAAGCAGCCGTGGCTGTACGACGCTTTGGCGACCTTTGCGGAGTCACTGGCGATCGGCGCGAGCCTCACGCTTACCATTGACCCGGGCGAGTTGAGTTCCGGCTTCCGCCTCGTTCACCTTAAGGACGGGACGCAAGCCGCGGAGATATACCTATTCGATACCGCCTCCGGCGGCGCGGGATACGCATTCGATGCCGGGGAAAACTTGGAGGAAGTGCTCGCGCAGGTAGAGCAGTTACTGAAGGTCTGCCCGGGAGAATGCGAGCGCTCCTGCACGAAGTGCCTTCGGCACTACGGAAACCGCTTCCATCACCCCAGATTGGATCGGCGGCTGGGTCTCAAACTCCTCCGCTATGCCCGGTTCGGCGAGATTCCGGTGTTCGAGGGTACGGTCGAGCAGGCCAAACTGCTTGAGCCACTCGCCCGCTATATCGAACTCGAAGGTTGGAAGGTTCGCCGCGCGGGTCAAAAGGACGGCGTGGTCGTGCCGCTCCTCGCAACGCCTCCTCTTGGGGGAACGGAAGCGCTCGTGGGAACGTACCCCGCGCTCGTCACCTCAGCCGAGGCCGCAGCAAGACATTCGCTCCGTACGAAATTCGGTAGGGTCGCCGTGCTTCTTCCCGATTACCTCGTCGAGCAGGACCTCCCCTCCGCGTACCAGGAGTTCTTGCGGCAACAAACGCCGTCTGCGCGCGTGAAGGGAACGCCTTGATCGCCGCGTGTACAGCCTAGCCAACAAATCCGAAAATTTTCAAATGCCCCCTGGTATTAGTTGACAGGGGCGCGGAAACGCCCCGGAACACCAGATAACGGGAAGGCCGCCAAGCGGGACTCGTTGTGGGTGGAGATGCATCGAGCCACCACACAGCCGCGGCGGCGGTCTGCGCTCGTCCTGTCTCCACGCACGGATACACCGCCGCCTGCGGCCGCCCATGGAGGCGAGCCCATGCAGAATGGCGAGACGCCGACGATCGCCGAGGTCGTCGGCGAGGTCGCGGAGATCCTGGCGAAGGCATATCTCCGGTATTCGGAACTGCCACTGGCAGACGCCGCGGTCGACGCGATTCGGTCAACACAAGCCCTTGATAAGACGGGAGAACCGAGCCCTCATGGACTGACGTTGACGGGCCAGAGACGGCCCGGAAAGGAGTCAGCACATTAATGAGGAAAGAGCGCCCGCTGCCGGCCATCGCGGATCTGCCCAGATTGAACGCGGCGCAATTGCAGGCGGTCCATCGCCTGCTGTTCGGCGCGGAGCACCCAATCGCAAACTGCCAGCACCTCCGGCGGAAGATTGCCTGGCACCTCCAGGCAGAAAAGGAGGGCGGCCTTCCGGAGGTGGTGCGGCAACGCGCGATCGCTATCGCCCGCGAGGTACCGTTGCGGGTCAGAATCACGGAGAACCTCTCGAAGCGCCAGCCCCAGATACCTGCCGATCAGGCGTTGATGAGCACGGTCGTCCAGATCCGGGACGCGCGGCTGCCGATGCCGGGAAGCCTGATCGTGAAGAAGTACAAGGACCGCACGCTGGTCGTGAAGGTTCTCGATGACGCCTTCGAATATGAAGGTCGGCGGTACAAATCGCTCAGCAACATCGCCGCCGCGATCACCGGTACCCACTGGAACGGTTTCGCTTTCTTCGGGGTCGACAAGGAGGCGCGGCGTGCGTCCTGACAAACGGCGTGGTCAGAACGGCAACGGTGCGAACGGGACCGGCATCGCGGAGAACGCCTCCATCCGTTGCGCGATCTACACCCGCAAATCCACCGAGGAAGGCCTGGAACAGGCGTTCAACACGCTGGACGCCCAGCGCGATGCCGGCGAGGCATACATCAACAGCCAGCGTCACGAGGGTTGGATTGCTCTGCCGCAAAAATATGATGACGGCGGATTCACAGGCGCCAACATGGACCGGCCTGCGCTGAAGCGCCTACTGGCCGACATCGAATCCGGCGTGGCGAACTGCGTCGTGGTTTACAAGGTGGACCGCCTGACGCGCTCGCTGCTCGACTTCGCCAGGATTATGGAGATCCTGGACAAGCGCGGCGCGACGTTCGTGTCGGTGACGCAGCAGTTCAACACCACCACGTCGCTGGGGCGGCTCACGCTGAACATCCTGCTGTCGTTCGCGCAATTCGAGCGGGAAATGATCTCGGAACGTACGCGCGACAAAATGGGCGCGGCGCGCCGCAAGGGGAAATGGGTCGGCGGCATGCCCGTGCTCGGCTATGACGTCGCGCCACAGGGCGGCGCGCTGGTGGTGAATGAGGAAGAGGCTCGGCGCGTGCGGGCCATCTTCGAGCTTTACCTCGAATACGGCTCGCTGATCCCGGTCGTCGAGGAACTCCGCCGCCGCGATTGGCGCATGAAAGCGTGGACCACGCGCGACGGCAGGCCGGCGGGCGGCAAGCCGATAGTCAAAAACAGTCTCTACAATCTGCTGACCAACAAGATCTACCTCGGCAAGGTGGAGTACGGCGGCGAGATCTACGAAGGCGAGCACGACCGGATCGTCGATGACGCGGTCTGGAACAACGTGCAGACGATGCTCAGCCGGAATGGGCGGCGTGGCGGCCGCAGCATCGGCAACAAGCATGGGGCTCTGCTCAAAGGGCTGGTCCGGTGCGCCACCTGCGACGTCGGCATGGTCCACACCTACGTCGAGAAGAAGAACCGGGTGTACCGCTACTACGTCTGCGTCAAGGCCCACCAGCAAGGCTGGACGCAGTGCGAGACGCGGTGCGTGTCGGCCCCGGCGCTGGAGAGCGCGGTCTTGGAACAGCTCCGCGGAGTCGGCAGCAATCCCGCGGTCCTGCGGAGCGTGCTGAAGAAGTTGCACGAGCGGCAGCAGGACGCCAACGGGGTTACGATCAACCCCAAGCAGGTTGAGGCTGCCCTGCACGCCTTCGATCCGTTGTGGGAACAGCTATCCACATGGGAGCAGGAGCGGTTCATCCGGACGCTGGTGGACCAGGTCCGTTACGACGGCAAAACGGGCACCGTGACGCTCGGGTTCCGGTCCGGTGGGATCAAGGACCTGTGCGACTGGGCCCCGATCATGACGGAGAAATACGAGAATGCACAAGAGCGCGGCTGAAATTCAATTCCGGCTGAACGCGGCGCCCCCGCGCCCCAGGCAGGAGTTACCGAAAGACGTCCGGCGGCACGCCATCGGGCGTCTGCCCCGAGTGGCGCAGGTGATGGCGCTGGCCATCCAGTTTCAGGACATGATCCAACGCGGCGAGTCGCGGGACTACGCCGACCTCGCCCGCCTCGGCTGCCTGACTCGGGAGCGAATGAGCCAGATCATGGAACTGGTCTGGCTCGCACCGGATATCCAGCAGGAGATCCTCGAATTCCCACCCACAACAAAGCCGCGGTTCCCGATCAGCGAGGTGGCGGTGCGGCGAATTGCCGCTAAATTCGAGTGGGCCGAGCAGCGGGACCTTTGGCGTAACCTCAAGCAAAACAGCAGGTTAGATTGAATCGGCGCTGGTGGGAGCGCCAGCGCGCCAGACTGTCAACCGAATTTTACCGAAAGAAATCAGCAGCTTACATACCAAGTGCTTTCGCTTTATGTTCGCCGTGGTATTCTGTGGGGTTCTACAGCGATCTTGGGCTCTGAAAATCCATTGATAGCACATCGACAATGGAGTCCAGCGCCTGCCGTTGCCGCAGGGGGAAACGCATAGAGTCCTTCGCAAACCGAGGAGGCCTCTGTGCCGGTTTTCTTTAATCCGCTATCTTTCTTCCGCCACGTCCCCAACGCATTGCTTCAGCAGTTCTTTTCCTCCGTTCCCGCCTTCGACACCTTCGACTGGAGCGCGGTGAGTGAACGGCGTATCGAGGCAGTTTACGAGCGGTGCAACCTGATCCCGCCAGACGAATGCTCCAGGATTTTCGATGTTTTCTGCATGATCGAATCCCTGGCGAATCCAGCCGGCACGCAGGCCTTCATGGAGGCCGCCCGCGACATCGATGTGGAGGTCGCGGCCGAGATCGCCGGGAACATGGGCGCCCACGAGCGCGCCTTCCGGTGTTACCTGCGCGACAAGCGGATCTTTCGCACCGCGCGCATGCTCGGGCACATCGACGGACTGCCGAAGCGCTCCTGGGACACGCTGAAGAACCTGCCGGCGAAAGCCATCGAGGTCACTCCTGACGTGCTGGCTGAACTGGGGCGACAGTTCTCCGAGTACTTCTGGGCGACGCAGAAGCGCGGCGAGCGGTGCATTGTCGAGCACCGGCGCCGCGAGGGCGACGTCGACTGCTTCTTCGCGTATCCGGCCGATTACCTCGAAGAGCGTTTTGGCTACGACGATGCCGGCCAGTTCGGATTCCAGCGCCAAAGGCCCGCATTCGAGGTCATTTTCGGCTACCACCGCGCCGACGGCACCACCGACGCCTACGTTCAGGGCGGGCGGAAGGTGCGGCAGCCTCTGGCGCAGATCTTCGCACGGGTGGTCCTCGGCCTCGACCACCTGCCTGAGATGCCTGCCGAGGAGCCTTTCAACCTCGAAATCTTCAAGAACCCGAACATCACGTTTCCGACAGATCCCTCGCACCGGATCACGCTCGTCCGGGTGCAGGCGATCAAGCTCCAGTTTCATGGGCATCGAGCCGGACGGATCACGGTCGCGATCGATGCGCGGTCGAAGGACGGATCTGTGTACGACGTTATCGCCGACAAACTCGCCGAGAAGCACGCGCGCCTGGCGAGCGCAACGGTAGCCGGGGTAACCATGCAGGCGTTCCTCCGTGACGACGAGGATAGGGAGCGCGTCGTGCAGTTCAAGATCGGCGCTCCGGCCACCTGCGATCTGGGTGATCGCCCCGAAGAGCAGATCCTGCGTCAGTATCTGCCGAAATGGGGGATCGAAAACGATGCGGACGATTTGGCCACGGCTGCTTGAGCGTTTAGCGACGGGTGATCCCGTAGTCGGTATCGATGAAATGCGGCGCTGGGGTCGCCTCGAATTCGAGCGCGCCATCGGAGTGGGAATCCTGCGCGAGACGGAGCCGGCCCGGTGGATCATGTGCGACTTCTGCCCGGATAGGCACTGGTCGGAAGTGATCACCGTGGCTGGCGGCCGCCGGATGTTCATCTCCTGTCCGGAAGAAGGCTCCGTGAACATCGAGGCGCAACGGCTACGGCAGTGGCGGATTGACGCCGGGCGCGTAGGCGAACTCGCGGGCGCCGCCTTGGATCTCGCACCCCCGACTGAGGTGCTGCTGCTGCAACATCTGTGGCGGCTCGGCCGACGGCGGCTGGGCGGGCGCTACCGCGACATCTTCTTGGGCGTCGATGGAGGGCCGGCACTTTCGGAAATGTTCATGGCGATCCGGCGCTCAATGGGCGAGGCTCCGGCGCTTATTCTGACCGTCGGTTGTGAAGGCGGCCAGACCGAGCTGCCGCGCAACCACGACGTGATCGCACTGGCGTCGGTCTCGCGCATTGAAGGTGACCGGATAGTTGTAGATCTCGATTACCTACACGACCGTTTTGCCGAGGTCGAGTCTGCCCCGCCGAGAGCTGCAATGAGCATTCCAGCGGCTGCCGGAGCGACATGGGCGGATGTCTCCATCGTGGTCTGTGATGATTCTCTGCGGATCGGATTGGGCGGCAAATGGCATGACCTGGGCTTTGCCGGGATCGGAACGGACCGGGATGCTCAGCCAATCGAACTCCTGCGCCTGTTTGCGGCGGCGCGCGGGACTTTGGATGCCACAACAGCGCGGAGCGCCGTCACCGGGGATACGCCGATGAAGACCCGGCTCCTCCGGCTGCGGCAGGTTCTCCAGAGCCTAATCGACATCGATGGTCCGCCGATCAGAGTCACCAAGAAAACGCAGACCTACATTTGCGAGTTCGAAATCCGCCTTGACCGGGAGAACGGCTTTCCCACGCCGGCGGGCGTATCGTGGCTCGACTTCTCGTTCCATGAGCGCTCCGACGGTCGGCTTGCCGTATCGGTTTCCGAGCCGCGGCGATTTCGCGCCCACGGACCGGATACCAACGGCAACCGCCGAGCGGAGGTGGCCGAGGAGAGCGGGACTGTCGTCCGCACCTATTCTCTGGAAGATCTCGGATTCAGGGGGGCATCCGGCAGACTGAGCGAGGAAGGATCCATTTTCATTCGGATGCTGCGTGGCGCCGGTAGCGTTGCGCGGCGGGGCGACGACCTCGTTGTGCTGCGGCTTGCAAAACAACTTCGAGAATGGACTGGCCTAGACGGCGAGCCGCTCCGGCTCGTTGAGGCGTCAGCATGCTGGACCGCTGTCTTTCCCTGCTCGAGCGACAATGCGCGCCAGCGTCGATAAGCTGCAGCACTACACCAGCTTCGCTTCGGGCAGTTGGCCGGCGAGGATGCATTTGAGATCCGGGTGCTGCAGAAGAACGGAGTCCGACCACCGGATGTGCCGGACCACGATGGGCAGGAGATCGCCGTAGTTCCGGACTGGAAGCCTTCCACGCAACAAAAACGGGTTTGCCTGCTCGTAGGAGAGGCAACTCTGTACCACGGGATGCCAGTGACCATCCGAAACCCGGACTTCGATTTCCACGCGGTAAAGTGTGTGGCGCACCCGGATGTTCAGTTTCGTGATGGGTGCCAGCAGGCGCTCTGGCACGAACCTTGGTTGCGCGCCAGACGTCTCGCTCAACCTGACCCGGCTTAGGATCTCCCGCTCCCAGAGTTCGGTGAGTTCGTGGGCCGTCCGACCGCCCACCAACTGCTTGTGCCGCCGCAGCCGAAGCCAGTCGGGATCGAGGCCCGGGTCGAACTGGAACTCCTGGAAGCGAAACCCGTTCACGTCACTGATCTTAGCGTATTCTCCTTTTCTTCGCCATCGGGAATTCAGGCCGGATTCCTGAGTAGGGTTACATGTAACCCACCGTCGGCGGCCCGCCGCGAAAAAATTCGAGGCAAAATTCGGCGTGTTTTCAGTCGCTTAGCTTTCGACCTCTGTGGAAAACCGGGAGTTGGGTTACATGTCACCCAGCCAGTAGCAGAGGCAACGATGAATTCAGCATCTGCTACTAACGGAAACCAGCAGGACCCCCAAGCTCCGGCAATCGTCAAGGGAGACCCGGAGCCCCTGGTTAGGGAGGCGTTCAACGACATCGCCCTGCTTATCGGCGGCGTTGCGGTCCTCCACCATCTCGATGACGATCTCACCTGGACGCTGATGAAGCGGCTGGACCGCATCCGCGTCCGGCTGCTCCGGGATCTCAAAGGCACCGCTCGTTTGGACGGCATGGAGCCAGCGGCCGCGAATCCGCCGCGCGTGCACGCCGCCGTCGAGGAATTCCTGGTGCGGAACCGCGCGGGGATGGGGGAGTAAGGCCGGCCATGGACCGCACCACGCGATTCTCTCGTCTTTCCGCGGGCCGCCAAGCGCTGGTCCGGCTCTTTCAATCCACGATCTTCGGGCACATCGAAGGCCTCGAAATTCGCGGAGGTGAGCCGGTATTCAATCCCGCACCGATTGTGTTTCAGGAAGTCAAGCTGGATACCGTCCACGAACCGCCGGTCCGCCTCTCGGATTTGCCCGATTTCGAATTGCGCGAGGAGATCATCCGGCTCATGGATGAGCTGGACCAGTTACGGGACGGCATCATCGAGCGGATCGATATCCGCTACGGGATTCCGCGCCGCGCCGTGATTGAACGCCCTATTCAGGGGGTACGGCGGTGATGGCGGCGGCAACCATACCCCTGGCGGATTTCACCCCGTACCTGCTCCAGCAAACCGCGCTGCGCGCGAGCCTGCTTCAGACGAGCTTCGGCTTCGCGGCGGATGAATGGGACGATCTCCGCCAGGATCTGGCGCTCGACTGTCTCCGGCGGTTGCCCAAATTCGACAGCTCGCGCGGGAACTGGCAAGGGTTCGTGCGCGGCGTCGTGCGCCACCACGCCTGTGTCTTGGCATCCCGGCAGAAATTTCGCCCGCAGCCTCAGCCGATCGAGGAATCCGAAGCCGGCAGTGCCTGCGAGCTACCGGCGGAGGACTTTCGGCCGCTTCTCGAGCTCGGTCTGGATACGGAGCGGGTTCTGGCGAGCCTGCCCCCCGATCTGACGAGCATCGCCCGGTTGCTGGCCGAGATGCCCGTGTCGGTTGTTCGCCGGAAAACAGGTCTGACGGCGGCTCAACTCAACCGGAGCATCGCAAGGATCCGCGCGGCGTTCATGCAAGCCGGATTCAGGCCGCAGGCCGGGGGAGGTGCGTGTGACTGACTCGCAATCGGTCCCCATCTCCGGCATCCGGCGGGATGGCGGCACGCAGCCGCGGGCCGCCATCAATCGGGAAGCGGTCTCCGATTACATGGCGAGCATGGCCGCCGGCGCGGAATTCCCGCCCGTGGTCGTGTTCTACGACGGCACCGACTACTGGCTTGCGGATGGCTTCCATCGGATTCAGGCCGCCGAAAACGCCGGACACGGCGTTATCGCGTGCGAGGTGTACCAGGGCACAAAGCAGGACGCGCTGTGGTACAGCTTCGGCGCAAACAAAGCTAACGGCCTCCGCCGCACGAACAGAGATAAACAGCGGGCGGTAAGAGCGGCGCTGACCCACACCAATGCCGGCACTCTCAGCGACCACCAGCTTGCTGCTCACGTCGGCGTCGACGTGAAGACGGTCGGGAACTGGCGGACGAAGTTGACTATGGAAATTCCACAGTCGCCGAAGCGCAAGGGACGCGACGGGCGGACGATCGACATCACGAGGATCGGCAAGGCCCCTCCGCCGGAACAGGCCCAGACGGCGATGGAAGCGAAGGCTGCGTCTCCAGATCCGGCGGCTGCGCGTACGCGAAGAACTGCGCGGGCGGAAAAGATCGAGCGGATGACCCGGTCGATTCTCTCGTTTATTGAGGCCACAAAGCACCTCGCCCACCTGGCCGGATGGCTGGGCGAGACTGCCGGCGAATTCGAATACGCGGAACAGTTGCTGGCCAACGTCAGCCAGGCCATTTCCGCCGCCAGTGCGGAGATCGAGGGAAAGGCGGTCGCAGCCGACCCGCTGAACGCATTCCGTTTGGAAATTCAGGAGAAGAACTCATGACGCTACGACTGCTGTCCGGCGCCCTGGATGAACTCACGCCGGGCCGGATTGTACTGCGCGGGGTAATCGATCCCGCGTCGCTAAGCGGCTTGCTCAAGCCGGACTACCAACGCGAGACGCTTCGAACCGCCACGATCGACGGGCTGATGCAAGCATTCCGGGATGGGGCGGGGCGCGTGCCCGATGTCGAACTCGCAGCCCGCGGTGAAGATTACGGGTGCACGGATTCGAACGGCATATACACGATCACAGGCGACGTGTACATCATCGATGGCCTCCAGCGGATCAGTGCCGCCAGAGAGTTTGCGACGAACGGCGGAACCCCGTTGGTCGGCGCCATGGTGCACTTCGGGACGACGGAAACCTGGGAGCGGGAGCGGTTCGACATCCTCAACCTGCGAAGAACCCGGCTCTCACCGAACGTGCTGCTCCGGAATCGTGTGGTCCAGTGCTCCGCGCTTCGCCGGCTCCACGACCTCTGCAACGACGAATCGTTCGCTCTGCACCAGCGGGTTTCCTGGTCGCAGTACATGCGGCGGGAAGAGCTGATAACGGCGCTGTCGTTCGTCAAGACGGTCATGCGGCTCCATTCAGCGTTCGGCGCGGGACGCTATGTCGCGCTGCCTGCGATCTGGCAAGCGTTGCCGCCCATGATGGCCAAGGTCGGCCTGGTCACGATGCCGGATAACGTCAAGGCATTTTTTGAGTTCCTGGATGAAGCCTGGGGCATCCGCAACATCCTTTACAAGGATCGGGCCACGCACCTGAAATCCGGATTCCTCTTCGCGCTTGCGGACGTGATTTCCGGTTATCCGACGTTCTGGTCCGGGAGCACGCTCCGTATCGAGCGCGACATGCAGAAGAAGATCGCCCAGTTCGGCCTCAGCGATCCCAGTGTCCGTGCGATGGCGTGCAACAGTTCGAGCATCGGTGTACTGAGCAGGCTGATCGTCGACCACATCAACTCGGGCAGACGGACACGGAGACTGGTCGCACCCGGAGCAAACTCCCTATGACACAGCCACTCGTCTCTACCTACTCCATGTGGTCGCTCTTCCGGAACTGCCGGAAAGCGGTGGAACTGCGCTACCTCCAGCATCTGGTCCCGCTCGAACGCGACCGGAACCTGCACTTCGGCGCGATCATCCACGAATGCCTCCAGGCATGGCATCAGCGGCGGGACCTCCAGGAGATCCTGGCGCTCATCAATCGCCTTTGTCCGGAGCATCTTCAGGACGAGAACCAGCGCCGTGACTGGCATTTGGCCACCGCCCTGATGAAGGCGTACGCGCGGCGGTACGCGAGTGACAACTTCGAGATTGTCGCCCTGGAGAAGAACTTCGAGGGCCCGATCATCAACCCGGCCACCGGCGCCGCATCCCGCAGCTTCGTTCTCGCCGGCAAGGTGGATGGCGTCGTGCGCATCGGCGACGACTACTTCATCCTCGAACACAAAACCGCCGGCCAGCTCGATGGGGATTACCTGGAGAAGCTCTGGACCGACTTCCAGATCACCATCTACGCCCATTACATCGAGCAGACGATGGGCATCCCGATCACCGGGATCCTCTACAACGTGCTCGTGAAGGCGAAGCTCCAGCAGGGCAAGGGCGAGACGGAGGAGGAGTACCAGGCCCGGCGCGCGGAGTTGCTGGCGAAATCGAAAACCGGCAAGACCACGGCCAAGCGCAAGCTGCCGGAGTCCGACGATGAGTTCCAGCTGCGACTGGCGGAGAAATACGCCGATTCGGAGATGTTCCACCGGGAGATGCTGTACCTTTCGCGGGACCGCTTCGACGTCCTCCGCAGTGAACTGTGGGAGTTGACGCAGGCGTTCCTCGACGCCCGGCGCCGCGGGGTCTTCTACCAGAACACCGCGTTTTGCTTTAACTATCAGCGTCCGTGCGCCTACTTCCCGCTGTGTCGTTCCAACGGGAATCCCAACGTGATCGAGAACTTCTACCAGCGGGTCGCGCCCAACGAGGAATTGAGGGTGCTGCCGAACGAGGCGCCAGAAACAGTTTTTTGAAAAGGAGAATTATGCTGCCGACCGCAAAGACACAACCCAAGCCCGACCTGGCCGACCTCACGGTGCTGGTGTACGGCCAAACGAAAATCGGGAAATCCACATTCTGCTCCCAGTCCGACGGCGCGCTGTTCCTCGCCACCGAGCCCGGCCTGAACGCACTCGATGTCTATCAGGTGCCGATTCAATCCTGGGATGACTTACTCAACGCCTGCGCCGAAGTGACGGAGGGAAAGCACGCGTTCCGAACCATCATCGTCGACACTATCGACAACGCATACAAGTTCTGCACGGACTACATCGTCAAGAAGTACAAGATCGAGCACGAATCGGACCTCGGCTACGGCAAGGGGTACGCCCTCGTGAACAATGAATTCCAGCGGGTGCTGACCAAGCTCGCGTTCCTGCCGTATGGCCTCTTCCTGATTTCTCACGCCAAGGAGATCGAAGTGGACACGCGCACGGGCAAGTACACCCGGATCGTGCCGACGCTGCCCGACAAGGCCCGCAAGATCGTCCTGGGCATGGTGGATCAGGTGCTGTTCTGCGATCTGGAAACGGCCACCGCCGAGGGCGGCGCCGAGAGTATCAAGCGCGTGATCCGCACCAAGCCCAGCCTTTACTACGAAGCGGGCGACCGGACCGGCCGCCTCCCCGAGACCATCGATCTTGACTTCCGGAAGTTCCTCGACGCATTCAATGCGGCGGTCGCGCCGCTGAAGCCGCAGCCCACAGCCAGGCCGGCGGCGAAGTGAAATCCAACAGGAGAAAAACAGTATGAGCAAACGTGCAATTGACCTGTCGCAGTTTGACGACGACTACCGTTCCGAGCAGCCGGAAGAGCGCGGCGATTTTGAAAGCGTACCTGACGGCAAGTATCAGGTAGCGGTGGAGAAGGTCGAGTTGACGGAGGCGCAGTCCACCGGGAACCCGATGCTGAAGTGGACCCTGCGTGTGATCGCGCCGAAGTTCATTAACCGCCTCATCTGGCGCAACAGCGTCATTACCCACAACACGCTGAAGTACGTGAAGACCGACCTCCACATGTGCGGCCTGGACCTCGACAGGATCTCCGATCTGCCGAAGCACCTGAAGAAACTGCTCGACGTGAAGCTCGAAGTCACTAAGAAGACGAAGGGCGAGAACGAAAACATCTTCTTCAACCGCCGCATCGAGACGGACCGCACGCCCGGCAAGTTCCGGCAGGAGGCCGGCGACGCCCTTGTCCCGTTCTAACGCGGGACCGGTCACGATCGTCATCGACACGCGCGAACAGGAAGGCTATTCATTCGATTCCCGGCTGGCGACGGTGCGGCGCGCGCTGCCGGCCGGGGATTACTCCGTCGCCGGGCTGGAAAACATCGTGGCCGTGGAGCGCAAGAGCCTCGAGGACTTCGTATCGACGGTGATTCACAGCCGGGCTCGCTTTCGCAAGGAACTGCGGAAGCTGGCCGAGTACCGGGCGGCATGTGTCGTGGTCGAGGCGGGTCTCCTGGAAGTGCTGCTGCACCGATACCGCGGCGATGCCCATCCGAACGCCGTGGTCGGCAGCGCTTTATCGATCATTCTCGATTTCCGCGTTCCGGTTTTCTTCTGTTCCAGCCGGCAGGCTGCCTGCCACTTCGTACAGGCGTACCTGCTGGCCGCACACACGAGGTGGCATGCATGACGAAGGTAGCAACCGCGGAGACGCGCACCTCCCTCCGCGGCATCGTGGAAACGGTCTTCTACTCGGGCCCGGCATTTACTGCCGGGCGCCTTCGAACGGCGGAAGGCGCGCTGGTGAACTTCGCTGGCAAGGTCTTCGCGAAGCCCAACGACCCGGTGCGCTTCGAAGGCCTGTGGATGAATCACCCCAAGTACGGGCGCCAGTTCTCGGTTGAATGCCTTGGTTACGACCTGGAGATGGACGCCGATGGGCTGGCGAACTTCCTCGCGAACCATCCGGACGTGAAAGGGATCGGTCCGGCCAAGGCCCGGCTCATTGCGGTTGAGTTTGGCGCCGGCTTTGACGCGGCGATCCGGACCCGGCCCGAAGCGGTCGCGACCGCCGCGAAGGCTCCGCTGGACTCGATTCTGGCGCTTCAGCGTATCTGGATGGCCAACAGCGATTTCAACGCAGCCATGACCTATCTGTCGCGGTTCGGATTGACCCATCACCAGGTCACGACTCTGGTGGACCGGTTCGGCAGCCAGGTGGTGCCGATTCTCGAACGCGATCCCTACGTGCTGATGCGCGAGATCTCAGGTTTTGGATTCAAACGCGTCGATAAGATCGCCCGCAAGATGGGCACGCCCAAAGATCTGCCTTCGCGCATTCGCGCCGGGATTCACTACTGCGTGCTCGACGCACTGGATGGCGGCGACTGCTGGGTTGAATACGAGGACCTCCTCGACCGCGCCAACAACCTGCTCGTGATGGACACGCTCGATAGCCGGGAAGTGATCGAGGGCCATCTGGAGGCGCTGATCGCCGAGGGCCTGCTCGTCAGCCATCCCTTTGAACGTCTGGTAGTTGCCGATCCGGAGATCCACCGCATAGAGCGGGATCTGGCCGATGTGTTGCAGACGGCTGGATCGCGAAGCCCACACGTGATCGCGGATGTCGAAGGTTTGCTCGACGCGGAAGGCCCGGAACTGAACCCGGAGCAGAGGGCGGCCGTGAAGAACGCGCTCGCGTGTGCCATCTCGCTGATGACCGGGGGCGCCGGGAGCGGAAAGACGTATGCCGTCTCAACGATCACCACCATCGGCAACCTCCTGGAGAAGCGCGTGGTCCTGGCCGCACCCACTGGCAAGGCCGCCAAGCGGCTGGAACAGGTCGTGGGACACGAGGCCAGTACGATCCACCGTCTGCTGGGCTACAACGGGAGCACATATTCCCGTGATGCGCTCAACCCGATCGAGGCGGACATCCTTGTGGTGGACGAAGTCTCGATGGTGGACGTGCCGCTCGCGTGGCGACTGTTTCAGGCCATTGACAGATCGAAGACTGCCGTCGTCCTTGTCGGTGACCATAATCAGTTGCCGCCGGTCGGGCCGGGCAATCTTCTCCGCGACCTGGTGAAGTCGCGCGCGATTCCGACGACCGTACTCACCCAGATCATCCGGCAGGCAGGCGTGCTCAAAGAGAACTCGACCGCCATTCTGTCCGGCGAGGTGCGGCCGACCGCGGATGTGAAGAATGGCGACCGCCGGCCATGGTATGTGATCGACCGGTTCACGGACACCGGCGACGTGCGGCGCATGCTGTTGCTCCTGTTCGACGAGGTGTTGCAGGAGCGGCTCGGCTACGACCTGATTTGCGACGTACAGGTATTGACGCCCACGCACAGGGGGCCTCTCGGCACCATAGAGCTCAACGTAGAGCTTCAGCGGTTGCTTCAGAAAAAGCTCTTCGACTTCGAAGTGCCCGAGATCGAAGCCGGGCACCGGCACCGCTTCTACACGGGCGACAAGGTGATCCAGACGAAGAACGACTATGACCTCGGTGTCATGAACGGCGCGATGGGTGTGGTCCTCGGCGTGGAACGCGATGGGGCGATGACCATCGACTTCGATGGCCGCCCGGTAGAGATCAAGGCCGCCAGTGAAGCGGCCAGCAATGTCCAGTTGGCGTATGCCACATCGATTCACAAGGTGCAGGGGTCGGAGTTCCCGTGCGCCGTTGTGGTCGCCCACAAATCGCACTCCTTCATGCATCACCGCAACCTCCTGTACACGGCAGTAACGCGCGCGAAGGAATCCGTGATCCTGCTGGGGGATCGGTGGGGCATGGAGAACTGTGCAGAGAAGCGCCAGGTTGATCGCCGGAACACCTTTCTCTCCTTCCTGCTCCAACCGGAGACCAGGAAGTGACCGCGGCACCCGCTGATGTGCACAGCTACTATCGCCAGGTCACGGACATCGACATTGGCGAGATCGCCCGCGAGTTGCTGGGCGCCAGGATTATGCAGGAATCGCGGCAAACGCTCTTCTGCGATTGCCCGAATCATGCGAGCCAGTCCCACCGTTCGCTGCATGTTTCGCTTGAGGAACAGTGCTGGTGCTGCTGGGGATGTGGTGTTGGGGGCGACGTCCTTCAGCTTGTCGAGTTTGTTCACCATGGCGTAGTGACGCGTGGGCAGTCCGGCCGCATGCCGGAATCGCACCGTTCGGCGCGCGACTTCCTGGCGGCGCGAATCGGGTTGCCGCCGCTCTCGAAATTAGCCAGCCCGGAAGAAGCTGAGGAATCGTACCGATCCTCGCTGCGCGTGCGGGAAACCCTAACTGCGATCGCCGAGGCGTATCACCAGCGTCTGATTGCGAATGGCGAAGTCCTCAGCTGGTTCCGGACGAAGTACGGCATTGGCGAGGAGACGATCGCACGACTGAAGATCGGCTATGCCGACAACGGCGAGCCCGGCTTAGCGCGGACTCTGATGGATGGGCCCGGCGCGTTCACGATGCGGGATTTGACCGCTACCTCCGTATTTCGGCCGACGGCGCAGGATGGCATCGTACCGTTCTTCGACGGGCGGATCGTATTTCCGTATTGGAGCCGCGGGCGCGTAGTGTTCATGATCGGCCGGCGCACGCCCTGGACAGCCGATCACGAATGGGAGAAATCGAAGTACAAGAAGCTCGCCGTCAGGAATGGGCGCAACAACGAGCACGTTGCGGAATGTATTCGGAACGACGTTCTCTACAACGAGGACGCGCTCCTGACCCGTCCGGGACGCGTCGTCATCACCGAGGGCGTCACCGATTGTCTCTCCCTCATGGAGCATGGATTCCCCGCCGTCTCGCCGGTGACGGTGCAGATTCGGGAAGCAGATTGGGAGCGGCTGCTGCCAAAACTCGCCGGCGTGAAGACCGTCTTCATCTGCCAGGACAACGAGATCTCAGAGGCCGGCATGCAGGGAGCGCTCAAGACCGCCCGTGTCCTGGCGGATCACGGCATTGCGACGCGGGTTGCGGTTCTACCTCTCGGTGATAAGCAGCGGGTCGCACGCGCGAAGCTGGCTGCCTTGGGCGCGCAGAGTGCCGGGACGGATGAACTGCTCGCCGACGCCAAGATCGACGTAAACGAGTTCTTCGCGAGTGGCAAAACGGAGGCGGAATTCGAAGCGATTCTCGACGCCGCGCAGACGCCGCTCGAGCTGGCGATTTCGCGGCTGAGCATAGACACCCCGGACGCTGCGCTCAGCCGCTTTCTCGAGCCCATCCTGGCCGAGGCCGGCCGGCTCGATCCGATCGAACAGGAACGTCACCTCAGGCTTATCCAAACTCGATGCGGCAAGGTCCGCGTGCCCGTCACCACGTTGCGGAGGCAACTGAAGGTAGTGGAGATTGCGCGGCCACGGCTGAACCGGCGTGCCGGCGCGGCCGCAATGGAGCGCGGCGGGGAAACGCAGGATCAGTCACTTCCGGGCATCCAGGTGAACAACCGCCAATTGCGCGATGTAATCGCCGACTCCTGGGCTGCCATTCACGCCATCAACGAACCGGCCCCGGGCGATACGGCCAGGCCGTTCCTCTTTCAAAAGGCCGGCACTCTCATGCGCATTGCAGGCGAGGGCGCCAATGCGAGAATCGAGCCGCACTGCGAGACGTCGGTCTACGGGATTCTGGCCCGAAGCGCCAACTGGCACAAGGTGACGGAGGCGGCCGTGCTTGCCGCTCCACCGTCGCGGGACACGGCGCGCGATATGCTGGTCAACCCGGATTTCGCCTTGCCGCCGCTCGAATCCGTGGTTCGAACGCCGATGTTTGGCCGCGACGGCGCCCTCATCGCTACCGCTGGTTACCATCGTGCGGATGCAGTGTGGCTCTTTTCCGACCCAGCCCTTGAGATTGGAGAGGTCCCGAGCTGCCCTACGGGCGAAGAGATCGCACATGCCCGGTCATTGCTCGTTGATGACCTGCTCGTCGATTTCCCGTTTGTCAGGGACTCAGACCAGGCGCACGTCGTCGCGGCTATTCTCTTGCCGTTCATGCGCCGCATGGTCGAAGGTTGTGCGCCGATACACCTCATCGAAGCGCCGACGCAAGGATCCGGGAAGGGGCTGCTGGCGAGTCTGATCGGGATCGTCACGACCGGTGCGGCTCCGGAAGGTCGCACGCTGCCGGAAGATGAGGACGATATCCGGAAGATGATCACGGCGGAATTGATAAACGGCCGCCCCACAATCCTAATCGACAATCTCAACGAAAAACGAATGTTGGACTCCTCGGCGCTGGCCTCGGTGATCACTCAGCCTGCCTGGAGGGATCGAATCCTGGGCATCTCCAGGATGCTCGACCTGAAGAACCACGCGCTTTGGATGATGACCGGCAATAATCCGCAGCTTTCGGATGAGATGACCCGCCGGTGCGTTCGTATCCGCATCGATCCACGGATCGACAGGCCATGGCTGCGAGCGGGATTCAAACACCCGCTGGTCACCGAATGGGCGCGGGAGAACCGTTCGGCGCTGGTGCGCGCCGCGCTCACTTTGATTCAAGCCTGGATTGCAGCCGGGCGCCCGCTCAACGATCGCCGCCTCGGTTCCTTCGAGAGATGGTCCGAGGTAATCGGCGGTGTGCTGCAGGTTGCGGGCATCCCAGGGTTCCTCGGCAATCTGAACGAGCTTTACGCGGCTGCCGATAGCGATGGCCAGATGTGGCGGGAATTCACTGGTGCCTGGTGGGAATCATTCCGGGATGAGCCGAAACGCGTCAGTGAACTGAATCAGCTCTGCGAGGATCGCGACCTGATGCTCAGGGTGCGTGGCGATGGAGCGGCGCGCTCCCAACAGACGCGGTTGGGCAAGGCGCTCGGCGTGAAGCGCGACCGCGTATTCAACGGGCTTACAGTCAAGCGCATCAGCGAAGGAAACCACAAGACCGGCGTTCTCTACGTTCTCGTTCCCGCGGACGGCGATAAACCGGGCCAATATCGCCCGCCGAACCTGAGCCTCCTGGATTCACTCGGTGGAGACGTCGAGCCGGGCGGTGGAGACGTGGTGGAGACGTTGGCCGACAAACGTCTCCACCACTTAGGTCCCATCGAATCAGCAGACTACAACGACGGTGGAGACGTTGGTGACGGTGGAGACGTTCTCCTCAATTCCCGCGCAAGAGAAATACACGAGGATGCGCATATAGAGAGGAAAGGGACAGCGTGTGAAAACACTGCGGATTCCGCCGCCGGAAACCCCAAAAACGTCCCCAACGTCTCCACCACCCGCACAAGCGATACAAAACACAGCAACTTAACGGTGGAGACGTTTGGATCGCAACGTCTCCACCAGGTTCCCACGACGTCCCCCCAACGTCCCCCCGGAAGGGGTGGCGGCATCGATCTCGCCGATCTGCCGGCCATGACGCCGGGGAGCGGTAAAGACCCGCCATGATCCTGACGGGGCCGCAGGCCAATTAGGGACTCAGATCAGCGAGGAGAACATCGATGAACGTCGCACCACAGGAGTCGTGTGCCCCGGCGGCGCCGGGATCTCTTTTTGTGTCGTCCACGCTGTTGACATGGTCGACCGAAACACCGGAACGGTTCGCCCGCGATTTCCAGATCAACGACACGATGTATCGGCGGCTCGATCCGGAGTTCTACGCGTGGCTGCGGTCACGAATGGTGATCGCGAAGAAAGCCGCGGCGGCCGGCCGGATCGATACCGTGGCATTCGAAGAATTGCGCGTGCGGTTCAACGCCGTGCATCAGTGGGCCATTGGGCATTTCGGCGAGGAAGTCCTTCTGGAGGCCGTGCGGGGTCTCCGTGCCGACTACAACGCGCCGGTGCCCGAGGATGATAGCCCGCGTGCTTCGCTCCCGCAGGCGCGGAGATCCGATCACGTCTCGGCCGATGCCATTGCGATGGTAAACGCGATGGTGGAAAAAGCGATGGCCGTCGGCTGGAGGCGCGAACGGCTCTACAATCCGGGCAAGGGCCTCTTCGATCCGAATCGCGGGCTCGTCTGCTACCTCAGGTCCGGTGACAAGATCGGCGAGGTCACGGCGCAGTCCATCGAGATCATCCATCCACTGCCCTCGGAGGTGCGCCACCGCTTCTATAACCCCGATGTCGAGCAGCCGTGGATTAGAAAAATCGGCGCGGACGTAAAGAAATCCGAAAATCTGTCGTGAGCCGCGGGTATTAGTAGATGAAGAGTCGGTTCGGACGATCAGCGTCAGGCGCACTCCCCGAGAGATTCCTCCTGCTGTAAATCCCTTGCGGGCATACCCGCAATCCCACCTGGGCTCGACGGGAGAGCTATGCGCAAAAACATTCGGATCGACAACCCGGTCTCAGGGTCTGGCTTCACTTCAAGAAATCGCGCCAAGAGATTCGTAGCGCAAGGCCGGGCCGAGTGGGTCGAGCCGGGCGTCTCCATCCGATTCATCCAGTCTGACCATCGACATGCGTCCGCGCAGGCCTCTGTAGAGGCGACGCGCTACTGGTACGAGCGTGCGGCGGGCAGCGGCATGGCAAGACTCACTGAGTTGGCAAACCTGCCGATGATCGCTCCCGCAGTGGTACTGGGGCTCGGGCGCCGAAAGGGCGCCAGCAGGCATACCTTCGTGGCGAACAACGGGAGTCTGATGCTCCACGAGGCGCATCATCAAAAGCTTGCATGATGCCGTAGCAATCATGGGTCCTTCCGGGGGCCTGACGGCCGCGGGTAGAAGGATGGCACGCTGTCGCCAGTGAAACGCGAAAAATACCAGTCAACAGTGGTCAACAGCAAGGCAACACTGTGAAATCCTCCAGTGGCCTGATGAGCCAGGCCGATTACGCGCGGCACCGGAATGTAAACCGCTCGCACATCAGCCGGCTAGCCAAACGCGGCATCCTCGTGATGCGCGGCAAACTGGTGGACGTTGCCGCAAGCGACGCGGTGCTGGACGACAAGCCTGTTGACCAGGTGTTGCCGGACTCGCACGCGGCGGCGCAGTCGGCGCGCCCGGCGGCAGATGCTGGCGGTCCTGTGGCGCAACCCGGCAACTTCGCCCAGGCTCGAACCGCCGAGATGGTTTTCCGGGCGCGTCTCCGGAAGCTGGAGTTCGAGACCAAAAGCGGGAGGTTCCTGTCCTCCGACGAAGTGAAGGTCAAGTGGTACACCCTGGTCCGGCAAATCCGCGACAAACTGCTGGCGATCCCGGCCAAACTGGCGCCGCAACTCGCCGCACTGAGTGATCCGGCCGAAATCCGCGATCTGCTCGACGCGGAGATCATCGCGATCCTGAAGTCGCTCCAAGAGGAGATCCGTTATCAGCGTCGTTGAGGAGTGCGTCGATCAGGTGATCGCTGCGCTCGAACCACCTCCGCGCCAGACGGTCTCCGAGTGGGCCGATCGCAACCGGCGACTATCGCCGGAGGCGTCGGCGGAAGCTGGTGAGTGGCGAACCGATCGCGCGCCGTACCAGAGGGCACTGCTCGATGCACTGACGCCGAACAGCCCGTATGAACGGGTCGTGTTCATGTCGTCGAGCCAGGTCGGCAAGACCGAGTGCTTGAACTCGTTCGTCGGCTACGTGATCGACCAGGACCCGGGTCCGATCCTCGTCGTGCAACCGCGAGTCGAGGATGGTGAGGCGTGGAGTAAGGACCGCCTCGCGCCGATGCTGCGGGACACGCCGGTCCTACGGGGCAAGGTCGCGGATGTGCGTTCGCGTGATGCGAACAACCGCGTCCTGCATAAGCGTTTTCAGGGCGGCAGCATCACCATCGCCGGCGCAAACAGTCCGGCGGGATTGGCCATGCGGCCGATCCGGTACGTGCTGCTGGACGAGGTGGACCGGTATCCGCCCTCGGCTGGAACCGAAGGCGATCCGGTCAGCCTCGCGGTCAAGCGTTCCACGACCTGGTGGAACCGGAAGGTCCTGCTGGTCTCCACGCCCACCGTCAAGGGCGCCAGCCGGATTGAATCATGGTGGCTGCGCAGCAACCAGCAGAGCTACTGGGTGCCCTGCCCGCTGTGCAACGGCTACCAGGTGCTGGTCTGGCCGAACCTGATCTGGCCCAAAGGGCATCCGGAACAGGCGCTTTATCGCTGCGAGCATTGCGGCGAGATGCTGGCGTCCTACCGTAAGCCGTGGATGCTGGCACGTGGCGAATGGCGGGCCGCGAACCCCAAAAGCAAGATCGCCGGGTTCTGGATCAATCAGTTGTACTCGCCGTGGAAGGAGTGGCCGGACACCGCCATCGAAGGCGTTGAGGCCCGGCACGGTGGCCCGGAGACCTGGCGCGCGTTCATCAACACCGCCCTCGGCGAACTGTGGGATGACGAGGCCGAAACCAGCGTCGATATTGCGGCTCTGCTGACCCGGCGTGAGCAGTACGGTCCTCGCCTGCCCGGTGGCGTCTGCGTTCTGACCGCCGGCATCGACGTCCAGCTGGACCTCGCGGAACTGGAACTGGTCGGTTGGGGCAAGGGCGAGGAATCATGGTCGATTGAGTACCGCGTGTTCCCCGGCGATCCGAGTGCGCCGGAGATGTGGCGGGCCATCGATGAATACCTCAATCGCCAGTGGCTGCACGAGTACGGGATCTCACTGCCGGTTGCGGCGTGCGGGATCGACTCGGGTTTTCACACCCAGCAGGTGTATGACTTCTGCCGCGTCCGGTATCACCGACGCGTGTTCGCATTGAAGGGCAAATCCGGGCCGCTGCCGGTTTGGCCGAAGAAGCCGACGCGGAACACGATCAACCGCACGCCGCTGTGGATCGTCGGCGTCGATAGCGCGAAGAGCGTGATCTACGGGCGGCTCAAGATAGAGCAGCCATCGCCGGGGTACTCGCATTTCCCGGCGGAGCGTCCGGTGGGTTGGTTCGAGCAGTTGCTCTCCGAGACACTCGTCACCACTTATTCGAAGGGCGTGCCCGTCCGGGAGTGGCGGCCGAAGAAGGGCGTCAGGACGGAAGCGTTGGACGCGCGGGTTTACGCGTACGCGGCGATCTGCGGGCTCGTGTCGATGGGACTGCGGGTAGATGCAGAAGCAGATCGCGTCGCG
Organism: Acidobacteriota bacterium; assembly: GCA_018268835.1. Taxonomy (GTDB): domain Bacteria; phylum Acidobacteriota; class Terriglobia; order Bryobacterales; family Bryobacteraceae; genus Solibacter. The sequence continues at coordinate 37,057 of JAFDVU010000003.1, read as the reverse complement.
GCACTGCGGCCGGCAACGAACGCGGTCGTCTCACCGGCTGCCGCGTCGAGGCCCGCCCGATCGGTCTTGAGGAGCCACTGGCTCGAGTCGGGACGGCGCGGCTTCTGATCGATGGTTTACGGCAGCATCTGTTCCGGGATCGAGGCGGCGATGCGCTGGATCGGCCGGCGAATTCAGATTGTGGATGACTATGGAAATTCCATAGTCGCGACTCGATGAGCGAACCCGTTGCGATTACACCCGCGATGCCGCGGGAACTGGAGCACTGGCCGCTGGACCGCCTCGTGCCCTACGTACGGAACGCCCGGACGCACTCGGAGGAGCAGGTCGCCGAGATCGCGGCGTCCATTGTCGAGTTTGGTTTCACGAATCCGATTCTCGTGGATTCCGAAGCGGGCGTTATTGCTGGCCACGGTCGACTACTGGCCGCGAGGATGCTTGGCCTTACCGAAGTCCCGGTCATTGTCCTGGGCCACCTGACTCCGCTACAGCGGCGGGCCTACGTGCTCGCGGACAACCGCCTCGCGCTGAACGCAGGGTGGAACGATGAACTGCTCGGGGAAGAACTGGCGGCCATCCAAGCTGAGGGCTTCGACCTCGGCGTGGCCGGCTTCAGCGATTCCGAACTGGAAGGCCTGCTTACTCAAGAAGCGACCGAGAGCGCGCAACCGGAAGCGGAAGAAGAAATACCGGAACAACCGGCTGAGGCGGTCACGCGGCCGGGCGACATCTGGGTGATAGGCCCGCATCGGCTGATCTGCGGGGACTGCCGGGATCACGGAGTTGTCGAACGGCTGTTCGAAAGCGCCAAGGCAAATGTAGTGATCACTTCCCCGCCTTACGCTTCGCAGCGCGCCTACGATCCGTCGAGCGGGTTCCGACCGGTACCGCCGGAGGAGTACGTCGCCTGGTACGCGGACGTAGCCGCGAACCTCGCGGCGGTGCTCGCCGACGATGGGTCGTACCTCCTTAATATCAAGGAACACGCGGACGACGGCGAGCGCAACCTTTACGTGAAGGACCTGACCATCGCGCATCGCCGGCACTGGGGATGGCGGTTCGTGGATGAATTCTGCTGGCGGAAAACCGACGACGGCGTGCCAGGAGGCTGGGGAAATCGGTTCAAGAACGCATGGGAGCCCGTGTTCCACTTCTCGCGCCAGCAGAAGATAAAGTTCCGGCCCAAGGAAGTCGGCCACTGGTCGGACGATTGCTTCGACTACTCGCCGAATAACCCGAAGTCGACGTCCGGTAGTGGCCTGCTTGGCACGGGCCCGCGCGGTGCGGCGGCAGACAGCGGCAAGCACCAGCAGGCGTGGCAGACCACACGCCGGAACGCGAACAACATGGAGGGGCGCCACGGAGGCATTGCCCGCCCGTCGAACGTGATCGAGGTCAAAACCGAGAGCAGCCAGGGATCGCACTCGGCTCCGTTCCCGCGAGCGCTGGTCGAGTTCTTCGTGAAAGCATTCTCCGATCCGGGCGACCTGATCTTCGATCCGTTCATGGGGTCCGGTACCACCTTGGCGGCCGCGGCCGTTCTTGACCGGACCGGCTACGGATGCGAACTGTCGCCCTCATATTGTGACGTCATCCTGAAACGAATCCAACACCTCACCGGGGACGTGCCGGCGCTGGCCTCCAGCGGAGAAACGTTCCCAGTAGTAGCAGCCGCGCGCGGGGTGGAAGTCGCGGCCTGACCAGAATCCTCTAAACCCAAGAACGACTGAATCGAAAGGAGTCTTTCTATGCCCGAAGTGGCAACGCCCAATCAGGGCGAACGTGAATTCGAAACGGGGTCGGATGAGTTCTTCAAGGCTCACTCCGAACTCACGGCAGCCAACGCAAAACGCACGTACGACGCTTATCAGGATCTGGATCTGGTCGCGGCGCGACGTTCGCAACTGCAATTCGATCAGCTCCAGAACGTGGCTCTCCAGGCGCTGCAGAACAGCGTCGAGACGAGCAACATGGTCGCGAAGCAGGCCATCCGGCACGCCGATGTCGCTGCCGATGCCCTCTGGACCGACGAACTGAACCCGGTCGCGCGCGGCGCGGGTTCGAACCTGACCGCGGGCGCCGTTCCCGCCAACCGCGCTACCGATGTGAGCGCGGCGGGCGTGGGCGTGGACGCCCAGGCCGTCGCGGCCGCAGTTGCCAAACAGGTGGATGCAACCATCACGCCGGTGCTCGCCACCCTCCAGCAGATTGTGGAGGCTCTTGCGACCGCGACCACGTCCATCGCGAACGTCGTCAACCAGGCGCAGCCGAAGACGGCGTAGCCATTCCTCCGACCGGGGCGGCAGCGGTTCTGGCCGCCCCGGATCCTCTCACTGGAGACGAAACTCAAATGAACACCCTGCTCATCATCCTCAAGATCTTCCCCCTGGTTCTGGCGGCGGTTCAGGCCGTCGAGCAAGCGATCCCGCTGCCCGGCCAGGGAAACAAGAAGCTGGAACTCGTGCTAGACGTGCTCAAGTCCGCCTATGACGGAAGCACGGATCTGGCCAAACAGTTCAGTTGGGACAAGCTGGTCGCGGTAGTCGTGCCGATGATCGCAAAGATCGTCGATCTGCACAACGCACTCGGTCTGTTCCAGAAGTCCGCTCAACCCAACAACGCATGAGCCTCCCGCAGGTGGTGACGTGGCCGGTCGAAAGGCTGATCCCTTACGCCCGGAATGCGCGCACGCATAGTGACGAACAGGTTGCCCAGATCGCGGCCTCGATAGCCGAGTTCGGGTGGACCAACCCAATCCTCGCCGGGTCCGATGGGATCATCATCGCCGGCCACGCGCGCCTGCTGGCAGCACGGAAACTGGGCAAGACCGAGGTCCCGGTCATCGTCCTCGATCACCTCACCGAAACCCAACGGCGCGCGCTGGTTCTCGCCGATAATCGCCTCGCGCTCAATGCGGGGTGGGACGAGGAGATGCTGCGCGTCGAACTCGAAGCCATCCGCGAGGACGATTACGACCTGAGCGTCATCGGCTTCTCCGATGACGAACTCGCGGATCTACTGATCGACCCGGAAGCGGTTCAGGCCGCAGGCAACACCGACGATGATGCGGTGCCCGAGGAGCAGGAGACTGCGGTCACGGCCGTTGGCGACATATGGCTCCTCGGCGATCACCGTCTACTCTGCGGTGACTCCACCCAGATGGACGCCGTGGAGAAAGTGCTCGCGGGCGGTCTCGCCGACTTGGTCTTCACCGACCCGCCTTACAACGTGAACTACGGCGCGACGATGAAAGACAAGCTCCGCGGCAACAAGCGGAAGATCGCGAACGACAATCTGGGCGACGACTTTGAGCGCTTCTTGTACGACGCCTGCGTGAACATCCTCGCGGTCACGAAGGGCGCGGTCTACATCTGCATGTCGTCCTCGGAGTTGCACACGCTGGAGAAGGCGTTCCGGGAGGCCGGCGGCCACTGGTCCACGTTTGTCATCTGGGCCAAGAACACCTTCACCATGGGCCGGGCGGATTACCAGCGGCAGTACGAGCCGATCCTCTACGGCTGGAAGGAAGGCACGGATCATTTCTGGTGCGGCGCCCGCGACCAGGGCGACGTGTGGTTCGTGAAGAAGCCGGTCGCGAACGATCTCCATCCGACCATGAAGCCCGTCGAATTGGTGGAGCGCGCGATCCGCAACAGTAGCAAGGGCCGCGACACGGTGCTCGATCCGTTCGGCGGCTCGGGCACGACGCTGATCGCGTGCGAGAAGGCCGGCCGCACGGCGCGGCTCATCGAACTGGAGCCGAAATACTGCGATGTCATCATCCGCCGATGGCAGGAGTTCACCGGGCGCGAAGCTACGCTCGACGGAGATGGCCGGACCTTCGCCGACGTCGCCGGCGAGCGAGTTACAGCGTGAGATCGACCGCTGCCATGCCGAGATCGCCGAGGTGGAGCGCCTGCTGCGAGCCGGGCACCCCGACGTCGAAGGCCTCTGCCTCGCGTTACACGACTGGTCGGCAGAACTGAGGATTCTCGAACGTGAACGAGCACTTCTTTCAATTCCTGATTCCGGCGAGCGGATTGATCTCCGGGCTGATCGGAACCTATGTCGGGTTGCAGAACCGGGCTCTGCTCGCGGAGGTCCGGAAGGAGCTGGCGGAACTGGAGAACCGTATCATCACCCGGATCAACGGGACGTACGTCCGCTCGGGTGAATGCAAACTCCGGGAGGAACTGGTGCATGAGCGGCTGGCAGAGTTGGCCGCCGAACTGAAGAGAAATGCCGCCGGCAACTGAACCGGCGGCGGAGGAGGCGGGCGTTACTGGTTCACGCGATATGCGCGTGCCCCGTCGTCGCGTTTGAAGGACTCGACGCTGAGCCCCATCTTCTTGGTGATGCTGCCGGAGATGAAGCCGCGCACGCTATGCGGCTGCCATGATGTTGCGTCCATGATGTCCATGAGTGACGCGCCGTCCGGGCGCTTCAGCATTTCGAGGACGATCGCCTTCTTGCTGCCGTCGCGCGTTTTTGGCGCGATACCAGACGTGGTAGCCTTCCTCGCCCTCTTGGCTTTCGGCGCGGCTGGGGCCGTCTGTGGCGCGGGGGTGGGCCTCAGGGCTTGGATGGCCTTCCAGATCCGGGCGACTGCCGTCTTGCGATCCGTGAATTTCTTGACCGGCTTCAGGCTGTCGAAGGGCACCACGCCGGCGAAGCCGTTCCAGACCTCGGCGAACCGGGTGATCGGCCACTCAGCGGAGACTTTGGCGAGTTCCTTTTCCGTGGCAAAACGCTGCTGGCCTTCGGGGATCTGCTCGGCGGCGGTGAAGGCGGTGATGTTGTTGTCGTTAGTGATTGCGAAGGTGGTCATGGTTTTCTCCTGATTCAGAATTCGATCTCGTCTACGATCCGGCGCGCCTCGTCCTCGGTGAGCGTGCCTCGGAGGCCGCCCGCTTTGATCCAGCGATCCACCGTGTCTTGGACGGCGTTCCAGAAGTCCGTTTCGTTGTTGTCGAAAGGCCGTTCAAATGCCCCTCCGTACCCGTTGGCATCCACGTAGTCATGCAGTTCGCTGAAGGATGCGCAGGTGCGCGGGACAATCCCGGCTGCAACGTGGGCGAGTATTTCGCTCTTGGCTCGCTCGACGACCGCGTGCAACTCGTCGGCGGTGAAGTCGGGCCCGCGCGGGTTGCGTACCGGCTTCCGCGATTCGGCCGGGGCGGCTTCGGACCGCAGGCGCGCGGCGGTCCGGATGCGGATCTCGCGGCCTGTAGCGAGGTTGATGCCGTACCACCCTCCGCGGTCATGTTCGCGGGTGATGCGGACTCTGGCCAGCGTGCCGCTGACCTTGACGATGTAGGTCGATCCGACCTTGACGTTGCGCTTCTGCATGCTCAGTACTCCAGTCCTTTCTGATCCACCGCGCTCCGGTCGCCAAGGCTGGCGAGGACGTAGGCGAGTTCTTCCGCAACGCGGCCGAGGTCGCCGGCGAAGCCCCAATCGCGCGGGTCCGCAGCCTGGCGCGTCCGGTGTTGTTCTAGTTGCGCGGTGACGCGCTTCAAAAGGTCTGCGCATTCGGCGTAACGCGCGGCGTAGACTTCGGCGGCGGTCTGCTTGGTGTTCTTGGTTGCGCGTTGCATCGAACACATGAGTCCCTTCTTCCAGCCGGAATAGCAAGGCAATTGGAACAGAATCCTCCGAGGCGATAGACAGGCGAATGTACACGGAACAGCAGCTACAGACACTTCGGGACGCGCTGGCGACTGGCGTACGCCGGGTCCGTTTCGGAGACCGGGAAATCGAGTACCGCACCGTCGACGAATTGAAGCAGGCCATCGCCGCCGCCGAGGCGGACGTCGCCAAGGGCAGCGGCGCGGGGCCTGTACGGCAGATTCGCGTGCAAACGGAAAAGGGCTTCTGACGACCGTGGGCTTCTGGAAAAGACTCCTGGGATCGTTGCCGAGGTTCCGCGCGACCGCGGACTACGAGGCGGCTGCTGCAACCCGACGCACATCCGGCTGGACGCCTCCGGCGAGCGATATCAATACGCTCGTCTTCCGCAGCGCGGATACGTTGCGATCACGCTCGCGTGACATGGTGCGCCGGAATCCCTGGGCCACAAATGCGCTCGATGCTTTTGTCGGGAACTGCATCGGCACGGGCATCAAGCCGCAGGCGATGCATCCGGATGCGGCGACCAGGGAGCAGGTCCAGGCGCTCTGGCTGCGGTGGACCGACGAGGCGGATGCCTCTGGACTAACCGATTTCTATGGGCTCCAGGCACTCGCGTGCCGTTCAGTCATGGAAGCGGGCGAGTGCCTGGTGCGGCTGCGGCCGCGACTGCCGAAGGACGGCCTATCCGTCCCGCTGCAACTTCAGGTACTCGAAGCCGAGCATCTGCCGACCAACTTGTCCCAGGTTCTGCCAACCGGCAACTACATCCGCGCGGGCATCGAGTTCAACGGCATCGGGAAACGCGTTGCGTATCACCTGTACCGGGAGCATCCCGGCGACGCCCTGAATCCCTTCCTCTCGGCCGACCCGGTACGGGTGGCCGCGGATTATGTCCTCCATCTGTTCCGTCCACTTCGGCCGGGTCAGTTGCGCGGCCAGCCGTGGCTGACGCAGGTCCTGATTAAGCTTTACGAGCTCGATCAGTACGACGACGCGGAACTGGTCCGGAAGAAGACCGCGGCCATGTTCGCCGGCTTCGTCACGAAGAACGCGCCACAGGATTCGCTGCTGCCCGAGGTCAACGCCGATGCGAACGGAGTAGCGGAAACGAGCCTCGAGCCGGGCACCCTCCAGGTGCTGCTGCCCGGGGAGGACGTGAAGTTCTCTTCGCCCGCGGACGTCGGCGCAACCTACGAGACGTTCATGCGCGTGCAGTTGCGCAGCATCGCCGCCGGGATGGGCATCACCTACGAGCAGCTGACCGGCGACCTCACGGGCGTCAACTACTCTTCGATCCGGGCTGGCCTGCTGGAGTTCCGTCGCCGGTGCGAAGCGTTCCAGCACCAGGTGATCGTTTTCCAGATGTGCCGCCCGATCTGGCGGGCCTGGATTGACGCGGCAATCGGCAGCGGCGCCCTACCGAGCCTGAAAGATCTCACGCCGTACTACGACGTGAAGTGGATTCCACCCGGCTTCGCGTGGGTTGATCCGCTTAAAGACATCAAGGCCCAGATCATGGCCGTGCGCGCCGGCTTCAAGAGCCGCGCCGAAGTTGTTTCCGAACAGGGCTACGACGCCGAAGAGATCGATCGCGAAATCGCGGCCGACAACGCACGGGCCGATGATCTCGGCCTAGCCTACGATTCCGATCCGCGAAAGGAAAGCAATGACGCATCTGCCACATCTGGCGACGCGAGTGTTCGACACTCCACTGCTGATAGCGCCACAGAAGCTTGAAATCATCCTCGGAGTCTTGGCGCCGCACCTCGGGCTGGATGTTTTGGCTCCGGCGGCCGCAGCCTTGGGCGAGCGTCCCTCACGGAAGCCCTACGAGGTCACACCGAATGGCATTGCCATCATTCCGATCGAGGGCACGCTCGTGCACAAGTCTTACGGGCTCGACGCGTTCTCAGGACTCCGGTCGTATGTGGACCTGCAGGAAGAGATCGAGGACGCGGCTACCGATCCGGCGATTAAGGGCATCTTGCTGGACATCGATTCGCCCGGCGGCGAGGTAGCTGGCGTTTTCGACTTGGCGGACACCATCTATTCCGCGCGTGCTGCAAAGCCGGTCTTCGCCGCTGCGAATTCCGATGCCTTCAGCGCAGCGTACCTGCTCGCGTCCGGGGCCCAGTACATCTACGCCGGACGGACGTCCGGTCTCGGCAGCATCGGCGTGATCGTCACGCATCTGGACGTGAGCGCCAGCGATCAGAAGCTCGGTTACAAGTACACGATCATCCACGCCGGCGCCCGCAAGGCCGATTTCAATCCGCACGCGCCACTTGCCGACGAGGCACGCGCGGTCATCGAAGCCGAGGTCGACCGCACTTACCAGTTGCTGGTCGGCTCCGTCGCACGGAATCGCAGCCTCGCCGAGTCCGACATTCGCCAGACGCAGGCAGCGCTCTACTTCGGTGGTGATGCCGTCGCCGCCCGGTTGGCGGACCGCCTGGGAACCCGTCAGGACGCACTCGCCGACCTTGGCAATGCCATCAGCGGCCCTACCGCCGCCTCAATCCCACTCAAAGGAAACGCCATGAACGAAGAACAACGCGCGGCCGAGGCGACGCCCTCCGCCGCAGATATCGAAGCCATCCGGGCGGAGGCGTACCGTCAGGGGTACGCCGATGCCACGGAGATCGTGGACCTCTGCGAACTCGCCGGAATGCCGCGCCGGGCTGCCGGGCTCCTCGCGAAGCAGACCACGCCGGAAGCGGCCCGGCAGCAGCTCATGGAGGCTCGGGTCGCCGAGGACGCGCCGGAGATCCGGTCCCATGTCATGCCCGAGACCGGCACGACGGCCAAGCCGTCGCTCGCCAACAACCCCGTCATGAAGGCCGTCGAGAGGCTGGCCGGAAAAGGAGTGAACTGAAATGCCCGTTCAAACCGAACGCAATTACCTGGGCGATTGGCTCAAGTTCGAGGCCGATAACCACTACAGCCGCGACATCGTGACTGTGCTGGCCGGGAGTGGTGCCGACCGCGCCCTGCTCACCGGCATGGTCCTCGGCCGGATCACGAAAGGCACGGCCGCGAGCGCCGCCGTTGCGGGTAACACCGGCAATGGCACCATCACCGCCGCCCCTGCGGTGGGGCAGGCCGCCAAACCCGGCGTTTACCGGGTCGTGTGCATCGAGCCGGCGGCGGATGCGGGCAAGTTCGCCGTCGAGGATCCGGATGGAGTCCTGATCGGCGTGGCCACGGTCGGCGTCGAGTTCACCACCCATCTCACCTTCACGATTGCCGACGGCGCCGCGGATTTCGTGGCCGGCGACAGCTTCACCATCACTGTCGCGGCCGGCTCCGGGAAAGTGAAGCAGATCGATTTTGCGGCCACCGACGGCAGCAATGCCGCCTGCGGCATCCTGCTGCTCGACACGACCGCTCCGGATGGCACGGACCGGTCCGGCGTCGCCATCGTCCGCAACGCGATCGTCTCAGATAACGGCACCACGTGGCCGGTGGGCGCGACCGAAAACCAGAAGAACGCCGCCATCGCGCAACTCAAATCCGCGGGCATCCTGGTCCGCCAAGGAGCGTAACGAATGATCTTGAATCCTTTCGCAACCGACGCTTTCGATATGGCGGCGCTGACCGCCGCCATCAACAAAATCCCCAACACCTACGGCCGCGTGGAGCAGTTGGGCCTCATGACCCCGCAGGGCGTTCGCACCCGCACAATGATCATCGAGGAGATGAGCGGCGTGCTGAACCTCCTGCCCACGCAGCCGGTCGGCGCTCCCGGCACGCAGGGGACCGGCGGCAAGCGCAAGGTGCGCTCGTTCGTGATCCCGCACATCCCGCACGACGATGCCGTGTTGCCAGAAGAGGTCCAGGGCATTCGCGCGTTCGGGTCGGAAACGGAAACCGACGCCCTCGCCAACCTGCTGGCGCTCAAGCTCCAGAACATGCGCAACAAGCACGCCATCACGCTCGAGTATTTGCGGATGGGCGCGCTCAAGGGCGTCATCCTGGATGCGGACGGCTCTACGCTCTACAACCTCTACACCGAGTTCGGCATCGCGGCCAAAACGGTGAGCTTTGCGCTCGCGAACGCCGCGACCGAGGTACTGCTGAAGGTGCTCGAGGTGAAGCGCCACATCGAGGACAACCTCAAGGGCGAGTTCATGACCGGCATCATGTGCCTCTGCTCGCAGGGCTTCTACGACGCCTTCACCACGCACGCCAAGGTGAAGGAGGCGTTCATGTACTTCCAACGCAACCAGCAACTCGGCAACGACTACCGCACCGGTTTCACCTTCGGCGGCATCACCTTCGAAGAGTACCGGGGCCAGGCGACCGATGCTGCCGGAACCGTCCGGAAGTTCATCGCGGACGACGAGGCGCACTTCTTCCCCATCGGCACCGCGAACACCTTCCGGACGTATTTCGCGCCGGCCGATTTCAACGAGACGGCGAATACGCTCGGGTTGCCGCTGTACGCGAAGCAGGAACCGCGCAAGTTCGGGCGCGGAACCGACCTGCACACCCAGTCCAACCCGCTACCGATCTGCCTGCGGCCGGAAGTCCTGGTCAAAGGCACCAAGGCCTGAGCCATGGCCGACTTTGCCTGCCTGTTGAACACCCTGAACAGAGCCGCGCTCACGGCGTTCGGCAGGGAGGTGACCTACTCGCCGCAAGCGGGTACGCCGTCAGCGATCCCGGCGATCTTCCAGCCGTCCCACGAGGCGGAAGAGAACTCGCCCGGCGTATACGGCGTCCTCTTTATTCGTCTCACCGATCTGCCAAAGCCGCCGGAGCGCGGCGATGAAGTCAGCATGGACGGGATCTTATACAAGGTGTTCGACATCGAGGCCGACACGAGTGGCGGCGCCGTGTTGCGGCTCCGGCAAACGTAGATGCCCTCCGTTCGCATATGGCAGAAGAAGCAGATCCAGTTGGACCGTCTCAACTTCCGCCAGAACCAGATGTTCAAAATCGGCAACGTGGGCGTGGCGGCCGTGAAAAACCGAGTCGGAGCGGCGATGGGCCCGGAGGACTCGGCGGCCAAGCCCCTGACGAAGGCCTATGCCATTCGGAAGACCCGTCTGGGCAAAGGCAACCGCCGCAACCTGACCTTCACCGGCGACCTGCTGCGGAACCTGCAAGTGCGCTCCGTAAGCCAAAACCGGGCGCGCGCTGGCCTTTCTACGCGTAAAGACCGCATCAAGGCGTGGGTCAACCAGAAGATCGAGCCGTGGCTGGTCTTCTCTCCCAAAAACCGTGCGGCCGTGCTCGAGGCGGCGCGGCGCGTGATGGCTGAGAACGCGCCTCGTCTGGTGATGGAGCGCATGCTCGGCGGTAAACAACGATGATCGACGGTTCCGTTCTCCTAGACAAGCTGGTAGAGATGCTTCGGGGCATTCAGGACCTTGTCCTGGAAATGAACGGCGACCCGGAGCGGATTTTCGCCTATCACGATCAATACCCGAAACGATCGAGCGTGGCGCATGCCATTCATCAGATGCCCGTGCCTTCCATCATGGCGGTATGGCATGGCGACGGACCGGGCTTGTTCGGCAGCATCGACGTTTGGAAACACCATTTCAAGCTGTACCTACGAGCTCGTGAGACGTTCGATGACGACCCGCCGAACCCGTATAACCGGCTGTTTCGGCTGATCGTCAAGGGCGTTCCACAGGGTGCGGATGTTCCGATGCTGAACGCGACCGTACACCCTTCCTGCTATCCGATGGACTTTCCGTCGATTGAAAGGCAGCCGGACGCAGAGGGACTGGATTACTTCGAAGTTCCCATCACGTTTACGGAGATTGGAGATGACTGATTTCGTGTACATGCGCCCACCCTGGGGTGATGGCGAGATTCGAAAGGTTGAAGCGAAGGCCGAAATATTGACCCCTTTGATGGTCGCGGGTTGGTCCCAATGCGCGCCGCCGGCCAACGACGAGGAGGTACCGACGAATGTCCACGACTAGGCTCCAGGAAGTATTGATCTGCTTCGGCAAGGGGAAGCAGGCCGACATCGCCACGGCGCAGGCAGCGGCTGCCATGTGGCGGTTCAGCAAGATCAACGCCGCGCTCGCGAACCCGAAACTCGCGACCGAGAACGATGCCGACGAGTACGGCAAGGGGCACGAGTTCCCGACCGCCACGTACAAGACGGCGTGGGATGTGGGCGTCACGCTGGAGAAGTACCTCGGCGCCGAAATCGGGACGTGGGCCGTCTGCTTTGGCTTGGGCAAGGTCGTCAAGTCGGGCGGGCCGAACTTCGTGTACACCTGCACCCCTCTGATTCCGGCGAACGGCGATGCTGCCGAACTGCCGTACCTGTCGTACGTCGAGCAGATCCGACCGGGCGCAGGGGTGGTCGTGGATCGACAGGCTGTCGGCATGGCTGTCGAGTCGTTCCAGATCAGCGTTGGCTCCGGTCCTGGCCGCGCCAACAGCAAGATCAGCGTTGAACTGGTCGGCTCCGGCAAGGTCATCGATTCCGCGACCGGTATCACGATGCCGGCGGCTACCGCCGAGAAACTCCTCCCGTCCGCTTCATTGACGCTCTCGATCAACGGCGTGGACTATGTGACCAACAAGAACATCGTCTCGCTCGAGACGGGCTGGAAGAACAACATCCGGATGGACTCGGGCTTCTTCCCCGGCTCCGGCTTCCAGACGGCGGGCGACGGGTCCACGGGCGCGGTCCGCGGCCGACTCGAATTCGGCAACCGCACCGGCAATCTCCGGTTCGTGGCCCGCTTCGAGAACGGATCATCGGAGTACACGAAGCTCAAGGCGCAGACCTCCGGCACGGCGGTTATCACCCTCGCGTACGACGCCAACAACTCCCTTCAGTTGACGTGGCAGAAAGTCACCTACTCGGTAGTTGAAATCGCCGAGACGGACCAGATCCTCACCGTCGCGGTGGACTGCCTGCCGATGTACGATGCTGCTCAGGGCATCATCACGGCGGTCGGCAAGACGACGGTGGACGGGATCTGCCAGTAGACCCGTTTCTGCTATGCCCGTGTTATGATCTCGGCTTCAGCGCACCTGTGCGGACCAGTCGCTACCAGGAGTTGATACATGACAGGGGTACAGTTCTACAAACAGCTACTGGAGTTGCTCCAAGAATCAGGGCTGTCGAAAGCCGAGAAGTTGGAACTGCTTGGGCACGCGATGGACTTCGTGAACGAGGAAGCCGCTGTCAAGGCGATCTGGGAGCCCAAGCCAGCGAAGAAGAAGCGCCCGAATAAGTAAGACTCCATCCGTCGGCACGTGGCACGGGTCCCGATCGCTCGGGGCGCCTTTCCTTCACGTCGTAATCAAGTCCAGGTTTAGACCACAACAATCCTATGCCAAACGATACGTCTATCTTCGACGCGACCCGCCCGGTCGCGGTTCAACTCCGGGGCCCGGACGGTGTGAAGACCATCCGGGTCCGTTTCCCCTCCGACGACGAGTGGGTGGAAAGGCAGCACCGCCGCAAGGTCATCGTGAAGAACCTCGGGCGGCAGGTGTCGGAGACGCTCATCCCGAACAACGAGGATATCGACGCCGCGCTCCTGGCCAAGGTCCGGACGGAGGAGGCTCCCGAAGTCGATGCGTTCGAGGCGCAGAAGGTCATCGAGCAGTTGGCCACCTGCGACGTGGACGACGTGGTGCTCGCGGGCGATGCCTTTCGGGTCGCACTCCGCGTGCTCGGCGGTGCTGTCACGCATCTGCTGAAGATGCCTTCGGCCAAGGACGTGAACACTTACCGGCGCGGCTTTGCGCGCGTGCTGGATCTGCCGTACGGTCGCCAGGAGTTGACGATTAACGTGCGAGCGGCCGGCGACCTCTGGAAGAAGCTTGTGGACGCGACCGAAGGGTACGTAGGTGAGGTGCCGATCATCCATCAGGCGGTCGCGGTCAAAGCAGCCATCGACGCTCTTGACGGCGCATTCCAAGAGGATCGGGACGCAAATTTTTAGAGGGGGAGTGGCCCGAACAGCCCTCCCTCCGTTACCTCATCCATTGGGCGCTCCGGCGTGAGGAGTTGTGCGATCCCGGCTTGTGTCCGGACGCGCCCGAAGGTGGTCGTTGCGACCACTGCCCCCAAGACAAACTCGACGCCGCGCAGACCTCCGAAGCCGGATTGCTCATCCGGCGCGCCCTCGAACTGCGCGCGGCGCTCAATCTCGGCGTCCACATCGGCCTTGATGATCTCCGGGCCGACGAGTTCTACACCATGGTGATCCTGGAGGAAGAACGGGACCAGTTGGAACGCGAACGGATGAACACCCATGGCAAATAGCAACCAAGTCGAACTGGTCGTCACCGTCGAGGTGGACCAGGCGAACCGGTCCATCAAATCCGTCAACGCGAACCTCTCGGGAATCGAGCAGACCGCCGTGCGGGCGGCGCGCGGCGCCTCACAGGGAATCGACGGCATGACGGCCTCGATAATCAAGGGCGCTACGGCTGGCAACCTGTTCGCGGACGCGATCAGGAAGGCCATCGAGACGGTGAAAGAGTGGACGGTCGATGCCGCGAAGCAGGCGGCCCAGGAGGAGCGCGCAGCCATCGTCACGCGATCTCTCGCCAAAGCGCACGGCGACGGCGCCGCCGCAGCGAGCAAGGCTGTGGAGGCAATCCGCGAGGTGGGCTACACGACCGCTGCCGCGACCGAGGCGGTTCAGAAGCTAATCATCTCCGACATCGGTCTGGAGAAGGCCAAGGGCCTCGCCAAGATCGCCAAGGACGCCGCCGCCGTGAGTACGGAGGGCGTGAGTGCGTCGGAGGCGTTCGAAAAGATCATGCTGGCGATCGAGACGGGGCAGTCCCGTGGCCTCCGGACCCTCTCGCTGTTCCCCGACCTTGCCAAGGCAGAGCAGGTCGCGCGATTGGAGGCGCAACTCCACGGCAAGACGCTGGACGAGAACGAGGTCAAGCAGATCCGGTACAACGCCATCGTGGAGGCGGCGAAGAGGATCCAGGACGCGAACGCCGCCGCAGCGGGCACCGCCTCCGGCCATATGAAGGCGCTGGGCCGCGAGGTCGAGGAGTTGAAGGACGACGTTGGCAGGACGTTCCAGACGGAGTTGAAGGCGGTCGTCGGCCTCCTCCGCGGCATGGTGTCGTTCTTCGCGGACCATACCGACACGATCTCGAAGTTTGCGAAGGGCGTCCTGGTCCTGGCTGGCATCATCGCCACGATCACGGCGGCGACCAAGGCGTGGGCGCTCGCGCAGGGTGCGCTCAACCTTGCGATGGCCGTCAACCCGGCGTTCCTGCTGGCGGGCGGGATCGTCGGTGCGGGCGCGATCATCTGGAAAGAGTACTCGGACATGAAGGAGGGCTGGGAGGCCCGCTCGAAGCAACTGGAGACGGACGCGCTCCGGAAGGATGTGTTCTCCGGCAAGGTTAAGATCGAGGACCTGAAAAAGCGCGGGATGGACGACGACCAGATCCGCGAGTTGATCTCCGGCCGCAAAGCCATTCCCGGCGAGGAGTCTCCGTGGGGCGAGTTGGGCGCGGGCCTGCCCAAGATCAAGATCGCGGGCCAGCCCGACCCCGAGGATCTGAAGCGGCAGATCGAGATCCAGAAGCGGCAGCGGGAGAACGAGAAGTACTTCCGCGATCAGGCCATTGGCAACCGGCCCGCCACGATCATGGTCAACGGCAAGCCGATGGAGGTTCCGCTCTCCGGCTTCGGCAAGGACGTGGCCGACATCAACAAGGAGATCGCCAACCGGACCACCTGGATCGATGACAACGGCGAGCACCACGTCCCGCTTACCAAGAAGGCGTGGGACTCGATCATCGAATACGCGAACGGCAAGTTGAAGGCGTTCCTTGGCAAGACCGCCGATGACAACAAGAAGGCCCTCGCGGATTACCTCAAGGACGAGGACGAGAAGCACCAGAGGGAGATGGCGTACGAGGCCAAGCGGTTCCAGGAACGGCTCCAGCACGACACGGAGATCGCGGAGAGGAACCTCGACCATCTGCGGGACGTGTACGCCTTCGAGGAGCAGCGGGCCGGCTTCGAGAGGGACGCGCGCCTCCGGCAGGTGGAAGGCCAGGATGCCGTAACGATCCAGCAGAAAGTCGCGGTCGAGGCGCAGAAGGCGCACATCGAGATCGACTATTTGCAGAAGGTCCATCAGGTCAAACAGGCGCTCTACGACATGGACACGCGCCGGATGCTGATGGAGGAGGAGTTGACCCTCAAGCGTCTCGGCTACAAGGCCGACGAGATCAAGGCGCGACTCGATGAACTGGCGGGCCAGCGCAAGGAGATCCACGATCAAAGAGACGAGGCCAACGACGATGCGATCAAGGCGGCGCGTGAGAACGCCGCCAACCGGCAGGCGCAGATAATCCGCGAGCACAACCGTTCGATCTTCGACTCGCTGAAGCAGCAGGCGGGCGGCGTGTTCGATGCGCTCCTCCAAAAGTCACAGTCCGTGTGGTCGGCCATCGGGAACGCCTTCAAGGCGGCCATTCTGACCGCGATCAAGGAGGTCGTCACCTCACGTGTCGCCGCCATACTGATGCAGTTGTTCACCGGCCAGAAGGTGTCGTTCGCGGGTGGCGGCGCGGGGCCTGGCGGGTCGGGCGGCATCCTCGGCGGGCTTGGTGGCCTCCTGGGGATCGGCGCGGTCCCGGTCTTCGGCGGCACGACCTCTCCTGGCGGCGGCGTCATTCCCGGCGTTACTCCGGGCACCACGCCACCGTTCATTCCGGGCGGCGGCGTCACGTCGAAGGCTGGTGCGGCGCAGTTCTTCAACTGGCAGAGCATGAAGAACCTCGCCAGTTGGAAGAATCTGTACT
The DNA here is from genome assembly GCA_018268835.1 of Acidobacteriota bacterium. Lineage (GTDB taxonomy): Bacteria > Acidobacteriota > Terriglobia > Bryobacterales > Bryobacteraceae > Solibacter. Next base: position 20,650 of record JAFDVU010000003.1, on the reverse strand, counting down.
CCGCGATGACTCTCGGTGGCGGCTTGTTGATATTGAGCGGGGTGAAGAGGGGCAGCGCACTCAGCACCATCGGGGGCGGAGCGATCATGGGCGCGGGCATCGGTCTATCCGGTGGTCCTATCGGCGCGATTGGCGGCGCAGGCATCGGCCTGTTCGCGGATGCCATGCGGCGCGGCGGCGGGTGGGGAGTCGCGGAGGGTGCGGCGGGCGGCGCGATGTTCGGGTGGAACGTCGGCGGTCCCTTGGGTGCGGCTATCGGCGCGGGCGTTGGCGCTATCGCTGGCGTCGTCCGTCTGTTCGTCAAAGGTGCGGGAGAGAAGGCCCGCCAGAAGATCAAGGACCTTTACGGCGTCGATATCACCGACAAGCAGGTGATCCAGCAGATCGTGGAGATCGCCAAGCAGACGTACGGCGGCAACCTCGACATGGCGATCCGGACGCAGCAGGTGCGGGACCTGATCCAGTTGTACGCGATGAGTACCGGCCAGCAGACCAAGGGCATGCCCGCGCAGATCCACCCGCTCGATGTAGTCCAGTCGGGCGGGTCGCTCTACCAGTCCCCCGGTTACTCCAACGGGACGGCGCTTCCCGGCATGGGAGGCCTGCCCACGATGGACAGCATCGGTGCTGGTGTGGCTTCCGGAGGCGGGCCGGTGGTGATCCAACTCGACGGTCCGGCGACGACGAGCCTCCTGCGTGGCGAGGCGGTGCAGGCGATCGCCAGCAACCCGCGCGTCGTGCAGGGCGCGGTGATGAGTGCGTCGAAGTCTAACGCCGGCCGGCGGGAGTTGACCAGCCTCCAACTCAGTCCTGGACTGGTGACCTCGTAATGCCTGGCTCCGTTGCAAATACCGCGCCGACCACGGTGATGCCCAACTCGCTCTCTCGCGCGTTCACGCACACGCGCGAGTACCCGGTCATCGACAACGAGTACCGGAACGGCGAGTCGCAGAGGTCGGCGCAGGCGTCCACCAGCCGCAAGAAGTGGACGCTCACGAAGCGGCTTACGCCGTCGCAGTTGGCCACGCTCCGGGCGTTTTACGACGCCCGGAACGGGTCGCACGAACCGTTCTACTTTTACGATCCGTACGAGACGAACCCCAAGTTCTCGTACGACCCGACCGGCGTGGCCGTGACGGGCAGGTACGCCGTCCGGTTCAACGGCGACTGGACCCAGCAGGTCGGGCCGGGCCGGTCGGAGGTGCAAGTCGAACTCCTCGAACTTGCCTGACATACTAGCTGCTTGTTGAAAGTGGGCCAAGTCAGCGCGCCAGATCAACGAGCAGTTCGTCTACCCGATCGAAAAGCATATTATGGGGGTCGTTGCCGGCGTCCTTGTCCCTTAACATGTTGATCAATTCGGGAAGTGTGATCCATATCATCAACTTCCCGGATTCTCGCAGTGCCCCTTTGATCGCGTGTCGAGCGCCACTATCGATACCCGCACGGGCCACTAAGATGGCCACCGACCTAAGAGCAGCCGGAAACAAGTACTTCTCAGTCGTGTAGATCTGGTTCTGCGGGAGGGGTTCCGAATAATTCTTAAACTCGAATACAACGTATCGCGTTTTGAAATCCCGCGCGAGTCCCAGCCAGAATTGATGCCGCGGAGCCAGTCGAGCTAAAAGATCAATCCTGTGGAAACCTTCCTCCACCTGATTCTGCGGCTTCCACATTGCGAACTCTTCTCCAAAGAGATATTGCAGTGCGGCACCACATGCGCGCTCAAATTCTGTGGAGGCTCCTTTGCCCGGAGGGCAATTTTCAAGGGTTTGAATAAGTTGTCCGCCAATTCGGTGCTTTGCTTCGATCTCCGGAGATAGCGATAGCGATTCGTTTGCTGTGAGTGCACGAGACGTGCTGCTAAGAACGCCTATGCTCGCCCTCCGAATAAAGTCGGACAATAACTCGCCGAGAGTTGGATCGCGCGCTGCTATCGACGTCAACTTCTTCAGATCCCACACTGTGACTCCCGATTCGACAGCAGCTTGCCGGATACGGCGAGGCTCAATCGGGACACTGATAATGAGAAAGCCCGCACTCGCGTTGTACAGCTTCTGGTATGCCTGAACTTGATTGAGGCTGTTTCGCAAGAGCGATACCGAAATCACTGTGGAACGGTACAGCTTTACTTCCGCGACTGCCAAAGCGCGGGATTCGCGATGGAGCAAAAGTAGATCAGGGCTTTGAATCGGCGTGCTCGGAGTCGCCCTTCCTGAGGGCTCCACGCGATTGTAGCCTTCGGCATCGAACAACAGCTCGCAAAGCTCTTCAAACTCTTGAACCAATTCCCCGGAGGTTCGGGGACTGTCGGCTCGTTCGGAAGATTCGTCTGTCACGTTATTACCATAACATCGCTCTGCCGCAGCTAAAACATTTGAACCAGTTCGTGTCAAGTCTCCGAACCGTCGGCCGGACCTGACGAAGCTCAGCGTTCGTTTGGCGAGCGCCAACCAGGCGGCTTTGACACACGACGACAAACATGCCTGACTTCATCGGCAACATCGCGGTCCCGGAGATCGCCACCTCCGGCACGTTCCCCGTCATCCCCGAATATCCTTATGGCCGCGCCAGCTATCCGGACGTGGCAATCCACCAGTTCGGATCGGGCAACGCGAAGATCGAGCAGCGCTTCTTGCTGGGCACGGGCGCGCGGCGGTTCACTGTGCGCCGCACGTGGATGAACGACACCCAGCGTCTCGCGCTCCGGAGCTTTTGGGAGACGAAGTACGGGCCGTACGGCGCGTTCACCTATAACGCGCCCAACGACGACGGCAACGGGACCACGGCGTTCACGTGCCGGTTCGCCAACGAACCGCTCTCCTGGCAGATGGTCGCGGAGTGGGCCTGCTCGGTCGGCGTGACGCTGATCGAGATCCCGTCCGGCGCCCCGACCTACACGCTCAACTCGACCGTTACCCGGTTCCCGTCCGCAGGACTCCAGACCGCGCTCCTCTCGCAGGTGCAGCAGGCCATTCCTCTGCTCAAGATCGAACCGCTCGCAGCGGGGTATCCCGCAATCTATGTCTCCGACCGGCGTTGCACGGTCGGAGCACAGCTCTACCAGGCGCGGCTTATCGATTTCGACGGCATCTCGCAGGGGATGGGCAACGAGGCCGACAACGCCACGTTCGTCTTCGGCAACGCGGATCGCGTGATGCGCGATCTCGCCAACGACGTGGACCTGTACCGCGCGTCGATTTCGTTCTCCCTGTTCCACGTCGGGACCGGCATCAAGGTCGATCTGTGGAAGGGGGATATCGTCAACTGGTCCCTCGATGCTGGTCCGGAGTTTAAGGTCACGGCGTCGGACGGCCTCTACGAGTTGAACCTGCCGTACCCGACACGCAAGATCTCCCGCACGTGCTGGAAGAAGTTCGACGGGCAGGCCTGCCCGTACGCCGCGCATGGCGCGCTCGATCTGGTCCACTTCCCCGACGCCGCCGCCAACTCCTGCGACAAGAACTACGACACGCCGAACGGGTGCCTCGCGCACGGGATGAAGAAGTACTACGGCGGCATCATCGCGGAACCGCAGGGCGTCCGGATCAAGGACAACTCGACCGGCGTGTGGGGCTTCGGGCGGTCCTCCCTCACCAGCACGTCCATCGTCGCGGAGTCGATTTACGACCAAGTGCTGCCGGAGGTGTACACCGACACCGCCATGCCGGTGAACTGCAAGGTCGCGGCGGGCCGGGACGAGAGCGACTTCTACGAGGCGTTGGGGATCGTGGGCGAAGGCCCGCTGGTCGCGTACGCTGCCACCCACTACGAGGACAAGGACGGCGACGGGCAAGCGGAGACGCTCGTGGGCCACACGCTCGACGGGCAGGCGCACCACGGGTATCCAGCCAACAACTACGGCCTCCGGTTGGTGCGTGGCTCCGATCCGGCCGGCGACACGGACTTCTTCTCGCTCGATCAGTCGGGCAACACCACGGGCGGGGATTGGCGCAAGGTCTATTCCGGCAACTCGACGTTCAAGGACAACTTCGCTGCGGGCACGGCGTTCATCGTGATTCGCCGGTCGGATTCGAAGGGCCTCCAACTCTCCAAACCGGGCGACCACGCGATGATCGCAACGGTCCAGCAGGGCTTGAGCGGGTGGGTGTGGACGAGTCCCGGCGTGCGCGTGTACGGCCCGTGCATGGTGAACCCGGTCTGGATCGCGGTCAACATGCTGTTCCGTGCGCGCGGCCTCCGGTTGGGCGCGGGCGCGACAAGCGGGGAACTCGATGCAGCGGAGGCCCTGTTCGACGTGCGGGCGGCGATCGACGCCGCGGCGATCTGCAACGACTCCGTGACCAAGATGGTCGGCGTCGGCACGGAGACGCAGTTCACGTTCCGCGGCACGCTCCAGGAGGAGAAGCCCCTGCGGGACTGGATTCAGGAAGTCCTGATGAACTGCCTCGGCTATTACACGTTCGCCTTCGGGAAGCTCCGGATCGGCATCCGCGAGAACTCGTCGGTGGTCGAGGCGTTCACGGACGGCAATATCATCTTCCGCAGCCTCCAGTTGGCCCCGCTCAAGCCGACGTTCAACCACCTCACGGCCAACTTTGCCGACCAGGACTTCGCGTTCGTCACCAACAGCGTGTCGGTGTACGACATCGACCACGCCGCGCAGATCGGCGGCGCGGGTCCGATGTACCTCAAGTCGAGCGTCAACCTCTGCGGCACGTCCACCAAGAGCCAAGCCGCGCGCATCGTGAGCACGCGCCTGCGCGAGGAGTTGGGCGGCACCAGCGCAGCGGAGTGGAAGGCGGCGCGGCAGATCGGATTCAAAACCACGGTCCTCGCGCTCAACACGGAGCCGGGGATGGTCTGCTCGATGACCCATGCCGACATGCCCGGAGGCGCGGGCGAGTTCCGGGTGGCCTCGTGGAAGCTCAACAAGGACTTCTCTATCGACGTGGTGGGCCGCACGACCGCCGACAGCATGTACGATCTGGTCGCCGGTCCCAAGCCCGCCGACGTGGAACCGGAGCCGGTGCCGGAGGAGATCATGTACGACACCGGGGTTCCTGGCGTCCTCACCGGCACCACGAAGCTCGCGGATTACGGGTTCTTCGCGGTGGACGACATGGTGATCGCGCCCGATGCGGCGGGCAACATGAACATCGTCTCGGCGCACGAGATCGCCATGACGCTGTTCTACGTGGACGAGTTGGCCACCGACCTGTGGGCCAGCCTCGACGCCGCCATCGACCGCGACACCGATCCGGTCACGGTGGCTTGCACGATGAACCCGGCCACATCGAAGGTCTTCCGCGTTGGCGATTACGTCATCTTCAACGACGAGGCCAAGAGTCCGGACGTGGGATACCGGCGTCGGTACGAGTGCGCGCAGATCGTCGGGCCTGGTGCCACAGGAGATGTGGTTCCCTCCGGCAACTTCCAGTTCCAGAGGAAGCCGACCGCCGACACGCGCGTGGACCTGCCTTGGGCCTCGTTCGAGACGCTCCGGACGCCGCACCAGAAGGGCATCCGGTTCTTCAAACTGGACTCGAAGACGTTCACGTACTCCGTCAAGAAGGGCTTCTTCCGGACGCCGGGACTGCCGGTGCGGATCGAGGCGAAGCTCCCGACCGCAGCCATCGTCGCGGCGGTCGTCGGCGTGGCCAATAACTTCGGGTACGGGGCGTACACGACCTTTCCGTGCTCGCACCATAGCGAACCGTTCATGCCGGGAGATCGAACGTGCAACGGCGGCGCTTACTCGTTCCAGATCCCCGGCCCTCTGGCGGTCGCGGACACCGTGGTCATTCCGATGCGCGTCCACGACAGCGCGTCCATCCGGTGCATCTTCGCGTATGTGCAGACGCCCACCACGGACGGCCAGAGCGCGTTCCTGGTAAAAATCTCCCGCGACGACGGGGCCACGTGGTTGGCGCTTGAGTACATGGGGATCGCGCAGAAGTTTCCCGATGGCTACAAGAACACGTACGACTTCGTGGTCGATGGGGGAGAGGGCAAGCCGCAGACGCGCCGCCTCCCGTACAACGACTTCGGCATCATCCTGTTCCAGGACGTGCTCGCCAATGCCGCGCCGCAGACGGTGCAGACCGCATCGTACGGCGCGAACCGGCTCGGGTTCGATGTGGGCGAGTTCGTTCACATCAACCTCGGCAAGGCCGACGAGGAGTACATCCAGGTGCTCGCCGCCGATTCGGAGAATCAGACGTTCGATGCGGTCTTCACCAAGGCCCACTCCACCGGCGCCACGGTGCGCCCCACCATTTGGCCGACGCCGATCCTCAGCGAGGGAGACAGCCTCGCGTTCGACATCCTGGGGGTGGCCAGCCCGGAACCGGGTAGCGACTTGACAGTGGTGATTCAAACGTGACGGGTTAAATGCGAGATCACGGTCCGGTACCCAAGTCCTTTATCGCCGACGGTACGCTCGCGCAGCGCGGCCGCATCTGCGGATCGGTCGGGCGCGACCGTCGACCGGGCGGAACTGAACGGGGTTTGAGGTCCGCAATGCCGCCGCCGACCAGATGCGGTCAACAGACGAAGGGTTCAAGGTGTCAACGCGGAGCTTGTTCTGGCGTCGACTTACCCGGCCTGATCCAGTCCAGAAAGTAGTTTAAGCAACATAAAACATGCCAACTCCGGCGAGAACATCTCCTCCTCGCCGTTTGAGATTGTCTCGATCTTCCCGGCGAACTCCGACGTGGTGTCTACGGCCTTTCGTCGGAGGTCTTCGAATGGGACCAGACACGGAAGTTCAAAGAAGAACTGTGGTTTGCCGCCGCGCGCGAGATCTCGGCAGAGAGCGAGGGGCCGCAGTTCCCCAAAATCGCTATACTCCAGGCCTCCCAGTTCTTCGGCGCGTTCGACACCCAAATCGAACCTAATGAGGGACTTAATATCTTTCGCGCGCCGTGAGTGCTCGTCAATCGCCAGGCCAAAGGAGAAGGGTACGTGCCACATGCCTGGGTAGACAGCCACCGTCTTGGACCGTTTGCGTCGAAGCCAGTACAGTCGGCCATCCCGCGATCTCGCCGTCATGCCGATTGCAACGCCAACGGTGTTGGCTAGTTTGGACTCTTCAAACTCCGGCAGATGCTTTGCGTTTCCGCGGGCTTGAACGACATCCCACTCCCTAACGCATCGACATTGTACGTCGCCAACCGGGACCGGAGTCGCGAACGGGAAATCGAGGGTGAGGTTCGACCCCACTTGGTCGTGGTAAAAGGCTCCCTGAACGACGAGATGGGGCACCTTCCTGCGGAGATCACACCTCAAAACACGCAGAGCTCTTTGATTCCCTTTCTTAAGCAAGTTCTGGCGCTCGAACTGACGAATCATTGCTGTCTTGTGCTTAGCCAAAGCGCCGGGAAAACAATAGTCTTCTGCAAATTCGATGGTGCCCCACCCCCAGTTTGATGGCCATTGCCTGTAGTCCACAAGCAACTGATACGGAGCCCTTATGCGCCCGCCGGGCGGTTGGACGAATTGAATACTGCTGTCCTGATAAGCTTCAGCCGCGTGGTCAGGCGAGTAATTGATGTACTCCTGGCGCCGGAACAGCCATCTCAGAGCCCTTGCCAAATGCTGCAAGTCCGATTCAGTTGGCCCCAAACTCCACGAGTTTGTCGTGGGGTCATACTCTACTTTAGGCACGGAACCTCCTGCCTGCTCGTTAACGATTTCGTCGAGGTCGTGGCAAGCACACGTTCTTGCACCATCAGAAGCTGTCATAGTCAGGATATTACGTTTTGAGATCGAAACCCGCCTGAAGCGACGAAGGCGTTCCTGAATCGCAGATTGTCCTTTCCGTGGCTGCCGAATCTCTTCGCATCTTCGATCCGCGCCGCAACTTTCAGTTGCAGGGCTTCACTGGCCGCGCCGCGACCACCACGATCCACGACGCCTCCGCGACAGGTGTGTCCGTCTCCGGCATCTTCCAAGCCGCAGAGGACTTCGCGGTGCTCGGGTTTTACAACGCGTACGATTACTTCAACCACCTCCGGCAGAAGCACCTGCCGCGGACGGACCTCTCCGGCCTGGTGTTGGAGTTCGATATCGAGTACGACCACGCGCTCGACGGCGCCATGCGCCTCGACGCTGCCAAGTACCCGTCCGTCTCCTGGGACTCGATGACCTTCGTGTGCGGCAAGGGCAATGCGGACGAGATTCATGAGGTGAAGCTCCTCGCGTACGCCACCGTGGTATCCGGAGGGGAGACGCCCGCCAGCGTGACCATCGAGGCGTCGGGCAAGTACGCAGAGCAGGGCACGGACCACGTGGTCGTCGTGTTCCGCGACACGGTGTACGATTGCCAGCCGCTCGGCCAAGCGCACATCCTGCCGCGCAGCGTCACCGCGCCGAACGGCACTCTGGCGCTCTACCCGTCCGACCTCGACCCCGCCACGAGCCTCCTGGACCTCCAAGTGGGGGACACGGTGTACTTCACGTACGACCCGCTTTATCCGGACGATCCTCCGTACCAGTTGGAGGAGACGTGCCACGTCACCGCCGTCGATGGGGTCAACGTCACGTTCGACAACACGCTCACGCACGGCGGGCCGACCGTCTGCCGGTCGTGGACGTCGGGACCGTTCCTGATCGAAGCCGCCAAGAACGACACGCTGACCTTCATCGTGGACGGCACCAGCATTTACGTCGGCCTCACGGCAGGCTTGGAGGTAAGCGCAGAGCAGGTCGCCGCCGACATCAACACCGCGTTCGGCGCGGCGGGCCTGGCTGCGATTGCCGACGTGACCGACGATGGGTGCGTGCGCGTCACGTCCACGCAGCCAGTCGGCGGTGGCGAGATCATCATGTACGGCGGAACCGCGCAATCGACCATCGCAATTCCGGTCGGCGTGTACGCTGGCGCTGGTCCTCAGTGGCACGTGCGCCGCAGGGGTACCGCTGAATCGGCGGTGCAGGCACTCGCCAGCACCATCAACGGCAACCCGACGAGTTGCGCGGTCACCGGCCCGGACCAGTCGGGTGTGATCGAGGCGACCGCCACCGGGACCACGCTGACCATCGCGTTCAAGACCAGCACGCCGCCCGCGCCCGTGTACGGGAAGCTCGGCAACGGCGAGGTGCTGGCCGTGCGCTCGTACCACGAGACGGTTCCAGTGGACCTCCAGGACGAGTCGTACGACGCCAGCAAGGATGTGCAGGGCATCACGTTCGGTGGGAACCGGGTCATCCGATTCCGGGGCGGCGACAACGACACGAAGTACCACATCAACCTCCCGCTGGGCGCGCTGAGCGACAAGAACGGCGTGGCTGTGCCCACGCAGGACTGCCGGAAGATGTACATGGTCTTCGCGCCTCGCTTCGAGATCGTGGAGGAGGCGTTGGAGGACGGGTGCTTCCTCACCGCGCCGGTTGGTCCGGGTGACACCACCTGGAGCGTGGACAGCGGGGCCAGCCTCACGGGTGGCCGGCATTTCATCGGAGACGCCTCCAGCGAGGAGCGGATTCTGCTTGTGGCTGGCGGCGCGACCAGCATCCGGGTGCAACGCGGGTACGAGTCCTCGACGCCTGGCTCCTGGCCGGCGGGCACGCGCCTGAAGAAGCTCCCGCCTATCTCCGGCTTCCAGTCCGACGTGGAGTGGGGCGCGACCATCTCAAACATCGCGGTTACCGGAGACGTCAGCCTCCAGGTGGGCGGCGATTCAGAGCGTATCGAGGGCGCCGACGCGCGATGCAAGTACACCGGCTTTTGGGAGGACTACAAGTACGCCACCGGGTGGCCCTCGCAGTGGTGGAGCATGGGCCACGCGAAGCGCACCGGCCCCAGCGATGTGAACGACGTGCGCGCGGTCGTGATCACCTACTCGGCCACTGAGCAGCATGACCTCTACCTCGGGACCTTCCTCAACACTGACTGCGGCAAGATCAGCGTCGATGTGGACGGGGCGCCGACCGCCGAATCGCCCGTCGATCTGTACCTGTTCGAGTACGGCGGGACCACGGCGAACGTCAAGATCGCCTCCGGCGTTGCGGCCGGAAACCACACCGTCGTGATCACCGCCCTTTTTGAGAAGAACGAGGGCAGCAGCGGGTACTACTTTTACTTCGATTACCTGTGGCCGTTGGTGCCGCAGGACGTTCCGGACCCGCAGAAGACGTACCAGGACGTGTCGCTGGCCATCGACTTCGACACCGACCACGGCTACAAGAAGCCCCCGGCCTGGCACCTCTGGCATCTCCAGAAGTGCGGATTCAAGGGCCACGCCGACGTGTACATGGGCGTCTTCTGGAACAACAAGCGGCGGCGCGTGGGCGCGAGTTATCCGTACGCCACCATCGACTATGCGCTGGCTCCCGGCGTGGCCGCGCCGGTGGCGGGGGACGTGGTGACGATCATCGTCGGCGGGTCGTCCATGCAGCACACGATCATCGAGGGCGAGTCGTTGCAGGATGCCGTCAACTGGATGCGCGTGCTGATCAACCAGTTCTCCGGCGTGTGGGCCGACGACAACTACGGCAGCAGCACCACGCTTCGCATCCAGTCTAAGGCTCCGTCCTGGACGTACCCGAACGTGTACGTGAGCACCGGGACCGCGCTCCTGCCTGGAGTGGCGAACGAACCCTTCACCATCACCGCAGGCGTCAACGACGCGCTCCTGTTCACGTTCGACGGCGACGGCGGGCCGCAGGTCAGCGTCACGCTCTCGGCGGGCGCGGCCAGGACCGGCGCGGAGATCGCGACGGAGATCGAGGCGGCGTTCGAATCGGCCGGCGCTCCGGCGACGGCGCAGGCTGTGAGTTATGGCCAGCAGTGGATCGAGTCCACGCACCCGATCAAGGTCGAGGGATCTGCGTGCGCCACGCTCGGCTTCGACTCGTACCAGAGGACGCCGTTGTCGGTGATGGCGACCCTCACGGACCACCTTGGCGAGGCAGGCACGGAGGGCGATTGGGAGTTGATCGACTCGGTGTCGCCGGTGATGACGGAGGGCGCGCGGAAGTGGATCAAGGATCTGGCCAGCCAGTTCGCGGCAGCGGGCATCCTGGCTTCGTTCGCGTTCTCGATGGAAATCTACAACCCGCCCGCCCCGATGCGCGCCAAGTACCTGCACTATTCGGGCGGCGTCGTGGCGCCCGGAGAGGACGTGTATCTCGACGTGCCCTCGCACCAGATGCACTTCGGGACGCGCGTCCGGAACTACCTGAAGCAGATGTACAAGGAGTGCGCCGACCAGATCGCGGCGGGCGGGATGCCGGTCGCGCTCCAGTTCGGTGAGACGCAGTGGTGGTACTTCGACAACCGCGCCAGCGACCCGCTGGGCGGGATGCCGTTCTACGACCAGGAGACGATCGATGCGTTTGAGGCGGCGAAGGGTCACCAGATTTGGCCGTTCACTTCCAATACGGATGATCCTGCTGGCGATCCGGCGCACCCGAAGGAAACTGCGGATTTCCTGCGGGACCGGATCTGGTCCTATTGCCAGGACGTGATTGCGTACGTGCGCGCGTCCCATCCGGCGGCGGTGTTCGAGTGCCTGTGGCCTCTCGATGCGAACCAGGGGAAGCCTTCCCCCAAGAGCCAGTACCGGCAACTGCTGATGCACGTCAACCTGCCGGAGCAGTGGAAGTCGTCGGCGTACGGCGTGAAGTACTTCCGGTGCGAGGGTTTCGATTACGACGTGTGGAACAAGAACACCAACCTGATGCGCCAGACGATGATGTACGGCGCGCAGACGCTGGGACGGCCCGCATCGGAGTGCATGTACCTCGCGGGCCTCTACGGTCCTCCGGACCCGCCGATGGCGCAGGCGTACGGCCAGTGGTTGACCGCGCCGTACTACTCGATGTGCTTCTGGGCGTTCGACCAGTACTGCCTGAATGGCAGGCCAAACCCGCTGGAGGTGTGGGTGCAATCGCCCGCCACCGCGACGGTGTACCACAAGCCGCGCCTCGCGCGCACGCTGGAGGTGCCCAAGGCTGTTGTGGTGCCGCCTGCTGCGGGCGCGCTCAATCGCTTCAAGTTGAACGAGAGAAAGTGCAATGGCTAACTATCCTGGAGCACTCGACAGCGCGGCCAGCCTGTTCACGCCGGTCGATGCCTTCTCCGCGAAGCCCCTGGAGACGACGACCACGGCGCAGGTGAATCCAGGCGACAGCACGATCAACGTGGCGTCCACCACAGGCGGCTTTGCCGCGACGTACGGTGTGCTCTCGCTGGACGACGAACTGGTCGTGTACACCGGCAAGAACGCCACGCAGTTCACGGGGTGCCAGCGGGGAGCCTTCGGGACCGCCGCCGCCACCCACAACAACGGTGGCGCGGTGAAGGCCAACATGGTGGCCGGCTTCATCACCGCGCTCCAGTCGGCGGTCGTGGCCATCGAGACGGAGTTGGGCACCGCCGCCGCGCGCAATTACATCCGGAAGGACGGCGCGGTCACGGTGACCGGCCTCAAGACGTTCCAGGACGGCGCCGAGTTTGGCTCCGGCACGAAGTCGAGCACCGGCCTGGTACGCCTGCCCAACGGCGGCGCGGTCAAGTGGAGAAAGCAGGACAACTCCGGCGACCTCGGCATAGCGCTCGCGGCCAACAACCATCTGGCGATGGACGCGATCATCGACTTCGCGGCCGGCCAGACGTTTGGCGCGAGCACCGTTCCGGACGCGAGCACGCTCGCCAAGGGCATCGTACAGATCGACCCGGTGGGCGGCATCAGCGTGGCGGCGGGCGTTATCTCCTTGTCGGCCTCCGGCGTCGGTCCTGGCACGTACACCAAGGTGACCGTGGACTCATGGGGCCGCGCCACGACTGGCGCGCAACTCGTCGCCGGCGACCTACCCACGCACACCCACGTGGCGGCAGATATCGTCTCCGGGTCGCTGCCATTCTCGATCCAGAACAACGGTGCGGCGGTCGGGACGCGCCGCGCGTTGAACCTGATCCAGGGCGCGAACATCGGGCTTACGTTCGTGGACGTGCCCGCCAGCGACCGTGTGAACGTCACCATCGCGCTCGCGTCGGTTCCGGGCCATACGCATGCGGAGGCCGACGTAACGAACCTCGCCACGGATCTCGCGGCCAAGGCACCGCTCACCCATACGCACGCGCAGGCCGATGTGACCGGCCTCGTCACCGCTCTGGCTGGCAAAGCTCCGACCAGCCACACCCATGCGGAGGCCGACGTCACCGGCCTGGTAACGGACCTCGCGGGCAAGGCGGCGTCCGTCCACACGCACACGTCCTCGCAGATCAGCGATGCGACCGCGAACGCCACGGCGGCCACCGTGGTCCTGCGCGACGGGTCGGGCGGCGCGTCGTTCGCGTACGCCGCCGCCAACAACCTGTGGGCGTACCTGGACTCGCACCTCAACTCCATCGAGTGCGGCCCGTTCCAGTCGGCCGGCGGGTCGTACGAGAACATGCTGAAGTACTCCGAAGACTTCAGCGTCGGGACGTGGGACAAGAACGGCGGCACCTGCACGGTGAGCGGGAACAGCGTGCTCGCGCCCGATGGCAACGCGACCGCCGACGCCGTTACCGCCAGTGGCGCGGCGGGCCTGATCCGGCAGAACGTCGCGGGACTCTCCGCCAACGGCCAGTACACGTTTTACGTCTGGCTCAAGGTGCCGTCCGGAACGATGACCGTCTCGCTCGGCATCCTCGACAACGGCTGGACGACGTGGCTGGTCGGCCCGACCGCAGTAACGCTCACGACCTCCTGGCAGCGGTTCAAGGTCACCGGCACGATGACGGGCGGCGCCACGTCGCTCTGGGTGGCCATCGGTCACTACACCGATGGCTGGACGGCCGGGAACGTGTTCCACGCGTGGGGCGCTTGCCTCCAGTTGGGCGACGATCCTAAGCGCGGGTACGCGCGCACGTGGGGCTACCAGACCGCGACAGTTGGCGCCGGAATCGCATGCGGCCCGCTGCTGGTCGTCGGCAAGGATAGCGGAGAGTCGCCGTTGAAGGTGCGCGGGCCTGGCTCCCCGCTCGCGGACCACACGTTGCTCGAAGTCACGGCGGGCGGCGAACTGATCATCGCCGGAGGCACCGGCAACGGCTACCGCCTCGCGGAGATCGTGGGCGCGAGCAACCCGTCCGGATGGTCCGGATGCCTCAAGGTGAAGAACCCCGCAGGCGTGACCGCAGGCTACATCCTGCTCTACTCCAACCCGTAAATCGAAAGGCAAACCGATGAAGTTGACGCTTGATCACACCCAGCGTCTGAACCTGCACGCGCTCCTGGGCGCACAGCGGGCAGACGTGGGTTCTATTCGCGCGATCTGGGCAGTCCAGGATCGCATCGCACTCAACGCCGACGAGGAGAAAGCAGTCGAGTTGAAGCGCGAAATCGTCGCCGGCCAGGAGCGCGCGGTGTGGAATCCCGCGCTCTCCATCCCGGCCAAAGAGTTCGAGTTCACCGATCCGGAGGTCGCGCGCATCAAGGCGGCGATCCAGATGTGGGACTCGTACGGCGCCAACGCCGACCGCCGTTGGCTGCAACCCCTAGTCGAGACGCTCTTCGCCGTGGATCTCGTGCCAGACAAATAGGGCTTGCCGCTACTTGCTTGCAGACCTGAGACGCTCGGCAGCCTTTTGAGAAATCAGTCCGAGGCCCTTGGCCTTCGCCTCGCGTTCAATAGCCTCGAGACGGTGCGCAGCGGTCACGGGATTCCGCTCAACCTCGGACTGGGCCAACAGAATCTCGAGTCGTAAGGCTCCATAGCCAAATTTCGCGGCTTCGGATTCGGCAGCTACCAGTTCCGCCTTGACGGCCTCGACTGTACCGGCTCTCGCCATCACGGGTGCGGCCGTAGCCAACACCGCGAGCCGCTCAGCACGGTCCTGAATCTTGGGTAATTGCTCGCCAAGAGGCTTCGCCGCTCGGGCGGCGTCCGACAACTTCCCCTGAGCTGACAGTCCGCGGGCCTCGATTGCGATTGCAAGCGCTTCCTGGTCAGTCTCGTGCTCCCGGTGAAACTCTGCACGGGCATCCCGAGCCCGCTGAACAGCCTCACCGAACTTGCCTTCTTCCAGCGCGAGGCCCGCAAGAGCAAGCTGGCTCTCCGCCATTACGCTCTTGGCATTCATTTTCGTTCGTACGGCCAACGCGTCTTCGTACCGCGATCTGGCACCGCTGAGGTCCCCTCCAGCCATCAGCGCCTCTCCTAAGCCGAAGAACGCGTATCCACGTTGCCGGTTATCATCCATTTGTTCCGCTACGGAGAGGTGTTCCTCAAACCGCTTCTTCGCGCCTGTCACATCCCCCTGTTTCAGAAGCAACTCCCCAAGATTCCCCAACGTTCGCGCAAGGCCGGGCTTATCGCCGATCTGGCGAATGATGTCCAACGACTCCTCGAACTTGGCCTTAGCCTCATCCAGGTGGCCTTGGTCTTGTAAGACGATTGCTACGTTGCCCAGTACTGTCGCAGTCCGCGCCTTGTCCCCGTGTTCGCGGTGGATCGTCACCACGTTTTGGTACACGGCAAGTGCCGCATTCAGATCCCCCTGTCGCCATAGAACATTGGCCACACCATTCAATGCGATGGCCTCGCGCGCGCGATCAGCGATCTTTCTGCCAATACCCGCAGACTCCTCGAACATCTTTCTCGCGCCGTTCAGGTCCCCTCTATCCATAAGGCCATACGCCAGGTTGTTGATCGTCGCCGACACGGCCGCCTCATGGCCAACTTCGCGGAAGATGGACAAGGCACGTTCGTATGCGCCTTTGGCAGACATGCTATCGCCCTCGTCATCCAGGACGTCGGCAATGTTCTTCCAAGCTCGGGCCTCGCCAGCATGGTCCCCGACCTCGACATAGATTGCTTTCGCCTGCTGCGCTGCCTCGAGCGCTGGTTTGCGGTCACCCATCTGGTTCTCTGCCCAAGACTCCCGCAGCCATGCGGCCGCGGCCACGAGCCGTGTCCGCCGCGCCTCAGCCTTCTTGCGCGCCTCGGAAGCGACCGTCTGTTCGCGGCGAAAATCTCCAAGTGCTTCCGCGGTTGCTGCTTCCGCAAGATCAACACGTGGGTCATCCGCTCCGGTTGTTTTGCGTAACTCCTGGATCGTAACCAGTGCATCTTTACCTTTCCCAGCATTGGTTTGAGCGTTAGCCAACCGGAGTCCGTAATCTGTTTCATCCGGGAAGAACGTCCAAAGGGCGCGATAGATTTGAATCGCGCGCTCCCATTCGTTCATTAGCTCGCGATACTGGCCTTCGAGCAGCAGGAACGATTCCCGAGGCAGGCCCGATGCACGATCGAAGGCCTTCGTGGCAGCCTCCTTTGCTTTCTGTTGATAGCCCAGGATGGACCAGCAATCCGCCAGAGCGCTATATGCGAGTGCATAGCCCGGCTCCGTCTCAAGCGCCTTCTCCAGTACAGGGCGCGCGGAAACAGCATTCAGCAACCGCAGTTTCCCTAGGCCTTCGGCATAGAGACGCTCGACTTCCAGGCTGGGGGGATAGGTCGTTCTCAGAGCCTGAGCCTCAGTTGCTGTGAGTTCTTTCTCGCCCAACTCTTTGCGCAGTGTTGTGCCAATGGATGCAATAACTTCGGGCAAGGAAGCCTGACTGCTGGTTCGCGTGACGGAGACGGTGACCTCCCCGCTGCCGGTATTCTGGACGGCTATATCGAGCCGCACCGGCGCGGTCAGTCCTTGGCCGATCACCGCATAAGACCCCAGAACAGCGAGATCGGCGTTCAGACGCTTCCGGATAGCCGCCAGTGTGCCCAGCGAAAGACTGTCGGCATCCGGCAGGCTCAGATCGATCTTGGCGCGGGCTGTCTCTTCGCCAGAGATGGTGCGCAGATTCTTCGCAGCGGAGAGTTCGGCCCTCACCATTTCCTCAAGACCTGTGGATAGCCAAGCCGATTCCTGGCCACCGGACAGGTTCTTGAACCCGAGGACCACGACCGCCTGCCGGTACCGCGATGATGGGACGGAACGCTGGCTCGCGGTGCGGCTTCGAATTAGCCAGCCGCCCACGAGGGCCATGGCAATGGTTGCCGCGACAATGAGCCAGAAACGCTTCCTGCCCTCTGGCTGAGGCCGCTCGTGTTCCTCCCTGACATCGAGCAGAAACCGATATCCCCGCCTCGGGACATTTTCGATCGCATCCTTGCCGAGAACCTTGCGCAGCGCCGCGATCTGCTGGTCGAGATTATTCTCTTCGACCACACTGTCGGGCCAGACCTCCTTCATCAGTTCTTCCCTGGGGACCACTCTGTGGCGGTTTTGTATGAGGACCAGAAGCGTATCAACGGCTTTCGGCCCGAGATTGGCCGCTTGGCCGTCTCGCCTCAGGACGCGCTCCCCGCCGCTCAGACAGAAGGGCCCGAAGCGATAGAAGAATAAGCGGTTGGAGGTTCCCACGGGTGCCTTCAGAAGTTTTTCATAAAAGTTTCAGCCCGATGCCAATGACCCGAAAATGAACATGGGTTAGCTTCTCAGCATAGCTGAAGCGTTATGACGGCGTTGGCGGACGGCCGGTGCGGCCGGGAACCCGGGTGATCGGAATCGTCCCTGTCGGGTGGAGAGGGCGTTTGACCCTATCGGGAAAGATGATGGCGGGTAGCATGTGGGGGACCGACATAGAACGAGCCTTACAGGAACCAGTGGCGGCGATTTTCGCTCCGAGGCTCCGCCTCCGCCCCGGTACATACAGTACCTGCCGCCCGTTGTCGGGTTAGGACAAGGGACCTTTGGGACCGATTCAGATGCGAATGTCAGTTTCTCCTGTTATTTAAAGGTGATCACCAATATAATGGACTACTCGGAAGACGGGGAGCACAGCAATGATTGAGGATGGCCGTTCGACCCGACGCGTTTGGCCTACGATCTTTACCAGCATTTGCTTGATCTCGCTGGCAACCGATATCGCGACGGCGGCTTCGCGAGTGACCTGGAATCCATACCAGTGCGAGATTTGGCGCTTCGAGAAGAGTTCCATGTCTCCGGGCAGTCCGGCTTTTGAGGCTCGCATGGCCGGCTACCGTCTCACGGCACATGCGGGAGGGTTCACCTTTAGCGGGCCCGCCGACACGGTTCACTGGCTTTGGAGCCGCGGAAGCCGGAGCGCCGCGCCGGAAGGCGCGGCACCGGCTGGCACGACCGTTAACTACTTCCTCGGCCAAAAGGGCCGGAATTGGCGAACGGGCATTCGAAGTTACGAGAAGATCCAATACCGTAGCGTTTGGCCGGGCATCGATGTTGTCCTCTATGGTGTCGGTTCGAGGTTCGAGTACGATTTTGTAGTCGCGCCAGGGGCCGATCCGGGACGAATTGAGATCAGGGCCGAGGGCGTGTCCGGCATTGAGACCGACCAGGATGGATCAGTTATCTTCCAGACGCCTCGGGGACATCTTCGCCAAGCACCGGCAATCCTGTACCAGGAGATTCGGGGAAAGCGTGTTTCAGTCCCGGGCAAATATCGCCTTACATCGGAAGGCTTCATCGCGATTGAGGTGGGTGCCTACGACCGAAGCCACCCACTGGTTATCGATCCCGTCGTTACCTATTCCGCCCAGTTTGGCGGCACTGGCTCCGAATCGGTAGCCGGCATCGCCCGCGACGGCTCCGGTAACCTCTATGTCGCGGGCACGACAATTTCCAGAGCCGCGTCGGCGACCGAACAGCAGATGACCGCTGGCGGTGCGAATGCTTTCATCCGAAAGATCGACGCCAGCGGCAAGGTCGTCTTTACGACCTTTCTGGGTGGAACTGGCGAAGACCGTGCCACAGGTATCGCCACCGATGAACAGGGCAGCGTGTACCTGGCAGGTTGGACCACATCTGTCAACTTCCCCACTCGCAACCCGCTTCAGTCAGCCCTCCGAGGCCCAAGGAACGGGTTCCTGGCCAAACTCAGTCCGGAAGGCGAAGTGGTCTTTTCTACGTACATCGGCGGTTCGGGCACTGATGAAGTACGCGCCATGGCGGTCGATTCACAGGGAAATGCCTATCTGGCGGGTGCGACTACATCTTTGGATTTCCCGATTCGCGGTGGTGTGCAGGCCACCTTGCGAGGCTCTTCCGACGGATTTGTCACCAAGATCAGCGGTGACGGCGCCACCATTCTGTTCTCCACCTATTTCGGTGGCAGTGGTGAGGACCGGTGCGAGTCCATTGCCGTGGATGCCACAGGGCGGGCTTACGTCGCGGGCGCCACGACATCGCCGGAAATCGCCATGGGCCTCTCGGCACGACCGTATTTGGGACAAACGGATGCGTTCCTAGCCAAGCTCAATAGCGACGGCAACGCTCTTGATTACGTCACACTCCTTGGCGGGAGCGGCTCAGACGAGGCTCTCGGTGTTGCGGTTGATGGTGCCGGACGAGCCTATGTCACCGGCTGGACTTCGTCGCCCGACTTCCCGACGATCTCCGCCCTCTCCTCGTTTTTGCGCGGTACCGAGAACGCCTTTGTTACACGGCTAGGTCCGGATGGCGCACTTGAGTACTCGACCTACCTCGGGGGCACGAAGGCTGACCGCGGACTCACCATTCGGGCAAACGATGTGGGTGAGGCGTTTGTCGGCGGCTGGACCCAATCCTCCGACTTTCCAACGCGCAGCGCGGTCCAGGCGGCCTTGGCCGGACCGCAGGACGCCTTCTTTGTCAGAGTGAGCGTGTCGGGAGACGCCCTGATCGATGGTACATTCCTGGGCGGCAGCGATGCGGATCGCGCGGTGGCGATTGTCATTGATAAGGACAATCATGCGTACTTGGCTGGCGACGCCAGTGCAGCCGACGGTCGAAGCAATGACTTCCCCCAGGTTGGGCAAACAGACGCCGTGTTAGGCAGCGGCACGTTCATCAGCCAGCTATCCCCGTGCGGCTACGATTTCTCGTGGACCAACCGGTCTTTCGGTCGTCTAGGCGGCACCGATTCCCTGCGTGTTGTCCCGACAGCACCGAATTGTGAATGGCGTGCAACGGGACTGCCCGTGTGGATCTCCGCTCAAGCCAGCGCCGAGGTCGGTCCGGGCGTTCTGGACATTAGGGTAGGTGCCAACAAGGATATGCAGTCCCGTTCAGGCTCAATAAGCGTGGAGGGGCACAAACTCCTTATCGGGCAAGACGGCGCTGGGGTTAAGGCGTTAGCGGGGATGGAGCCGCATGCGGGTGGATGCACGTATACGCTGACGGCAACCTCCTCCACTTCGTTCCCGATTACGGGAGGGTCCGGAACTGCCACGGTAGGATCTTCGGACGCGACATGTTCGCTGACACCGTCGGCTTCGGTGCCTTGGATTACGGTTGGGGCTGTACCCCCCGGTATCAGCGGCACGGCCAACTACACTGTGGCCGTCAACCCCGGCCCGCCGCGTACAGGTGTGCTATCGCTAGGGACGCAGTCCTTCACCGTAACCCAAGCAGGGCTTTCTGTGATTGCAGCGAGCACGACGTGGGACCTTAGCCAGAGCCCATACGTCATCCCCAGCGGCGGCCTCACGGTAGGAGCAGGCGCAACTCTAACGATCGTGCCGGGTGTTGTGGTGAAGTTCCGCTACGCGCCGGGCGGATGTTGCTACACTTCGGCATATTTGAGGGTGCAGGGGACACTGGTAGCGAACGGGACGGCGGCGCAGCCGATCTACTTCACATCGGAACGGGACGACACCGTAGGCGGCGACTCGAACGGTGATGGCAGTGCGACGGTGCCGGCGGCAGGCGACTGGTCGGGGATTCGGTTTGATTCCG
>JAFDVU010000039.1 GCA_018268835.1 Acidobacteriota bacterium | reverse complement strand
TAACCGAGATCGTCGGACTGTAAACCGGTCAGCACCAGGTCCGGCGCTTCGCTCTGGAGCGCCGCCGCCATCAACCGCGCCGCGGCCAGAGGATCGTAGCCGTTCAGGTCCTCTTCCCCGATGTGGATCGCGCGGTCGGCGCCTTTAGCCAGCGCCTCCCGGATGGTGCTCCCCGCGCGCTCGGGACCGAGACATAGCACCACGACTTCGCCGGAGTGCTTCTCCTTCAGCTGCAGCCCCGCTTCGAGAGCGTAGGCGTCAGGCTCGTTGATCTCGTAGGTGAGATCGTCCTCTTCAATCCATTTGCCGGATGCCGCGATGCGCAACTGCGAATCGCGCGCCGGCACCTGCTTGATGGCTACGACGATTTTCATAGGATTTTCGTGGAGCGACTCGCGCGGGGTCGCGAGCAGGGCTCGCTACTCAGTGTACCGCTTGAAGATGAGCGCGCCGTTGGTGCCGCCAAAGCCGAAGCTGTTGGACAGCGCGTATTCGATTGGCATGGGCCGCGCCTTGTTGGGCACGTAATCCAGGTCGCATTCCGGGTCCGGCACTTCGTGGTTCACCGTCGCCGGCGCCACCTGATCGCGGATCGCCAGCACCGTGAGCCCGGCTTCCAGCCCGCCGGCGCCGCCCAGCAGATGCCCGGTCATCGACTTGGTCGAACTCACGCACAGCTTGTAGGCGTGGTCGCCGAAGGCGCGCTTGATCGCCTTCGTCTCCGCCTTGTCGCCGACCTCGGTCGAGGTGCCGTGCGCATTGATGTAATCCACCTGTTCGGGTTGAATGCCGGCATCGCGCAGCGCGTTGCGCATCACGCGATAGGCGCCGTCGCCATCGTCCGGCGGCGCGGTCACGTGGAACGCGTCCGCGCTCATCCCGTAACCCACCAGTTCGGCCAGGATCGTCGCGCCGCGGGCGCGCGCGAGTTCCAGTTCCTCGAGCACCAGGATTCCGGCACCCTCGCCCACCACGAACCCGTCGCGATCCTTGTCCCAGGGGCGCGACGCGCGATGCGGCTCGTCGTTGCGCGTGGAAAGCGCGCGCATGGCCGCGAATCCGCCGATCCCCATGGGCGTAACCGCCGCCTCCGCGCCGCCGCAGATCATCGCGACCGCATCGCCGCGCTGGATCATGCGGAAACTGTCGCCGATCGAGTGCGCGCTGGTAGTGCACGCCGTCGCCGTCGCCGAGTTCGGACCCTTGGCCCCGCTGCGGATCGATACGTGTCCACTGGCCAGGTTGATGATCGTCGCCGGAATGAAGAAGGGCGAGATGCGCCGCGGCCCGTGTTCGAGCAGCGTCTGGTGTTCGCGTTCGATCACCTCGAACCCGCCGATCCCGCTGCCGATGTATACGCCGACTTCCTCGGCGATCTCCGGACCGATCTTCAGGCCGCTGCCGGCCAGGGCGAAATCCGCCGCCGCGATGGCGAACTGGATGAACCGCCCCATCTTCTTGATTTCTTTTTTCTCGATGTAGGCCCCGGGTTCGAAGCCCTTCACTTCCCCGGCGATCCGGCAGGCGAAGGCGGCGGCGTCGAACTGAGTGATCGTGCCGATGCCGCTTTGCGAGGCCAGGATCGCCTCCCAGGACGCCTCCGTTCCGACCGCCAGCGGGGTCACCAGACCTACACCTGTCACCACGACTCTACGCGACAAATTCTGTTTCTCCGTTCGCATCAAGGGACCGCGCCACCCATCGCCTCCAACAGGCCGCCGGGCCTAACAGCAGGCCACGCCCGGCCGCCCGCCAATTCGATACGATGGTCCTCGGCCGCGAAAAGGTTCGCGGCCCGGCTACTTCTTGGCGGCCTTGTTCTCGATGTACTCGACGGCGTCTTTGACGGTGGTGATCTTTTCCGCGTCTTCGTCGGGGATTTCGAGCTCGAAGGCCTCTTCGAAAGCCATCACCAGCTCAACGATGTCCAGTGAATCGGCGCCGAGATCGTCAACGAACGACGCGCTGCTGTCTACCTGGCTCTCATCGACGCCCAACTGCTCGACAATAATCTGCTTCACCTTCTGCTCAACCGACATGAGTCCTCCATGGATTTCTGTGAACGCGACGATTTTAGCTACCTTTGCGCAGGATCCGCAACTGACCCGGCACACGCCACCCTGGCGCCCGCCGCGCCCCGAACGGTGGCCGAAAACCACCAGATCTGGTGCAGTCAAGCCATGCGGCAGTTTTGCAAGCCTATATCCTACAACAAATTAGGATTGGCGAGCAACGTGCATACCGCTCAAGTGCAAGATCGAGGCACGAATATGACCCGCATAGGCTCTCTCAGTTTGATCCTTCTGACCACTTCGGGAATCGCCTTGGCACAGACCCAAAACACCGGCGGATGGCGCCGCGTGGACGATCCGGCGCAGACGCAGGCCCAGCCGCAACCGGCCGCGCCGCCGGCCCCTGTCGCCCAGGATCCCACCGAACCGGTCGCCCGCGCCGACGAATATGGGCAGCAGCAGACGCCGCAGACGCCCCCCGCGGAGCGCCGTCCGATGGCCGCGCCGCCCCGCTACGGATTGCCCCCGCAAGTGACCGTTCCGGCCGGTACTTTCATCACGGTGCGCGTGAACCAGCCGCTCTCGAGCGACCGCAATCAACAGGGCGACTTCTTCTCCGCGTCGCTGGCGCAACCGCTCGTCGTGAACGGAGTCGTGGTGGCGCAGCGCGGGCAGACGGTCACCGGACGCGTCGCCGAGGCCGTGAAGGCCCGGGCCGGCAAGGGGGTCTCCCATCTCGGCCTGCAACTCACCGGCATCACTCTCGCCGACGGCACACAGGTGAACGTGCAATCGCAGCTGGTCACTCGCAACGGGACCACTACTCCCGCCGGACAGCAGGCGGCAACGGTCGGCACGGCCACCGCGGTCGGCGCCACCATCGGCACCATGGCGGATTGGGGACGCGGCGCGCTCATCGGCGCCGGAGTCGGCGCCGCCGCCGGCATGATCGGCGTGATGCTCACCAAGGGACACCCCACGGTGGTCGAGCCCGAAACGCCGCTCACCTTCCGTATCGACAACCCGATTTCGGTGGACATCGCGCGCGCCCCGCAAGCCTACCGCTTCGTGGGACCCGAGGATTACAACCACCCCGTCACCGCGCAACTGGTCCGGCGCCCGCAACCGCGTCCGGCGCCCTACTACGGCCCGTATGCGTACCCCGATCCCTTCTGGTGGGGCTATCCGTACGGCGGCTACGGCTACGGATATCCTTACGGATACTACGGCGGCGTGGGGGTGTTCATGGGCGGCGGACGCTGGGGCCGCTGGCACCGCTGAGCGACGGATACCGCCCCGGCGCGCCAAATCCGCGGGCGGCATCGTCCAGCACCAGCACCCAGTCCGAGCCAAATCCTTCGGAGGGACAGACAAACTCACGGGCGCCTCGGTTCTCCCAGGCGCCCGCTTCTTTTGCGGCACCATCGCGCGGGTTGTACCACCACGCCCGAACCTGACTCCCCGAGATCATGCCCAGCCTCACCGTGAACTTCCTCCCCTGCGGACTGTAAACCATGGCGTAGCCCTCGCCGCGCGTGGCCACGATGTGGTCCGCCCCTGTGAGCGCGTCTACGATCAGCCCCTGGTCCGGCACGCGCGAAAGGTACGGACGCGATTCGAGCAGCGCCCGCACGTACTGCATTTCGGCGGCCCCGGGTCGGTGGATCGCCTCGTACCAGTAGAACAGCGGACCGTTTACCGGCTGCCGCCCGGGCGCGTACATCTGCCACACCGCGTGATTGCCGTAGGTGTGCCCGCAGGCGCCGGAGAACGTGTCCCAATACGCGCGCTGCCGCACGTGCGCGTCGAAGGAGTAGCCGTTGTCGCGAGCGCGGAAGGCCAGCGGATGGTCTTCGTAGAGCGGCTCAGCGTCCAGCACCGGCTTTACCGGCGTGCGCGCGTAGTCGCGCGCGATCCGCTCCCAACTGCGCACATCCGCGGCCAGCCCGTGGCCGGTCTGCTGCATGTTGAAGTCCAGCCAGGGGTCGTTGTGGAACCACGTGGCCGAAGTCTCGCCACCGCGCGGATGAAAGCTCATCAGCACCGCCGCGTAGTCCTCGCGCCCGCTCACCCCGATCGCGATCCCCCTGGCCAGCGCGCGCCACACCTCTTCGTATCCGGAGGGTGTGCGGTCGCCGCCCAGGATCCAGATGATCCCCTTCTTTGCGTAGCGCCGCCCGAGAAACTCGCCGTACCCTTGCGCGTTGGCCGCCGTCAGCAGCGCCTCGTCGCCGCGCCGGTTCCCCGTCACCCACCGCCCCCACGCCGGCAGCATGGCGACGTACAGTCCGCGAGCGTTGGCCTGGTTCACGATGTAGTCCACGTGCCGCCAGTAGGCTTCCACGGGCCGCGCCGGATCCTTGTTCACCAGCGGCAGGTCGCCGTAAGCGTTGGGCACGGTGACGCCGTCGAGTTCCGCCAGCGCCACGGCCTGAATCGCCGTGAACCGTTGCGCCGCGCGCAGCGTGAGATACTCCACCGCCTGTTTGCGGTCCAGGCGGTGGAACAGTTCCCACGCGGTGTCGGCCAGGTAGAAGAACGACTGCCCGCCCTCCGATACCAGGAAGCGGCCGTTGTCGCTGACCCGCAACTTCGGCAGCGGGGCGGCACCCGCGCCGAGAGAAAGCAGCAGAACCGCGGCGATGGCGCGCATGATCGCCCGCCTTACCTGGGAACCGACACCGTAATGTTGCGGAATTTAAGCCCGCCGGTGTGGTCGCCCTGAATGTAGAAGGGACCGGGTTCGCCTTCGTTGGCGTCCAGCGCGCCGCCGGTGATGCCTTCAATCTCCTGGTGATCGATGGTGGTCACGCCGTCGCGCACCACCGTCACCGTCCGCCCGACCAGCGTCACGTCGAACGTCTCCCACGTGCCCGGCTTGCGCGGCAGGTCCTTCGGGGTGATGCGCCCGTAGATGGAACCGATGCGGCGCTCCGGCGGATTCGACGTCAGCGGTTCGTACTCCAGTTGCACCTCATACCGCCCGCGCAGATAGAAACCGCTGTTGGCGTGGTCCGGAACGTTGACCTCGAAGTGCACCTTGAAATCTTCGAACTTGCGCGTGGTCTTCAGGTTGTCGCCGTGCTCGGAGTTGACCAGTATGCGGTCCTCGACCTTCCAGTGGCTGTTGGCGGGGTCGCCGATGGGCCCCCATCCGTTCAGGTCCTTCCCGTCGAACAGCGGTTCCGGCGCGCTCCACGCCTTCGGTTCGGCGTGCTTCAATTCGGGAGCGCGCACGCCCGGCAGCGCCGTGGTCTCGCTGCCGCGCTTCTGCACCCCTTTGAGTTCGCCGCCAGCGGCTTCCAGTTCCCACGTCACCGCGGGACGATTGTTCTTCGGGCTCGCCGCAGAGATCGGCAGCACCAGCTTCGAACCTTCCACCTTCGGCTGCTTGATCTGGTAGACATTGCCGCCGGTCGGCTGATACCAGACGTCGAGGGCGCCGCCTTTTTCCGTGATCCCCAGCCACGCGGCGCGGTTGGTACCGCCCTGCGTCAGGTTGAAGTCCCACCGCCCCACGAACTGGCTGCCCTTCTGCGCCGGGGCGGGAATCACAAACGCTACCGCGAGGAGCGTGCACAACGAGATGGTACGGGTCATGCCCGCCATTGTATTACGCCGGTGGGCCGGGCCTCCCGGCCACGAGTCGGCCCTCCAATCCGCGACACGCGCGTTATACGTTCCAGGCGATTACCTCTGGCTGGCGCTCAAAGCGGTCCGAATAGCTCTGGCGTAGGACGCACGGCCGTGGGCCACTTACAGTGGGCAATTACTTGCTTGTGAGGACGGTTACCAGGTACCGGATTTCCGACTCAACCTCCGCCGGATAGGCCACGGTATCCGCGATCTCGTGGCGAAGCAGCTCGCGATAGCGCTTGCGTATTCTGTGAATCGCTACCTTGATCGCCCCCTCCGATGTGTTCATTTCGCGAGCCAGCACGGTATACGGCGCGTCGGACTGCCCGATGCGGTTGCGCGATCACGATTCCGGCGACCGCGGTGGCTCATGCCATGCGGAGCCCGGCCCGTCAGGCGCGACTCACCAGACTGGTCCGGCAGGCGGGCACGGATCTGAGAGCCGTTCAGGCGGGCGTCACGAGTGACCCGGCCGGCCTGACGCGGCCCTCACTTGCCGGTGTGCGGCTCTCTCTACTGCTCGCGGCGCGGATGCGACGCCGTGCTGCCTTCCGTCATCCCCAGGGTCCAGCGGATCGCCTCGAAGTACATCTTCTGCACGTCGGGATCGTCCCAGGCTTCGTTGGTGTGCCCCAGAGTCGAGTAGAACACCCGGCCCTTGCCGTACATCTTGGCGAAAGCCACGGCGAAATCGCGGTCTTCGCGATGGATGCGCGGATTGTTCTCGTAGCTCAGCTTGGTCTCGTCCAGACGCAGCAGCACGTTCACCTTGTCGCGCGACCAGTTCTTCAACTGGTAGATCTCGTCGCGCTTCACGAACGCCTTCGGGAAATGGCGCGTCGCCGGGAAGTCGGAGTCCTCACGGATGATCGGTGCCTCGAAGGTCATCCACGGATGCTGGTCGAACCACCCGCCCAGCATGTCCGCCCACGCGTCCCATTTGTAGTTACAGTCCGCGGCGGCGTGCACTCCGACAAGGCCCTTGCCGTCGTCATGTACGAACGAGAGCAGGTCCGCCTTCTGATCGTCGCGCAGATCGAGTTCGCCGGTCGTGCTATCGAACACCACCGCGTCGAAGTCCGGCAGCGTTTTGGCGTTGGCCCCGATGTTCTTCTTCGTCAGCAGTTCCGTATCGGTCCGTAGGTACGCGTCCCACAGGCCGGTATCGTGCCCCCACTTCCAGATGTAGGCCATCGCCACCGGCACGGAATCGTGCTGGAATCCCTTGGTCTCTCCGATCACGAGGATGCGCTTCTTCGTTCGCGGCGGGGTGGGGCGCCTCGCCTGAGCCTGCCCCGGCGCCGGCGTCTGCGCGATCGCCGTCATCTGTCCTGATAAGCCGGCCGCGCACACTGCCAGCAGTACCGGTCGCACTACATCCTTCCAAGTCTTCACGGATTCTCCTCCGGGGACGATTGTAATCCAACGCGCCCCTCGCGTTGACCCTGTTCGCATCCGGCCGCTACAATGCCGTTCTACTCGAAGGTCTCCCCCATGCGCACCGCTCTCTTCACCATTCTTCTCACCGCCGCCGCGATCGCGTCGCCGCAGGCCGTCGAACCGGTGGACGCCGTGAACCCCATGATCGGCACCGCCGGCGACGGACAGACCGTCCCCAACGCGGGCGTGCCCTTCGGCATGACCCAGTGGACCCCGCAGACCCGTGATACCGAAGCCAAGTGCATCGCGCCCTACTACGAGAAGGACGCCCGCATCCAGGGCTTCCGCGGCAGCCACTGGATGAGCGGATCCTGCACGCAGGATTACGGCAGTTTCACCATCATGCCGCTCACCGGCGCGCTGAAGACCGCCGCCGCCGGCCGCGCCAGCGCCTTCCAGCGCGCGAGCGAGAAGATGTCGCCCTACCGCTACGAAGTCACGCTCGACGATTACGGCATCCACGCCGCCGTCGCCGCGCTTTCGCGCGCCGGCATCCTCGAATTCCGCTACCCGGCGGCCGCCGCCGCGTGGATCGTGATCCAGGCCAACTCGCGCCCCGGCGAAGGGCACGTCCAGATCGACGCCGCGCGCCGGGAAGTCTCCGGTTTCAACCCGGCGCACCGTCTCTACGCCGGCAGCGGCAAGCCCGCCGGCTTCAGCGGATACTTCGTCGCGCGCTTCGACCGTCCGTTCAAGTCGTACGGCGTCTGGAGCGGCACGGAACGCCACGACGGCGCCGCCGCGCAGGACGGTACCCAGGGCGCGCCCGGCGCGTACCTCGGCTTCGCCACGCGCAACGGCGATGTCATCCGCGTGAAGGTCGGGACCTCCTTCACCAGCATCGAGGAAGCGCGCCGCAACCTGGACTCCGAAATTCCCGGCTGGGACCTCGACCGCGTCTCCGCCGCCGCGCGCAAAGCCTGGAACGACGCGCTCTCCCGCATCGAAGTCCGCGACCCCTCCGCCGACCGACGGCGTGTCTTTTACACCGCGCTCTACCACGCGCTTCAACTGCCCCGTGCGTTCAGCGACGTCTCCGGGACTTATCCCGGATTCGCCGGAAGCGGCCGCATCGAGACGGCGCGCGGCTTCACTTACTACTGCGACTTCTCGCTCTGGGACACGTTCCGTTCGCTGCATCCGCTGCTCACCGTGATCGATCCCGCCCGCACGCGCGACATGGTGAACTCGCTGCTGGCCAAGGGCCGCGAGGGGGGATGGCTGCCCATCTTCCCGGCGTGGAACAGCTACACCCAGGAGATGATCGGCGACCACGCGATCGCCATGATCACCGACGCTTACGTGAAGGGCATCCGCGGCTTCGATGGCGAGGAGGCCTACCGGCTGATGCGCCGCAACGCGATGGAGCAACCTCCGCGCGATGAGTACCTCGACGGCAAGGGCCGCCGGGCGCTCGACAGCTACCTGAAGTACGGCTTCGTTCCGCTGGAAGACCCCGTGCGCGACGCTTTCCACAAGGGCGAGCAGGTCTCCCGCACGCTGGAGTACGCCTACGACGATTTCGCGCTCTCGCGCATGGCCGAAGCGCTTGGCAAATCCGCCGACGCGAAGGTGTTTCTCGCGCGCGCCGGCAACTACCGCAACGTGATCGATCCCACCACCGGGTTCGCCCGCGGACGGCACGCCGACGGCACCTGGGATTCGCCCTTCGACCCCGCCGGCAAGTACACGTACATCACCGAGGGCCTGCCCTTCCAGTACACCTTCTTCGTGCCGCAGGATATCGAGGGGCTGATCCGCACCGTCGGCGGACGCGCGGCCTTCATCGACAAACTCGACCGCCTCTTCGCCGGCAAGTATTACGACCACGGCAATGAGCCGAGCCACCACATCGCCTATCTCTACGATTGGGCCGGCGCGCCGTGGAAGACGCAGCAGCACGTCCGCCAGGTGATGGACGAGCAGTATCTGGACCGCGCCGCCGGCATCGCGGGCAACGACGACGCCGGCCAGATGTCCGCCTGGTACGTCATCAGCGCGCTCGGCTTCTACCCGGTCGCGCCGGGGACCCCGGTCTACCAGATCGGGACGCCGCTCTTCGAGGAAGCGGTGATCCATCCGCCCGCCGGCAAGGCGCTCACGATCCGGGCGCGCGGCGCCTCCAGCGGCAGGCAGTACATCCAATCCGCCACGCTCAACGGCAAACCGCTCAGCCGCACCTGGCTCTCCCACGAGGAGATCCTGCGCGGAGGCGTACTGGTGTTCGTCATGGGCGCGGAGCCCAACCGCGAGTGGGGCAGCCGTCCGGAAGACGCCCCGCCCTCGATCACCAGGTAGTGTAGGCCCGCACAACAGACCGGAGCCAACCCGCCGGTGTGGCCCCGACAGGTACCGTATATACCGGCGCGCTAACCAAAGCGAGTATTCGGCGCGGCCCATGCCGGATACCATGGTCCTGAGCGGCGCCTACGCCGTCACAGGAAACCCAGGTGGACGAACTCGCGAAACAGGTAGCCCAGGTTGCTTTGAGGCTGGCCGCGCTTCCCGCCGACGGATTGCGCAGCGACCTTCAAGCGCTCGATGCCATCGAACAACTGGCCAAGCGAATCCTGACCGAGGTCACTGCCATCCGCATGAGCCGCGCGCTCGGCGAAACCAGGGGTGCCTGGCGCGTGATGCAGCCCCCGAGGCAATAAGCAAGCAGGACAGACCCGCCGGCCCGCCCCGCTGTCCAGCCCGTTTGAGCGCTTAAAACTCCAGCCGTATCGCGATCTGCCCCGTCCGGTTGCCGCCGAAGTCCAACAGCGCCGCCACGGTGATCTTTCCGAATCCGCTGCCGGAGATGTTCAGGTTGGGGATGTTGTAGTTGAGCCGGTCCGTGATGTTCGTGTACGTGGCCCGCACTCCGGCCGCCGTAGTTTTGCCGCTTTCGCCCGATTGGTAATGCTACACTTCGTTCGCAGCATCACTGCGAAAACCCATGAACCGCCGATTCTCCCAGTCGCGGCGCGCCCTGCTCCTCGTGGCCGCGCTGCCCTTCGCCTCTCTGGCGCAGCCCGCGCGCAAGACCCAAAACGTCATCCTCGTCATGACCGACGGGCTACGCTGGCAGGAGGTCTTCCGTGGCGCCGACGCCGCCCTGATGATCAAGGAGAACGACGTCGGCGATCCCGACGCGCTAAAGAAGACCTACTGGCGCGACACGCCCCAGGCGCGCCGCGAGGCTCTCATGCCCTTCCTGTGGCGCACAATCGCCGCCGGCGGGCAGATCTACGGCAACCGCGACCGACACTCCGAGGCCTACGTCACCAACGGCCACAACTTCTCTTACCCCGGCTACAGCGAAACACTCTGCGGCTTCGCCGACCCGCGCATCGACAGCAACAAGAACGTCCCCAACCCGAACGTCACCGTGCTCGAGTGGCTCAACCACAAACCCGCCTTCCGCGGCAAGGTGGCAGCTTTCGGCGCGTGGAACGTGATCGCCTCCGCCGCCAACGGCGCGCGCGGCGGCTTTGTTGCCAACGCCGGCTACGACCCCCTGCTGGCGCCGCCCGTCACCCCCGAAATCGCACTCCTCAATCGCGTCAAGGCCGACACGCGCATCTGGGACGACGAGCCCTTCGACTCCTTCCCCTTCCACACGGCCATGCAGTACGTCAAACTGCACCGCCCGCGCGTGCTCTTCCTTTCGCTCGGCGAAACCGACGAGTGGGCACACGCCGGCAACTATGAAGAATACCTCCGCTCCGCACGCCGCGTTGACCAGTTCATCGAAGAGTTGTGGAAGACGGTGCAGTCGATGCCTCAGTATCGCGGCACAACGACACTCATCTTCCTCGCCGATCACGGCCGCGGGGAAGCTCCCGTGGAGTGGAAGAGTCACGGCGAGAAGATCCCCGATTCGAAGTACATCTGGATGGCGATGCTCGGCCCGGACACCGCGGCTCAGGGCGAACGCGCGAACGTTCCAGCCGTAACCCAAAGCCAGGTCGCCGCCACGCTCGCCGCACTGCTGGGAGAGGACTACGCGGCCGCGGTCCCCAACGCCGGCAAACGGGTCGCAGACGTGCTGCCGCGCTGACGTTTTTCCGGAATTCTCCCTACAGTCCGCCTCCGGGCATTCCACTTATACTGTGGAAGCCATCGCAAGGAGCCGCGTATGAAGTTTACGCCGGAAGACGCCACTGCCAGATATCGGGCCACTTTGGAGAAGATGCAACCGGGCAAAATGAACGCTCTTGGAAACACCTGGGACAAAGCCACCCTCGCGTTTTTCTTCGCGGCGGACCAGAACCTGGCCGCCTTTTCGGCACGCGATACCCTGGTGCCGATGTTGCAGGAAGATCATCGAGAGCTCGCAAGCCAAGTCATGCGCCAGTTTCTGGATTCGGTGGGCCTGGATCAGCAGGCAGGCACCGTCGCCGGACAGATCTTCGACACCTACGCTACTTCCAAACCGCTCGGCTGAGAGGAGCAACGAGGTGATTTCGTGAACCGTACCCTGACTGCGACGGCATTAGCCTGCGCGGCGTGTCTTCAGGCGGCGCAACCCATCAAGACTTCGCTGGCCACCAGCGTGCCCGGCTGCGCGGGGGCGGACCGGGTCACAGTCATCTTCAAGATCGAGAAGGCGGCGGACTTCACCCCGGCGGTCCAGGGCCGCCTGGTGAGCATCTGGAAGTGGATCGATGCGGCTTCCCGGCTGGACCCGGCGCCCCTCTTCCCGTTCAGCGTCCAGGCCATGGACGAGGAGCGAAAGATCGCAGTGGTTGGCCGTATCGAGGTCATGGGCGGCGGCGCCGAAGATTGGACGCCCGATCCGCGGCATCCCGAAGCCGTCTTCACGCCTCCCCGCGAACTGAAAGTCTGCCTGGAACTGCGCCGTCCGCTGCCGGCCGGCAGCCTCGACGCCAAACTCGAGTTCGCATCGCCACCGGCTTCAGGCGCGCCGCCCCTGCCCGCCGACCTGACCGAGGCCGTCGCGAACTCCAGTCTTGCCGGTCCGCAGGCGCCGGCGGCCGTCGGCCCGTCCACCGCGGCAGCCAAGAGCTTCGTGCGAGAGTTGGACCTGTCGGGCGTTGTGCTGTCATCGGTGCAGGACACATCCGCGAATGGCGTGGCCACGCGCTCGCGAACCACCAGGGCGACCGGCGACCTGTTTTTCGCGCCGATTCCGCGCGTGCGGTCGATGAGCTACCACCATCTCGGCGACAGCTTCGTCACGTTCTTCACACCGCTGGCCATCGAGGCCCACGCCTCCAACCAGCGGATCAGCAAGGACACATTGTCCCAGAACAGGATTGTCGCCGGTCCCGAATACGAACTCCGCTGGTACGCCCGCAACCGGCGGAGAGGCATCAGCGACAACCTGGTGCGGCTCATCCTCTCCGCCAAGAGCACCTCGGATCGCGACTTCAAGCTGATTGAGCCAAAGCTGATGGCGGAGGTGCGGCCCATCTGGGGTATCGCGAACCGGCCGGTGGTCGACCCCAAGTCCTTGAAAGGCACCGGGCACCGCCGCACCACCGGCGAGAAGATCGGACGGACGCTCTCTCCCTTCGCCGGTTTCGAAGAAGGAAGGTCCTACCTGCGAGGCAACCCGGTAACTGCGGCGACCCCGCTCGGCAGGTTCACCCGCGCCTATCTGGGCGGCGACGCGGGGATCGATTTCGACGGGCGGTTCTCGCTGACCGTCACCCAAACGATGTACGTGCGGGGTGAAATGCAAAACGACTGGGTGCACTACATGAAGAACTGCGCCCAATGGACGTTCGTCTCGGCGCCGAAGTTGGCCTCCGCCCTCTTTGTCGCCTTCGAGAAAGGACGGTTGCCGCCCTTCCGCTCCACGGTCAGCGCGGTCACCTTCGGCGTCCGCCTGCAGTCGTCGAATTGGGGTCTGGGCGGAGCGCGCTGACCGCCCGCGGGCGCAAGCGGCGGGCGCGCTCCGTCGCGGTTCAGAATGTCAAGTGCCCGCTGAACTGGATCTGCCGTCCATAGAAACCGGTCCGTTCGTCGATCACCCGGCCGAAGTTCGCCGATGTGATGCTCGTCACCGGATCGGCCAGCGTCAGCGCGTTGAGCGTGTTATACACTTCGAACCGCAGTTCGAACCGCATCCGCTCCGTGATCGCGAACTGCTTGCCGATCGTGCTGTCCAGGTTCACGATGCGCGGTCCCACCAGGTCGCTATACTGGGTCGGATTGGTGCGCGGAGTAAACGGAGGGAGCAGGGATACGGCGCTCGTGTTGAACCACTGGCTGCTGGTGGGATTCGAGAGAGCCGGGTCGCCGTTGACCGCCGCCCCGCCCAACCGGATCGGCACGCCGGTGTTGTACGTGAACAGCGCACTCACCACCCAGCCCCCGATGACGCCGTCCAGGATCGGGTTCATCGTGCTGAGGAAGTGCCGCCCCTTGCCGACCGGCAGTTCGTAAACTGTGGCGCCGGTCATGCGGAAGCGCGAGGTCTGCGCCGGAATCCACGTCAGGTTGCGCGAATAGGTGGCGATGTCGTCGTAGAAGCCCTGGTCTTCTTCGTTGTTGTAGTTGAAGCCCATCATCACGGTCAGGCCGTTCGAATAGGGCCGCCGCAGCGAAACCTGCAGCGCCCGGTAGTGATCTCCGGCACCGCTCTGCATCAGTTCGTTCAAGGCCCCGTATTGTGGGTACGGCACCAGCAGCGAACTAACGGAAACCTGCGATTGCGATCGCAGCGTACCCGGCATCTTATTCGCGGGCAGCAGATTGTAGAACGGATTCGCCACCTTGGCCGTGGTAGCGTTCTTGTTGGTGTAAGCGATGTTCGGATCCGCCTGGTTCAGGTTATAAGTGTACGGCAGGTTGCGGCCATAGTTCATGAAGTATGTGACATCGGCCAGCACCTTGCCCGGCAACTGCCGCTGCAGGCTGAAGTTGATGCGGTCGTTCGTCTCCGGTTGGAAGTTCGGGTTATACCAGTTGGCCGAGTTACCCAGGTTGGTATAGGTCCCGTAACCTTTGCCGATGGGCTGCACCAGGCCGCTCGGATACGGGTTCGACAAGGTCTCCTGCGGCACCCCCTGCAGCGGCGCGAAGGCGTCGGTGGAGGCGCTGAACCCGTCGTAATACACGCTGCCCAGGATGTTGAGCGTGTCGGTTAGCGACGTCGGGGTGACGTAGCGCGCGTACCCGGCGCGGATCGCCGTCTGGTCGTTGATCCTCAGCGCGATGCCGATGCGCGGCTCCCACAGCACCGCGGGTGTATTGAGCACGCCCGGGTGGCTGGAATCGGTGAACTGCCAGGCTCCGTTGTAGATCGGCGCGGCGGTACGCAGAGCGGTCACCGCCGCCGGCATGGCGGGAGCGTTGGCGCCAGACAACTCCGGAATCGGCGCGGTCAGGTCCAGTTGCTGGGTCAGGCGGTAACTGGTGTCGACCATCGGCCCGTTGTGCTCCGCGCGCAGTCCCAGGTTCAGGGTCAGACGCGAGTTGATCTTGAAATCGTCCTGCACGAAGAACGCCGAATAGGAGATGCGCGGGTGCTGGATGGGAATCGTCTGCACGTTGGAACTGTTGTCGACGGCGCCGAGCAGGAACGTAGCCCAGCCGTTGCCGCTGAGCGCCGTGTTGGGTGAAAGATAGGTATTCGCCGTCAGACCCGCCGGGAAGTAGAACTTGGCGAACGCGGGGCGAGCCGCGTCCACGATCTCGCGGCGAAACTCGCCGCCAAACTTGAGGTAGTGGTTGCCGATGGTTTTGGAAAGCCGCGACGCGATGGTGTAAGTCTCGGGTGTCTGGTACCAGTAATTACCGATGCTGCTCGAGAAGATCCCGCCGCCCGTGCCGCTGCTGCTGGTGATATTGAAATTCGGATAATAGATCTGCGGCAGGTTGGCCAGGTACGATTGATACCAGGGATTATTCGGCCACAGCCCCGCCAGTCCCTTGGCGCCGATCTCCGTAGGGGTATTCTGGAACGAATCGTTGATCCCCTGGTACGACGTGCGGATGTTGAACACCGTGGTCGGGTTGATGGCCCACACCAGGTCGCCCGCCGCGTTCTGCGCGTTGCGCGCCGATCCCTGGAAGTACCGCATCACGCTGTTGCTGCCCGTGTAGTCCGATGTGGTCTCGGTGGTGTGCAGGTAGTTGTACCGCGCGAAGAAGCGGACCTTCGTCGAGATGTTGTAGTCCACGCGGTCCATGAAGTTGTAATAGGGATAGATATCGTAAAGCTGGCCCTTGAAGTTATTCGCCCCGGTAATTCCGTCGCCCGGATTGTTCGGCTGCCACAACCCGCCCATGAATTGCTTCGCCAGCGGATCGATCCGGGAACCCGGAATCACATTGCCGGGGAACGGGGTCCGGGTTACGGTGCTGCCGCTGGTCTGCGTGGTCCACGGATCGTAGATCGTGTCCAGCCCGCCCTTCGTGTTCAACTGCTGTGAGAAATCGCCGTTGCGCTCCGCCGCCGTGGGCAGCGTCTCGATCCGGGTGGAGTACGGGTTCGCCAGGTGGATCCCTTCGTAGGCAACGAAGTTGAAGATCTTGTTCCGCTTGATGGGCGATCCCAGTGTCCCGCCCCACGTGTTCTGCCGCGTGAGGTTGTCGGTCAGGGTCATGCGGTCCGCCATCGCGTTTAGCGCCGGATTGCGTCCGGCATAGTACGCCGTACCGTGAAAGTCGTTCGTGCCGGACTTCATGTCCATGACGATGACCCCGCCGGCGCTGTGCCCGAACTCCGCGTCCACGGCGTTCTGCTGCACGCTCACCTGCTGAATCGCGTCCAGCGGCGGCGTATAGCTCGACTTCTGCGCAGTCATCGACGCCGTGCCGTCCATGATGATGTCGTTCTTATCGTTGGTCCGGCCGCCCACGTCGAACTGCGATCCCGCCCAGAAATGGAACGGTTCCTGTTGCGTGGTCGAGTGCACCACCACGGCCGGGTCGAGCGCGACGAACATGAACGGGTTTCGGCTGACCACCGGCAGGTCGTTGGCCAGTTTCGTATCCACCGTGTTGGACATCGATGCCGTATTGAACTGCACGGCCACCGGCGAGGCTTCCACCGTGACCGTTTCCCGCGTCGCGCCGACCTCCAGGGCCGGGCTGACGGTTACGTCGCCGCGGGTCTCCACCAGCACATTTTTCTGCACGAACGCCCGGAATCCGGGAGCCTGCACGCTGACTGTGTAATGACCCGGCGTGACCAGGTCGAAGAGATAATGGCCGGTTTCATTGGTGACCGTGTTGGCCCTTACCCCGGTGTCGTCGTTGGCCAGGGTGACGCTGGCGGTGGCAATCGCCGCGCCGCTCGAATCCCTGACATCGCCTTGAACTCTGCCGCGCGTCTCTTGCGCGAAAAGAGGGCCTGCTAACACGAGCAGGACCGCTGCCGTCTGTCGGAACGTGGACATTCTACCCCCTGAGGCTGGTTTTCCGAGGGGCGCCGAAGGCGGTACAGCAGAATTCCCTTCCTGCGGTCGGACCAGCGTATAAATTCGGCCAGCGTCCTCACTCCCAAGGGGCCTCTGGCTTAGTTTGGGGTTAGTATACAGCCGGAGGTGTCATCCATGACATAGGGTATTGATCGTATTGTAATTACCGAAACTGGCCGCGCTCTTCACGCCGGCCGGTCCGGAAAGATGCAGCGCACCGCCAGCGGGATGACTTCGATCTCAAGCGGCAGCGTCCCCACCGGCTCCCCGTCGAGTTCCACCGGAACCTCGGCTTCCGCCTCCGCACGCACCCTTGCCGCCCGCCAGTGGCGCACTTTCGGATGCGAATAGATCGCGCCCGAATACAGAATCCGCAGATTCCTGGCGACCTCCGCCAGGCTGACGCGCTGCACCACGGTCACTTCGGCGAAGCCGTCATCGAGCGCGGCCTCGGGCGCGATCCGAATTCCGCCGCCCTGATATTGGCCGTTGGCCACCGCCACGGTGGTGATTTCGAATCTGCCGAGCGGCGCATCGTCCACATACAGACTCACGCCGAAACCGCGGCCGGACGCCAGCGCCGGAATCGCCGCCGCCAGGTACCGCGCCCCGCCCGGCAGCAGGCTCCGGCGCCCGAGCACGCCCGCCGCCGCGATCGCGCCGAGCCCGAAACTCGCGGTATTGAGGAAGCACCGCTCCACCCACTCACCGCCAGGACCGCGGAACCGTGCGCGAAACGCGTCGATGCTCCGCCCGCCACCCGCGGCCAGCGCCTCTACAGCTGCATTCACATCCTTCAGCCCGATGCCGCGAGCGAAGTCGCCTCCGCTCGCCAGCGGAAGCACCCCCAGCCGCGGGCGAGCGGCCGCAGCCAAGATCCCGTTCACCACCTCATTCAGCGTGCCGTCGCCGCCGGCGACGATCAGCGGATCGTGCCCCACATCCGCCAGTTCCCGCGCCAGCGCCCTGGCGTGACCGGGACCTTCGGTGAACCGCGCTTCCACCGCGCCAATCCGCTTCGCGAGCAGGCGCGCGGCTTCCGGCCAGCGCCGCCGCGCGCCGCCCGAACCTGCGCGCGGATTCACGATCGCCGCCGCGCTCACACCACGACATCCACACCCACGGCGTCGTGATCGGACAGCGGCGTCGCACGCCCCTCCCGCAGGTCGTGGATGACCACCGGATTCTCCACCCGCAATCCGCGCGTGGCGAACCAGTCCAGTTTCATCGGGCAGCGCCCCTCGTGATTTCTCAGCGCCCACCGGATGAATGCGAAACACCACTCCGGCACCCACTCGCGCAAGCTCCCGGTCGCGCGCGGATCGGTCACGTCGTAGCAGATGGTATGCTCGCCCATGCGGTTCGAGCGATCATACTCGAAGCCGCGCTCCACCAGCAACCGGAACAATCCGCGCTCGAACAGCCGCTCCGGATGCAGGTAGTGGTTACGGATTACGTGGTCCACCCCCATCATCACCCTGAGCCAGAAACCGAGGATCGCGCGGACGGCGTGCGACGAATCGTACGTGCTCGTGTTCCAGTCGCCGCCCAGAATCACCGGCAGGTCGGCCGGCACCGCGTCCAGCACGGCGCGCATCTGCTCCCGCCGGTGCCGCTGCGTAGACTGCGCGTCCAGGTGCACCGAAACCGCGCGCACCGCCAGATTCGGAAAATCGATCCGCGCCGACACCGCCGCCTGCCGCCCGATTCGCTGCTCGCGATGCGCCATCTTGTCCACGCCGTTGTCGAGCGCGATCGCCCGAACGTCGCTCAACGGATACCGGCTCAGGATCGCGTTGCCGTGCAGGCCGAGCGTGTTCTCGCCCTCCACGTGACGCTCCACTCCCGAGCCCTTGCCCAGCGCGATGTAGCACGGCGCGAATACCTGCGCCATCCCCAGTTCCCGCGCCAGCATCTCCGCCACCATGCGATTGCCCGATCGCGCCATCCCCGCGTCGGCTTCGGTGATCAGCAGCACGTCGCAGGTCTTCAGGTAAGGATGCTCGCGAAACGACTCCAGTTGTCCCTCGAACTGCGTGCCGCGCTCCATGTTCCACGCCAGCATCCGGTAGCGCGGCAGCGCCGGCGCCTGCCGCCCTCGGAAATCCGCGGCGTGCGGCGCCTCCAGCGTCCGCTCCACTACCCCGGCGATCTCGCGATAGGCC
Source organism: Acidobacteriota bacterium (assembly GCA_018268835.1). Classification (GTDB taxonomy): domain Bacteria; phylum Acidobacteriota; class Terriglobia; order Bryobacterales; family Bryobacteraceae; genus Solibacter. Next base: position 26,212 of record JAFDVU010000039.1, on the reverse strand, counting down.
GGGTGCGCCTCCATCTCCGCCGTCGAACGACAACGCGACAGCGCCTCCAGCCGAGGCTGGACCTCGCGCGCCAGGCGGGCGTAATACTCTTCCTGCGGCGTGTCGTCCACCGGCGTCGTCATCGGGTCCATTCGCCTGCATCGTAGCAAACCCGCCGCACGCGAGTCCCGCCTCGTGCTACGAATTCACTATGCACGCCGCCCGCGCCGCCCTCCTCCTCGCCGTGACGCTCGCCTGCGCCCTCCCGGCCGCCGCGCAATTCACCGACGCCGCCGACTTCGGCTTCTCCCCCGGCGCCACCGGCACGGAGAACACCCGCGCCCTCCAGCAAGCCGTCGATCGCACGGGCACGATCGTGGTCAGCCGCCCCGGCACCTACAAAATCGCCGGCACGGTCTTCATCGGCAGTAATACGTCGCTGATCTTCGGCAACAACGTCTTTCTCAAGAAGGTGGCCGAGCCCGATCCCTTCACCCACGTGCTGCTCAACAAAGGCGCGCTCACCAAAACCTGGGACGAGCACATTACGGTCGAGGGCCTCGTCATCATCGTCAACGGCATCGACGTGCGCAAGTTCCTGGTCTACGGCCTCCACGGCCAACTCGCATTCTTCTACGCGAAGGACATCCGCATCCGCCATTTCCGCCTGCTCGACGGCGGCCGCGCGCAGTATGCCATCCACGTCTGCACCTTCGAAGATTTGCGGATCGACGACGTCGTCATCCACGGCGACAAAGACGGCATCCACCTCGGCCGCGGCAAGCGCTTCACCCTCTCTAACGGCGTCTTCGATACCGGCGACGACGCCATCGCGCTCAACGCCCACGATTACTCCGTCGGCAACCCCGAACTCGGCTGGATCGAAGACGGCGTCGTCGAAAACATGCGCGACCTCGCCGACCCGAAACGCCAGATCGGATACTTCTGCCGCATCCTCGCCGGCGCGTGGATCGACTGGCACCCCGGCATGGAGGTGCAGCAGTCCGACACCGTCGTCTCCGGCGGCCGCCTCTACCGCGTGCAGGCCAACCCCGACGGCACGGTCTACAAATCGCTCACCCGCCCCACCCACACCAAAGGCTCCGCCGTCCTCGACGGCATCAACTGGGGCGTCGTGCAGAACGACGTCACCTACACCGCCGGCGTGCGCAACGTGGTCTTCCGCGATATCTTCCTCGAAAAGCCGCGCACCGCCTTCTCCATCCACTTCGATAACGACCGTTTCAGCCGCTCCTATTACCCAGGCGCCCAGATTCCCCAGCAGCAGAACCTCCTCTTCGACAACGTCCGCGTGCTCTACGACGCGCCCACCGATTTCCTCCAGGTCCGCACCCCCGTGGATCTGGTGACCATCGCCAACTCCACCCTGCGGCAAAATCGCATCGCGTTCCTGAGCAACAAGGCCATGACCGGCTACCTCAAGACGCGCGTCAATATGACCGGCTGCGTCTTCGCCGCTCCGGGCAAACTGCAGCTCATCGTCAACAGCGTGCCCGGCAAGGCGATCGCCCTCAAAACCGGCGCCAGCAGCGAACTCTCCGACGCCTTCTCGGCCGAAGTCGTCCCCGGCCAGGGCACAATCGCGGTGGACTCGGACCTCACCGGACTCAGGAAATGAGGACTCCCCGCCATGCACACTAGTCCCATCACTCCTTCGCACGCCACCCCCGCCCGCTTCAACCTGGGTTACGTGCTCCTCATCGCGACCATCGGCGCACTCGGCGGGCTCCTGTTCGGTTACGACTGGGTGGTCATCGGCGGCGCCAAGCCGTTCTTCGAAAAATACTTTCAGTTGACCGGGGAAAGCCAGATCGGCTGGGCCAACAGTTGCGCGCTGGCCGGCTGCCTGCTGGGCTCGATCGTCTCCGGACGCGTCAGCGACCGCTTCGGCCGCAAGGCCGGACTCCTGCTCTCCGCGGCCCTTTTCGCCGTCTCCAGTGTTCTCACCGGATGGGCTTCCACGTTCACCCTGTTCGTCACCTGGCGCATCCTCGGCGGAGTCGCCATCGGAATGGCCTCCGGTATCTCGCCGATGTATATCGCCGAAGTCAGCCCCGCGCAGTGGCGGGGACGCCTCGTCGCGCTGAACCAGCTCACCATCGTGATCGGCATCCTCGCCGCCCAGATCGTCAACTGGATGATCGCCGAGCGCGTCCCGGACAACGCCACCGCGGCGATGATCCGCCTCTCCTGGAACGGGCAGTTCGCCTGGCGCTGGATGTTCACGGCCGTCGCCGCTCCCTCACTGGTCTTCTTCCTTTCCGCCCTGACCGTGCCGGAGAGCCCGCGCTGGCTGGTGACGCGCAGGCGCCGCGAGCAGGCGCGCCGCACGCTCGTCCGCATCGGCGGCGAGGTCTACGGCGATACCGCGATCCGCGAAATCGAAGCCAGCCTCGCCTCGGCCGAACCGGACCACGTGCGCCTCGCCGAGTTGTGGCGCGGCTCCTCGCGCAAGATCGTCGTCATCGGCATCGCGCTCGCCGTGCTCCAGCAGTGGAGCGGCATCAACGTCATCTTCAATTACGCCGAAGAGATCTACCGCGGCGCGGGCTACGGCCTAAACGATATCCTCTTCAACATCGTCATCACCGGCGCCATCAACCTGGTGTTCACCCTGGTCGCGATGGGCACGGTGGACCGCTTCGGACGACGCCCGCTCATGCTCCTCGGCTGCGCCGGAATCGGCGTCTCGCACCTTCTGCTCGGCCTCGCGTACAGCGCCGGCATCCAGGGCCTCACGGTCCTCATCCTCACCCTCACCACCATCGGCTGCTACTCGATGACGCTGGCTCCCGTGGTCTGGGTACTCACCAGCGAGATCTTTCCCAACCGCATCCGCGGCGCCGCTGTCTCGGTAGCGGTCTCCGCCCTGTGGATCGCCTGTTTCATCCTCACCTTCACCTTCCCCTCGCTGAACCGCTCGCTGGGCTCCGCAGGCGCCTTCCGGCTCTACTCGGCCATCTGCTTCGCCGGCCTGGTGTTCGTCTGGCGCAGCGTTCCCGAGACCAGGGGCAAGACGCTCGAAGAGATCGAAAGAGAACTCCGCGCCTGACCTGCTCGCCGATTGACGACCTACCCTCGCAAACGCGTGTGAGAGAATGGCCGATTATGCGAACCCGATACGCCCTGGCCCTCGTCCTTTTCTGGGCGGGCGCGCTCTTCGCGCAGCGCGGAGGCACCGCGCCGAACGCTCCCGCGGCAGCGGCCGAATCCACCCCGATTCCGCCCGAAACCAGCTCGGTCACCCAACACCAGATCACGCTCGATGGCAGACAACTCCCCTACCACGCCACCGCCGGCACGCTCCTGATTACCGATGCCGAAGACAAGCCCGAGTGTGCCATCTTCTATGTGGCCTACACGCTCGATGGAGTGAGCGATCCGCGGACCCGCCCGGTTACCTTCCTATATAACGGCGGCCCGGGATCGGCCAGCATTCCCTTGCACATGGCCTCGGTCGGCCCGATGCGGGTAGTCACTGCCAGCCCGGAGGCCACGGCACCCGCTCCCTACCAGTTGATTGCCAATCAGTACAGCCTGCTCGATAAGAGCGATCTGGTGTTTGTCGATGCTCCGGGCACCGGCTTCTCGCGCCCGGTCGGCAGGGCGACCATCCGGAACTTCGCCGGCGCGGACCAGGATGTGCAGGCGTTCCTCAAGTTCATCGAACGCTACATCACCGTCAACTACCGCTGGAACTCGCCGAAGTTCCTGTTCGGCGAATCCTACGGCACCACGCGTTCGGCTGCTCTGGCCGACGCCCTCGAAAACGACGGAGTGGCCGTTAACGGCGTCATCCTCATGTCCAGCATCCTGAATTACTTCGTCCGGTCTCCCGGATATGACATGGAGTCCATCGGTTACCTGCCCACTTACGCCGCCATCGCCGACCACTTCGAAAAGGTCCAGCACAAAGGCAAGGATCTCAACGCCTTCCTCAACGAAGTGCGCGCCTTCGCCCGCGGCCCCTACGCCGAAGCGCTCGCCCAGGGGCAGAACCTGCCGCCCGCGCAGGTGGATGCCATCGCCGCCAAGCTATCCGCATATACCGGCCTCAGCGTATCGTTCCTCAAGGAGGCCAACCTCCGGGTCAGTCCGTCCCGCTTCCGCAAGGAACTCCTGCGCGGCGAACGCAAAATCCTGGGCCGCTACGATGCGCGCTTCGAAGGAACCGACATCGACGCCGCCGGCGAAAACCCCGGCTACGATCCTTCGGGCACCGGCGTCAGCCCCGCCTTCGTGGCCACATTTCACGATTACCTCGCCGGCGAGTTGAAGTACTCTTCCAAGGAGACTTACTATCCCCACGGTCTCAACGTCAATCAGTTGTGGGACCATACCCACCGCCCGCCGTCCGGGGGAGGGCGCGGCGCCGCCCAACCGTACCTGGATATCTACGTCGCCGGCGACCTCGCCGACGCGATGCGCAAGGATCCCCGCCTGAAAGTCTTTTCCGTCAACGGGCTGTTTGACCTGGCCACACCGTTCTTTCTCACCGAATACGACCTGGCTCACATGGAGTTGGAACCGGAACTGCGCAAGAATATCCAGTTCGCCTATTACCCCTCGGGCCACATGATCTACCTGAACGTGGATGCGCTCAAGCAACTGAAGACGGATCTGGCGCGCTTCTACTCGCAGGCCGCTCCGTAGAGTATCCCGCGCGATCGCCGCGGAGCCGCGGCCCATGGCATGGCGCACTTGCGCCTGACCCGGCCGCGCCGTAAGCGACTTACTGTTCGTCCCTCGTAGTACGGAACCCGGGATAAATGTGTGGCGGAGTCGGGCAAGATCAGTGAGAATTAAACCACGTGGGTCAAATGTACGGCAGAGTTCCAGCGGAATTAGGTGGGTGGCCGGAGTTGGACCGTGAGGTCCGCGAGTCGCTGGCCGGCCACGCCGAACGCGAGATCGCCGCGCGCTCGGTGTCCGGCGCTCTGGTCTACTTCGTCGTCTCCGTCGTGCTCGCGTTTTCCACGCCTTATTATTCGCAACATCCCGTGATCATCGCGGTAGTTGCCTGCGCCACCTTTCTTCTCGGCGGAACGCGCATGGTGGCCGCCTGGCGACTGCGGACACAGGCCGCACGGTTAGCCGGCACGGCCGGAAAGGCGATGGTGGCCTCGATCTACGGGACGTTCGTGGTTTGGGGGCTCTTCTGTGCGTGGACCCTTCGCCTCTACGCCGGGGGGTGGACGGCCATGCTCCTGCTCCTCTGCACGGCTTCACTGGCCGGGGGCACCACGTCTTCCCTCGCTCCGGACCTGCCACTGGCATGGCGCTGCCTGACCTTTCTGGTTGGACCCACCGTAGTCGCCGCCGGCACACTCGGAGATACCCGCCACTGGGCTCTGGCCGGTCTGGCGTTCCTATATCTCTGCTTCCTGCTTACCCAGGCCCGCGATAACTGGCGCGCCTTCTGGACCGCGTCGGTGGCCGCGGAGCGGGAGAAGATCCGTGGCTCGGCCGAACGCCTCCGCGCCGAAAGGGAGCGCGCCAGCCTCGCGGTGGCCATCGAACAGACCGCCGAAGCCATCCTCATCACCGACCTTGACGGCAACATCCGGTACTGCAATCCCGCCTTCGAGCGCATCTCCGGCTACTCCTGCGAAGAAGCCGTGGGACGCAACCCGCGCTTCCTCAAGTCGGGCCAGCAGAGCGCGGAATTCTACCAGGACCTGTGGACCACGATCACCAGCGGCCGAGTCTGGTCGGGGCACATCATCAACCGCAGAAAGGATGGTTCCCTCTGCGAGCAGGACGCCACAATCTCGCCGATTCGCGATAAGTCCGGCAATTTGACCGGCTTCGTGGCGGCAAGCCGCGACGTCACCGAACGCGTCAGCCTGGAGAACCAGTTGAAGCAGGCGCAGAAACTGGAGAGCATCGGCCGCCTCGCCGGCGGTGTCGCCCACGACTTCAATAACCTGCTCACCGTCATCAATGGCTACAGCGAGATGACCCTCAGCCGGTTGCCCGAAGGCGATCCGCTACGCGAATTGTTGCTGCAGATTCGCAAAGCCGGCGAGCGCGCCGCGGATCTGACCCGCCAACTCCTCGCCTTCAGCCGCAAGCAACTCATCGAACCGCGCCGCGTCGACCTCAATGAGTTGATCCTCGAATCCGCCGGAATGCTGCGCCGGATCGTCCGCGAGGATATTGAGATCGCCACCAGTCTCAGCCCCGCGGCGGGTCACGTCATGGCCGACCCCGGCCAGTTGCACCAGGTCCTCATCAACCTGGTGCTCAACGCGCGCGACGCGATGCCGTCCGGCGGCCGCCTCACCCTGCGCAGTTCGCGGGTCGAACTGGATCCGGCCGACGCCGCCGCCTTCCCGGACATCCGCCCCGGTCCGTACGCGGTGATGGAAGTGGCCGACACCGGCGTGGGAATGAGCGACGACATCCAGCAGAAGGTTTTCGATCCGTTCTTCACCACCAAGCCGGAAGGCAAAGGCACCGGGCTGGGACTCTCCACCGTCTACGGAATTGTCCGGCAAGGCGGCGGGTGGATCCGAATTGAGAGCTGTCCCGGGATGGGAGCCACGTTCCGCATCGGCCTGCCCGCGCTCGCGGCCGCCACTCCGGAGAGACCCGATGCCGCGCCGCCCCAGACCGATCTGCCGGGTGCGGAAACCATCCTGGTGGTGGAGGATCAGGACGAGGTGCGGCACTTCGTGATCGCCATGCTCCAAAAGTTCCGCTATCGCACCCTGGAGGCCTCCTGCGGAGAGGAAGCAGTCACCATCGTCGAGAACTACGAGGGGGCGATCCACCTGATTCTCACCGATGTGATCATGCCCGGGATGACCGGCAGACAGGCGGCGGACCGGCTACGGCTCGCCCGGCCCGAAATGAAGGTGATCTTCATGTCCGGCTACTCCGACGACGTGATCTCCCGGGAAGGCCTCCTCGACCCCGGCATCGATTACCTCGCCAAGCCCTTTACCGCCGAGGCCATGGCCCAAAAAATCAGAATCGTCCTCGACCGAAAACCGTTCTCCCCCGGGGGCCATCGATGAGCGCCTTTTAGCTCGTGCGATGGCCGGGCGATGATACTCCGCGGCCGCGATCCACTACAGCGCGGACAGTTTCTACCGCAGCGTGGCCCTTCGCCTTGGCGACGCTTGGTACGGAGGGCAACGACAAGTGGGGCCAGTTCCGCAACCCAGGGTTCGCGCAGGCCGACGCGGCCATGTCGACGGAGCCCGCCCGTGATCTTCCCCAAGTGCACGGCCGGAGTCGAAGCGTTTAACTCTCGCGAATCCAGACCACCGAGGTGGGCGGACGTCGCGCCGGGCGGACGGCGCCATCGCCGCCCAGAGGCAGTGCTCCTTCGAGCGGCAACGCCTTATCGCGGTTGACGCGGGCGTAATTCGGAATGGCGATCATCGGGCTGCCGTCCGCGAATTTCCCCTTGATGACCATGACTCCGCCCAGGAGGCCGGCGCGCCACTCGGTGGTTAGTGGGGCATCCGGACTCAGGACTTTGTTGATGTCCTCATCCGCCTGTTCAATGTTGTATAAAAGGGGGCCGTAGCGGAGCGCGACCTTGTTCCGGGTGGCCTCCACCCGATCGATGGCGCGCACGCGCTGGACCTTCATCGGCAGTTCGACCTCGACCTTATCGCCGGCCTTCCACGCGCGCGTGATCGTGGCGTAGCCGCGTTCGATCACCGGCTTCACCGGGCGGCCGTTCACGGCAATCGAGGTAACGCCGCCGGCGTCGGGCGTATTGCGGTAGAGTTTGCTGACCGAGCGGTCCGGCACCCGAATGCGAACGGCGAACGTCCGGGGCGCGCGCGGATTCACGGTGAGCGCGAGTTTGCCGCTCCACGGATAGTCGGTGGCCTGCGCCATCTCGACGTCCGTTCCGGCCACGTTTTCCAGCGTGATGGTGCTGCCCACGAACAGGTTCACGTACACTCCGTCCGGGCTCTTGGCGTAAACCCAAGTGGGCATCATGAGCAGGGTGCGGGGGATGTTGCCCACGCAGCACGGGCAGGTATGCCACGGCGCACGCCCCACGTTGGCATCCAGCGGGTTGGTGTAATAGAAATTTTCGCCCGCCAGGTCCGTGCTGCCGAGCAGCGCGTTATACATGGTCTGCTCGTAGAGATCGGCATACTTCGCGTCGTGATACGCGAGGTTCATCTTCCACTGGAAGAAAATCGCGCCGCAGCTCGAGCAGGATTCGCAATAAGCCGCGTTGCGCAGGGAGTAGTTCGGCCCGAAGCCTTCGGAAGTCTCTCCGCTGCCGACTCCGCCGGTGACGTAGAGTTTCTTGTTCACCAGATTATCCCAGAGCGATTTGACCGCACTCTGGTAGTCGGGGTCGTGGGTCTCAACCGCGACATCGGCCATTCCAGAGTAGTTGTACATCGCGCGCACGGCGTGTCCCACGGCCTCGTACTGCTGGATCACGGGGAGGTGGCTCTGATCGTACTCCATGCGTTCGCGATCGTTCCGCGCCGCGTTGTAGCGGCAGTCCAGAAGGAACTTGGCGAGCTCGATGTACTTCGTGCCTCTGCCGTCGCCTTCCATATCGTTGACGAAGCGGCCGAAGCGGACCAGCGCCTGCTCCATCTCCTGATGTCCGTCGTACCAGGGCTTCTTCGGAGCGGGACCGAGGTTGGCGTACCAGCAGTCGGCGAGTTTCTTCGCCGCATTGTACAGGCGGGTATCCTTCTTGCCGGTCATCAGGTAATGGTTGATGGCCGATTCCAGGAAGTATCCGGCGGTGTACCCTTCGTGATCGCCGCGGCGTTCCCAGTGCGGAAAGGGGCCGGGATCGATATTGCCCCGGGGGCCGACGCGCGGCAGGGTGAACGCGGTTTGCAGATATCCGTCGGGCTCCTGCGCGGCGAGGATCTTGGGAATCCAGTCTTCCAGCGTGGCCCGCATCTTCTCGCGCGCGCGGAGGATCTCGGGATCGCCTTGCGGGTCGATCATCAGCGCGATACTCATCGACTCCACGGTCTGGTGCACCCAGGCGTTGGAGAATACGTAACCTTTGTGCGCGCCGTGCGGTTCGCCGCGCAACTTCTTGCCGGCTTCGACGAAATTGTCGATCCCGCCGGGCCCCTGGGTCAGGTCGGTACGGTTGATCTGGTCGATGCAGTGGGGAATCCAGTTCACCATGAGGGCCTTGGAGCGGGCGCTCCAGAGCGGGCTGTGAATCTTGAAATTCTTGGTATAGACGGCGTCCAACTGCTTGGGCGGAGGCGGCTCCTCCACCGACACATCGAGCGTGGAGGAACTTTCGGAGTTGCCGTCGCGAGCCGTCATGCGCAATACGTATGCGCCGGGCGCGGAGAACGTCGCGGTCGTGATCAGCGCTTTCGCGTCGGCGAAGGTGACCGTGCCCGGGCCCGACACCTTGGACCACGTAACCGCGGGGGCGGGCGTGCCGGGCGCCGGGGCGGCGGCCTCTCGCGGACGCCGATTCACGTTCGACTGGGGCGGCTCGCCGTATCCTGCCCATCCGCGCAGATAGGTTTTCCCGGGCAGAATGGTTACGCGATCGATGCCCGCCACACCCTTCAATCCGGTTTCCGCCGCGGACGCGCAGGAAAGGATCGCGCTCTGGATCAGCGGAGTCATCGCCGACCCCACCGCGACCTTTCCCGCGCTGCCCAGCATTTGGCGGCGGGACAATTTCGGACTTTTCGAGTCGCTCTTCACAGGGAGCCCTCCGGGAAACGGAATCTGGCTCATTCTCGCTCACGTTGGCGACGATTTCAAGTAATCGCTTACAGAAGGTTCACGGCCACGGGCTGTCCGCTGAAGACGATTTCCCGCACGGCGGGCTGCCCCGCAATCTCGACCGTGAACCTCCGCCGCGGCGCGAGCATCTTCGCTCCGGGCGCGAGCCGCATAGTCAGTCGCCGCCGACCGTCGTTCCACGCGATGTTCAGGCGCATGAACCGGCCGTTCCGGTAGTCGAAGCTCACGCCATCGTCCTCGTACAGGGAGAAGGCTCCATCGGCGCCGGGGTATACGGTCAGGGCGATGGGAGCGTCCACCTGTTCCGCCGTGTGCTGCTTCACGGGACCCAAGGGAATCACGGCGCCCGCGCGCACGTAGAGCGGGATCGTGTCCAGGTCCACGCGGCGGGAGATTTCGCGGCCGCCAGCGAGTTTCTCGCCGGTCCAGAAGTCGTACCAGGCGCCGGGCGGCAGATAGACCTCTCGCGCGGAGGCGCCCTTCTCGACCACGGGCGCCACCAGAATGTCGCGGCCGAAGAGGTATTGGTCCCCGCGCGCCACCGCAACGGCGTCGGAGGGGTAGTGCAGCCACAAGGCGCGAATGATGGGGATGCCGGTCTCGCAGGTCTCTTTCACCGCGGAGTAAGTGTACGGCAGCAACCGGTAGCGCAACTCGAGATATTTCCGGCAGACCGGTTCGATGGCGGGGTTATGCAATTCCGCGGGGTCGGGGTTGTACGCGGGCGTCTCGCGGAAGCCGCCGATTTCGCCGCGATTCCAGCCCCACGGCAGGCGCAGGCGCCACTCGCGTCCGTGCGAGCGGAACAGGGGGTTGAAGGCGGCGAACTGGAACCACCGCGCGTAGAGTTCGCCCGTGAATTCCCGGGTGGGCACGAAGCCGCCGATATCCGTGCCCCAGTACGGGATGCCGCTCAGCCCGGCGTTAATGCCGACCGCGACGTGGGTCTTCAGGGTCTCCCACCGGGATTGAACGTCTCCCGACCACAGGAAGGAGGCGTACCGCGCCATGCCGGCGTAGCCGTTGCGGTGCAGGGCAAAAATGCGCTCGTTAGGCCGGTACATCCGGTGGCCTTCGAAGTACATGCGGTTGCGGAGCAGGCGCGACGGGCCGTCGAAGCCGTCGCCCTGGTCGGGCCACCAGCCATCGATGCCCACGTCGAAGAGCGGCTTGTGGGCGGGCCAATAGCAGGAGACCTGACGGTCGGGAGGCCAGGTCCCATCGGGCAGGCGGCCGCTGGGAAGTGGAGCGGCCGTGCAGGGATCCTTCACGGTTCCGCTGAAGCGTCTGCCTTCCACCACGATGTGCAGCGCGACCTTGAAATTCAGGTCGTGGAGTTGCCGCACCGTCTCCTCCGGGTTGGGAAAGGCTTTGGCGTTCCAGGTGAACTCGCCGTTGTGGGTGTTCCAGCCGTTGGGGCAGAAGTCCGTCCCGAGGTAGATCATGGCGTCGCAGGGCAGTTTCTCTTCGCGGAAGATTCTCGCTTCCTCGATGATCTGCTCCGGCGAATCGAGGGTGCGGTGCGATTGCTGGTAGCCGAGCGACCACAGCGGGACCATCTCCGCACGTCCGGTGAGGGCGGCGTACTCCCGCATGACGGCGGCGGGTTCAGCGGCGCCGATGACGAAGGCGTCGAAGGGCAGCGCGGCGTGCGGGGTGGCGGGGGCGAAGACCCCATCCTTTCCCGTGAAGTCGAACGCGCCCGGCGGGTGGTGGATGAACATCGCCCATCCCGAGGTTCCCACTGCAAACTGGACCGGCACCTTGGCACCGTGAGTGGCGAGTTGGAATGCGCCCTGTCCGCTTCCCATGCGGTCCAGGCTGCCGCGCTTATCGAATTGCGGTCCACCCTGGCCGAGACCGAGGACGGGGGCGGAGCCTGTTAGAAAGGCGATTCTGCCGGTAGCCGGGTCCGGTTCCAACTGTTGGATCAGGCGGCCGCCCGGTCCCTCCACCCGGATGGTGAGAGGATCGCGGGCGAGGCGCACGGTGAGGGCGCCGCATTTCACACTGCGCGCGCCGGCGAGGGTGCGCAGCGTGGCGGCGGGCCGGCCGAAGTCCTCCTGGCTCAGCGCGCCATCCCGCGGCACCGGTACCGGCCGGCCGTTCTCGAGCGGCTGAATCGTGATGCGCACGGTATCGCGCGAGACCGGGGTCAGGCCGATCTCCACGGCTTTTCCGGCGATCTCGATTGGCTTCGGTTGCGCGAACGCTTTCCCGGGCGCGAAGAGAGCACCCGCGGCGGTCACGCTGCGCAACGCATCTCTGCGGGTGATCGGGCGTTTCATCGCGTCGGCCTGGTTTTGCCTAGCCAGTATACAGTTTCGACGGACGCGGCAAAGGCGGCTCGGCGGTGGAGGCGCGAGGACCTACCTCCGATTGAGATCCACGGCCGTCACGCGGGCGGAGTTGAAGTCCATCGAGCAGCCGAAATCGAACGTATCGGTCACGGGTCCGCGGGTGGTGGTGATGGTGCCGGCGACGCGCCCGCCGCGGCTGTTGTCGATCGCGGTGGAGGCGAAGGCCACGTTCTGGTAGCCATCGCGCTGGGCTCGCGCGACCACGGCGTCCTGGCACGCGCGGAAGACCTGGTTCCGGTCGAATGCGCCCTGCGCCGCGCCGGACGCGGACTGAAGCGGAGTTCCATCGGCGCGGAGGAACTCCACCGCGCGGACCTGGCCGGAGTTGGGGTCGATTTCGCAGTTGAAGCGGTAGCCGGACGACACGCGCATGAACCCGCCGCCCGCGTCGAACGACCCGGTCATCCAATTGGCGCGGCCGGAATTGGTATCGACGCCGATTGCGTTGACATCGATGTTGCGCAGGCCGTAGTCGCGCTCGCCGCGGGTGTGCAGTTCGGCACGGCAGAGGTCCATGGCCCGCTCCGCGGCGATCCGGCGCACCGCGCGGACTCCGGGCGCGAACCTGCCCGCGACTTCGCCGGCGGCCGGTTGCACCGCCGCGATCCCACCCGTCCCGGTAGCCCCGAACGCATTGCTGGCGGATCCGCCCGACGCACCGTTCCATTCGATATCGAACGTGTACCCCTCCGAGCCGGGTCGCGGGTCGTCGATCCGTACCACCGCCATGCCATTGTTGTTGCGCGGGTCCTGCAACAGCTTGACGCTGCCGCGCCCATCGATCCCGCGGAAGCGGAAATCGCTCATGGAGTTGGGTAAGGCGCCGGTGCACTCCATACGATTCCAGGTGGATGGTTGTCCGGCCAAGGTCCGCAGACGACCGGAATCACCGAGGATATCGACCTCGGCCGCGATATCCACCCGCACTTCGATCGTGCATTTGCCGGATGTCCCGCCGGACCCGCTGATTGTCGCCTGCCGCACTTCGACGGCAACTTGTGCCTGGGCAGCCAGAACCGCCGCCGCCGGCAAAAGCCATCTCATGAAGATTCTCATCACTCTCTCCCCTGGCCGTTACCGCGCGAAGGTAATGCCGAGCCCGGTCGTATACAGGAAGTCGTTGGTCTTGCGTCCGGGCGCGGGCGTGCTTAAGAAGCGGTCGCTGAGCGAGAGGTTCCACGTCAGCGACTTATAGAGCTTGGTGGAGGTGCCGAGGTCGAAGTTCACGCGGTAGGTGCTGGTGTTGTTGAGGTCGTTGAACATGCGGTAGCTCTGCACCAGCGAGGTATTGCCGCTTAGTTTGAGGTTGTAATCGTCGCCCCAGAAAAGTTCGGCCGCGTTGGTGGTTAAGGGCGTGCTGAAACTGGAATGGTTGAAGTCCGCGCCGCCGAGCAGATCCAGAGTGGCGCGTTCGGTCTTCACGGCATGAAAGCCCACGCCTCCGCCGAGTACGAAGCGCAGATCGAGGTTCTGGAAGCGGTCGTATTCCCAATCGTTGAATCCGTTGAAGAAGAGCCGCTTGCCGGCGTTGTGGTTGTAAGCCACGCCGCCGCGAACAGCCTGCGCCGTATCCGCGCTTTTGCCGTTGACCACGGCCGACGCCTTGATGGTGTTGAAGTAGAGGCTGGTCTTGTCGGTATTAGTGACGCGCGCAGCAGTCACCCCGGTGGTGAACGTCAGGGTCTTCGCGTTGCCCGCGGTGCCGGCGAACCCGACGGTTCCGTTGCCGGTCCACAGTTCTCCGAATCCGGGATGCAGCATGCGTTCGTAGGCCTTCTGCTCGTCGGCGTTTCGGATGGCGCCGATATCGGCGGGCGCGACGCTAACGGTCCCGCCGGTGCCCGCGACCTCCACCTTGCCGCCCGAGGTGACGATGGTGCCCTGCACGGTTTTGCCGTCCGGCAGCACGACGTTCACCGGTTTGTCGGTCTTCACCGACTCGACCTGATCCCAGGATGTGGTGACCACGCCGAACTGGTCGGTTTTGATGGTGAGGGTCTTGCCGTCTTTCTTGATGATGCTGCCGGTCACGCGATCGCCGTTCTTCATCACGACCTGGTCCGCGCAGGCGGCGCCGGGAAACAACCCGGCGCACAGCGCGCACACCAGCGTACAGACGGTCTTCGACACCGAGACTTGGTTCTCCATGGCCTGTTGGTCTCCGTTTAGCTGAGTTGGGACGTACAATTCGGGCACCGCTTCGCCGCGATGGCGATTGAGGTGCAGCAATACGGGCAATCCTTGGTGGTCGGGGCAGCGGCCGGCGCGGGCTCCGGTTTCCGCTGCAATTTCGCCGCCGAGCGCACGACCAGGAAAATGACGAACGCCACGATCAGGAAATTGATCACCGTATTCATAAACTGGCCGTAGGCGATGACCGGCGCTCCGGCGGCTTTGGCTGCCGCGAGGGTCGGGAACGATTTGTCGCTCAGGCTGATGAACAGGTCTTTGAAATCCATATGTCCGAGGAGCAGGCCGATGGGCGGCATGACGACGTCGTTCACCAAAGAGGTGACGATGGCGCCGAACGCGCCGCCGATGATTACCGCGACGGCCAGGTCGAGGACGTTGCCCCGCATTACGAATGCTTTGAAATCCTTCAACATGTACGTTTGTCCTTTCTGTAATGGGAATTCAGCATCAGCAAGTAGATCGAGAACCGTATCAGCGCCTGGTCTCCGGTTCGCCGGCGAAGAGCGGATAAATGATGCCCGCCAGCGCGGCGCCCACGATCGGCGCTACCCAGAACAGCCAGAGTTGCTCCAACGCCCACCCACCGGCGAACAGCGCGGGTCCGGTGCTGCGCGCGGGATTGACGGACGTGTTCGTGACCGGAATCCCGACCAGGTGAATCAGCGTGAGTCCGAGGCCGATGGCGATGGGCGCGAACCCCTGGGGCGCGCGGCGGTCCGTAGCGCCGAGAATGATGATCAGGAAAAAGAAGGTGAGGACGATCTCCGCCACGAGGCATGCGACCAGCGAGTATCCGCCCGGCGAATGCGCGCCGTAGCCGTTGGAGGCGAATCCGCCCGCGAGGTCGAAGCCGGCCTTGCCGCTGGCTATTACGTACAGGACGGCTGACGCCGCGATCGCGCCCAGGACCTGTGCGATTACATATGCCGGCAGTTCCGCGGCGGGGAAGCGTTTCCCCACCACCAAACCTACGGAAACCGCAGGGTTAATGTGGCACCCCGATATGTGGCCGATAGCGAACGCCATAGTCAGCAGCGTCAATCCGAAGGCCAGAGCCACACCTGCAAAACCTATACCCAGGTTTGGAAACGCGGCGGCCAGTACGGCACTGCCGCACCCTCCGAAAACCAGCCAGAAGGTACCGATGAACTCCGCGGCTGCTCTTTTGCTCAAGGGCATTGGGAACCTCCTTATTAGAAGAAATTCACAGCTTCGGCACGGGTGTGTGCGCCGTATCATCGCCATCCGATGCGCGGCTGAACGGCCACAAGACATGATAGCCCCACCGGGACAGACAGCGATATCCAAAAGAGTGCGAATGCTACCGCTTCTGCGATGGCACAGCGGCGCGTGGTTCCGGCTCTTGACCCTTTTCAATGGCGGTTACAGGCCTTACAGTAAGGGGAAACGAATCGCACAGGAGTCAGCATGAAGCTCGGACGCAGAAACTTCTTCGGCTTCCTCGGCCAGTTTCCGTTGTGGAGCGCCTCCGCCGCGGGGGCGTCCGGCGCGCCGGCGGGCGAAGACTACTATGACAAGCTTGGCGTCACCAAGATCATCAACGCGGCCGGCACGTACACCAATCTGACGGCATCCATCATGCCGCCGCCGGTGCAGGCGGCGGTGGCGCGCGCAGCGCTGAATCCGGTGCGACTGGTGGAGTTGCAGAAAGCCGCGGGCGATTATCTGGCGCGCAAACTGCAGTGCGAGGCGGCCATGGTAACGGCGGGCGCGGCGTCGGCACTCACGCTGGGAACAGCGGCCTGTGTGATGACGGCGAACCGCTGCAGCATCCGCGATATTCCCGCGGAAGCAGCGCACCTGAAGAACGAGGTGATCATTCAGAAGGCCCACCGTTACGGCTACGACGAAGCGCTGCTCTGTGCCGGCATCCGGTTCGTCGAAGTGGAGACGCTCGCCGGATACGAGGCGGCCTTCGGCCCGCGCACGGTGATGGCGCATTTCTACAACGCCGCCGAAGAAGGCTCCATCTCGCGGGAGGATTGGATCCGCGTGGCCCATGCCCACCAGGTCCCGTCCTTCAACGACGCCGCTGCGGATATGCCGCCGATCGCGAACCTTTGGAACTACACGAAGATGGGCTTCGACCTGGTGACCTTCTCCGGCGGCAAGGGCATCCGCGGGCCGCAGAACGCAGGCCTGCTGCTGGGCCGCAAGGACCTGATCGCCGCCGCGGCGGCCAACAACAA
Source organism: Acidobacteriota bacterium (assembly GCA_018268835.1). Lineage (GTDB taxonomy): Bacteria > Acidobacteriota > Terriglobia > Bryobacterales > Bryobacteraceae > Solibacter. Next base: position 9,723 of record JAFDVU010000039.1, on the reverse strand, counting down.
TCCGTACGACGGGGTAGGCCGCGGAATGAAGGTGGCCAAGGAGCAGATCGTGGGGATGGTCGCCGCCGTGGATTGGCTGCTCAGCCAGACCGACGAAGTCATGGAGAAGGAGTTTCGGCGGCGGGCTGAACGCATCGCGGCCCACCTGAAGGATCTGCCCGGACTGCGCACGGAGATCTCCGTGCCCCCGGTGGCGAACCACGTGCCGCACCTGTCGATCCGCTACGATCAGGCGCGCCTGAAGATCTCGCCGCGCGACGTGATGATGGAATTGCGCGCGGGCAAGCCCTCCATCGAACTGAACCCGTCCACCGGACGCGCTACCGGCGCGTCCGCGGGAATCACAACCGATGCGAACACGATCGTGGTCGGAGTGTGGATGCTGCAACCGGGCGAGGACATGATCGTCGCGCGCCGCTTGCGTGAAGTGCTCGTGAAATCGCGCGTGTAACCCCTCGATGCCCGGAGCCCGCGTTGTGGGATAGAGTAACGTCATGCGATGGCTGCTGCTGTTGGCGCTGCTCCCGTATCCCGCGCGCGCGCAATTCACCCTCTACGCCTGCATGGTGACTTCGAAGGGATACGTGGTGGGCGCGAAATTGCCGCCCAGCGGCATCTTCTTCAAGACGCCCGCAGGCGAGTGGAGGCACGCCGGATTCAACCATCCGTTCATCAACGCGCTGGATTACGATCCGCGCGACCCCTCGGTGCTCTACGTGGCGGCGGGCAACGGGCTGATCCGGGTGAGCGGCGGCGGCGAGCGATGGAGGATTCTGACCGGCAGCGACGTGACCGAACTGCAGGACGTGGCGGTGGACCCCAACTCGGGCGATATTTACTTCACGCACACGCAGGGCATCCGCGTGAGCCGCGACGGCGGCGCGACGTGGAGCGACGCGAGCGCCGGGCTGCACAGCAAGTACACACAGGCCATCCGGGTGGACCGGCGGCGGAAGGGCGTGCTGATCGCCGGCAATGAGGAAGGCATCTTCCGCAGCGAGAACGGCGGACAATCGTGGAAACTCGCGGGCGCGGCCGGGTACCAGGTGCTGCACGTTGAGCAATCCACGCACGATGCGTGCTTCTGGATGGCCGGTACGCAAGGCGGCGGGTTGTTCACGTCGACCGATTGCGGCGCCACCTTCGAGAGCAGCGGCGACCTCGGGGTGGGGCGCAACGTGGCTGACATTGCGTTCGATCCCACCGCGCAGAAACGGGTAGCGGTGGCCGGCTGGGGCATTGGAATCGCGGTGTCGGACGATGGCGGGAAGACGTGGGAGGAGCGCAATGCCGGGCTACCTTCGACCAGGGTATGGAGCGTGGCCTTCGATCCCACGCATCCGGGACGCATGTATGCGAGCGTGCACGAGGAGGCGCTCTACATCTCGCAGGACTACGGGCACACGTGGAGGAAGGACGGGCTTGAGGGCAGCCGCGTCTGGCGCATGCGATTCGTACCGGAGGTGAAGCGATGAAGCGGCTGGCCGGCCTGACCCTGATCGCGTGCGCGGCGCTGCACGCCGCGACTCCGGATTTCGCGGGGCGCGTGCGCTTCACGATCGACGCCTACGCGCATCCGAAGAGCACGGCGCCGCTCGGGTACGCCAACATCGCGGCGAAGCTGAAGCTGCACGAGGACCCCGCGCTGTGCTCGCGCCGCCTGGAAGAACTGCTGGCCGCCGGCCCCACGGGCGACATGTTCTGGATGTTCCCCGTGACCGCGATCGCGTACCTGGACCAGGGTCAACTCACGGAGTCCGCGCGGGGAGCGCTGAGCCGCGCGTGGCGCACCTACATGCCGTATCGCGGCGACACCGAGAATCACTGGCTGCTCTACTACACGAGCATGTACCTGATGGCGCAACTCTGGCCCGACCGTGCCGGCGCGGAGTGGTTCAACGGCAAGTCGTCGCGCGAGAACCGGGAGGAAGCGGAAAGCTGGATCAACGGCTGGGTGAAGCTGACCACCACGCGCGGGCAGGGCGAATACGACAGTCCGCACTACATGGGGCTGTACCTGCTGTCGATGTCCTACCTGGCCGAGTGGGCGCACGATCCGGCGATGAAGAAGCGCGCGGGCATGATGCTGGACTACCTGATCGCCGACTACGCCGCGGAGAGCCTGGACGGCGTGTTCGTGGGGGCGCACTCCCGCGTCTACGACCATCCGGCACTGGAAAAGTGGAACAACGTGTCCAGCGATTTCGGATGGGTGTGGTTCGGGCAGGGCTACCCGATGTCGCCGCCGGACAACTACGTCCTCTTTTATACAGTGGCCAGCGCGTACCAGCCGCCGGAGGTCCTGCGGCTGATCGCGACCGATCGGGATCGCCCCTACACGCACTACGAGCGCAAGCGCACGCGCAACCGCTGGCGTTTCTTCGACGACCTGCACGGTCCGGTGTACAAGACTACGTACATGCGGCGCGAGTACGCCGTGAGTTCGGACCAGGGCGGCACGCTGCAGCCGATCCAGGAGCATTCGTGGGATGTGACGTGGCACGTACCGGATCCGCGCGGCGTGGAGAATACGCTGTTCACGCTGCATCCCTACTCTTCGCTGCACGAGTTGCAGACGTACTTCACGTTCCCGCCGGACCAGGGCATCGCCGAGGTAGTGAGTTCGAAGAAGAGCTACGATTCGCCGGACAAGTTCGTCGGCGGGTCGCCGTACGAGGAGATTTTCCAGAACGAGGACACGGTGATTGTGCTTTACGACATCCCGGAGGGGACGCGGTTCCCGCACATCAACGGATTCTTCTCCAAGGACCTGGCCGAGGTGCGCGAGGACCCCTCCGGCTGGATCTTCGCGCGCGGCGGCGATGCGCTGATTGCGTGCCATCCTTTGCAGCCGTACACGTGGAAGCCGATCGAGGGGGGCGGGCGACGCCTGTTCAGCCCCTACCTTCGGAACGGCATGGTGGTGCAGGTGGCGGCGCGCAGCGAGTTCCCCGATATGGATGCCTTCCGGCGCGCGATCCTGGGGCTGAAACTGGAGTACCGGCTCTCGCCGGCGCCGCATGTGCGGATGGTTTCGCTGCGCGGCAGAACGCTCGAGTTCACCTACGGCGAGACCCCGCGGGTGAACGGAGTGGCGCTGGATTACGCGCACTGGCCTCTGTTCGGCGGGCCGTTCGTGCGGGCGGACGTGGATTCCGAACGGCTGGAGATGCGGCACGGCAACCTGCGCCGAACGCTCGATTTCCACACGCTGACGGTGGCCGATTCACCACTCCGATAAGGTGCTACCTGCAACCGGATTGCAGGCGGGGAGCGAATCTTTTCAATTTCACCGTTTCACATCCGCTATACTGAAGTCATCCCCCCGACGTTCCCATTTTTATAACGGGGGAGGTCTATATACGTAAGGGGCGTGTCATGAGTCTGAGCCAAATGGCGCGTTCGATTTGCGAATCGCCAACCCTACGATTGAATGAGACGGCGGCGTTGCTGCGGGAAAAAGGCGAGCCGGTCATCCACCTGGGAGGCGGCGAACCGAAAAGCAAAACACCAATCGACGCCATCGTGAGTTGCACGGCGCTGCTCAACACGGGCGACGTGAAATACACTCCCGCCGACGGGATCCCGGCGCTCAAGAAAGCCATCATCCGTTACACCGAGGAACACTACGGGCGGCTCGCCGCGCCGGAAAACGTGATCGCCTCCAGCGGCGCCAAGCAGTCCATCATGGTGTTTCTGCACGCGATCCTGGACCCGCACGAGGAAGTGATTTTCCCGACTCCCTACTGGGTCAGCTATCCCGAAATGATCAAGCTGGCGGGTGGTGTGCCGGTGCCGGTGACGGCGCGCGACGGCGGCTTCCAACCCACCGTGGAGGAGATGGCCGAAGCGGTCGGACCGTACACCAAGGCGGTCATCCTGAACAGCCCGAACAATCCTTCGGGCGCGGTGTATTCGGACGAGTTCGTAGCGGGAGTGGTGGAATTGTGCGAAAAGCGCAGCCTCTACCTGGTGATGGACGACACGTACAACCGCCTGATCTTCGACGGGCGGACGCCGACGAACTGCTATCACTTCAGCCACGACCAGAGCCTGGACACGTCCAAGCTGGTGGTGGTCAACTGCGTCTCCAAGATGTACGCCATGACGGGCTTCCGCATCGGCTGGGCGGTGGGCAACCGCGAACTGATCCGCGCGATGACGAACATCCAATCGCAGGAGACCTCCGGACCCGCGGCGCCTTCGCAATGGGCGGCGGTAGGCGCGCTCAACGGCGTGCAATCCCCGGTGGACGCCTTGCGGCTGACGCTGGAGAACAACCGCAACGTGATGATGAGCCGGCTGGAATCCTTCGCCGGCGTAAAGGCGGTGAAACCGGGCGGCACGTTCTACTGTTTCCCGGACTTCAGCGCCTACGAGCGGGATTCGCAGAAGCTTTCGCGCATGCTGCTGGACAAAGTGCGGGTGGTGACGGTTCCGGGCAAGGAGTTCGGCATGGAAGGGCACCTGCGGCTGAGTTTCTGCGGCACGCTGAAGGAGATTACGGAAGGCATCGACCGCATCAAGTGGGCGCTCGATCCCGACGCGCCCAATGAACTCTACCTCGGCGGGCGCAAACTCGTGAGGGACTGGCAATGAACCCCTACATCGACCTTCCCTCGCCGGCGCAGGGCGAAGCCGGGAAACTCGCGAGCATTTACGGGCTCAACAATCACGGTCTGAGCAACGCGCACCGCGTCTACTGGAACCTGCCCACGGCCTCGCTTTACGAGGAGGCGGTCTTCCGCGGCGAAGCGCGCATCTCGCACCTGGGGCCCATGGTGGTGACGACCGGCAAGCACACGGCCCGCGCCGCGGCCGATAAGTTCGTCGTGCGCGAGCACACCACCGAAGAGCGCATCTGGTGGGGCGATTACAACCGCCCCTACAGCCCGGACAAATTCAGCGCGCTGCTCACCCGCATGCAGGGCTTCCTGCAGGGCCGGGACCTGTTCGTGCAGGACTGCTGGGCCGGCGCCGACCCGGACTACCGGATGCCCATCCGCATCATCACCGAGAAGGCGTGGCACAGCCTGTTCGCGCGCAACATGTTCATGAAGGTCCGGGCGATGGAGGATCTGAAGCACCACGTCCCGGAATTCACGGTCATCTGCGCGCCTTCGTTCCAGGCGTCGCCGGTGATCGACGGCACGCGCACCGAGACGTTCATCATCATCAATTTCAGCCAGCGGCTGGCGTTGATCGGCGGCTCCAGTTACGGCGGCGAGATCAAGAAGACGATCTTCACCGTGCTCAACTTCCTGCTGCCCTTCGACGGCGTCCTGCCCATGCACTGTTCCGCGAACGTGGGCGCGGAGGGCGATGTCGCGCTGTTTTTCGGGCTCTCCGGCACCGGGAAGACGACGCTTTCCGCCGACCCCACCCGGCACCTGATCGGCGACGATGAACACGGGTGGAGCGAGAACGGCATCTTCAATTTCGAGGACGGCTGCTACGCCAAGATGATCCGCCTCTCGCCGGACGCGGAGCCGCAGATCTATGCGTGCACGCGCCGCTTCGGCACCGTCCTGGAAAACGTGGTGCTCGATCCGCTTTCACGCCGCCTGGACCTGAACGACGATGTCCTGACCGAAAACACGCGCGGCGCCTATCCGCTGGAGTACATCGACAACTCCCTGCCCGCCAAAATGGCCGGTCAGCCGCGCAATGTCGTCTTTCTCACCTGCGACGCCTCGGGTGTGATGCCGCCCATCGCGCGGCTCAACCCCGACCAGGCGATCTACCACTTCATCTCCGGATACACGAGCAAGATCGCGGGCACCGAGATCGGGCTCGGCGTGGAACCGGAGATCACCTTCAGCACCTGCTTCGGCGGACCGTTCATGGTGCATCATCCGTACACCTACGCGGAGATGCTGAAGTCGCGGCTGCTGAAGCACGGCGTTGCCTGCTGGCTGGTCAACACCGGCTGGACCGGCGGACCGTTCGGCATCGGCAAGCGGATCAGCATCCGGCACACGCGCGCGCTGTTGGACGCCGTGCTCACCGGGCATCTGGCGGATGTGCAATACCGCGTGGACCCGGTGTTCGGCTTCGAGGTGCCGCTGGAGTGCGAAGGCGTGCCTTCGCAGATCCTGGATCCTGCTTCGACGTGGCCCAACCGGGAGGACTACGCGCATAAGTGCGAAGCGCTCGCCGCGCGGTTCCTGGAAAACTTCAAGCTGATGGCGGCCGGATGCCCGCGGGGCGTGGAGCATGCCGGTCCGCACCGGGCGCACGAAGTCAGAAAGTAGTTGGGCACTCGAAGGAGCCGGACGTTGCCGTCTTTGACTTCTGACTTCGCAGGCGCGCTCAGAATTCCCACTGAAAGCTGAACTGCGCCTGCCGCGCGTTCAGCGTCTCGATCAGACCGCGGTAGCTGTCCAGGCCGTAATAAGGGCTGACCCGGAGCGGATTCGTGTGATTGGTCAGGTTGTAGAAACCGATACCGAACAGGAAGATGCCGTGATCCTTCCACCAGACGAAGCCCTTGGTAAGCCGCAGGTCGATGTTGAAGAGGCCGCGCTCGTAGAACGGATTGCGCGCCAGCCCGTCCGGACGCGCGGTGATGGGGTACGCGCCGGTGCGGTAGAGGTCGGTGGTGGCGAGGGCGTTGACCGGCCGCGGACTTCCCGCCGAAATCACCGGGGCCATGTCCAGGTTCCTGCCCACGGCCTGTAACCACTGAGGAGCGCCGATATCGTCGAACGGCAGTTCGAACAGGCCGCTGGCAACGACCCGGTGCGCCTGGTACTGCTGCGAGCGCGCCCAGTCGAGGCGCGTGCTGGCCGGATTGAAAGGCTGCTCGGTGAAATCGCCCGCGTCGTCGCGCGCGCTGCCCGCGGTGTACGCCAGCAGGTAGGTGACTTCTTTGGAAAGGCGATGGCGCAGCGTGACCGTCACGCCCTGGTAGGTCGAACCCGCACTCTGCTCCAGTGTGAACTGGGGAGGGAGCGTGAGCGCGGCGTTGCGCAGGCGCGGCAGGTGGAAGCCGGCCACGTTCATGTACTCGACCGTGAGCGTGGTGTCGGGGCCGAGCGAGCGCTCGACGCCGGCGGTGAACTTCCGCGCGTAAGTGGGCGTCGCATCGAACGAAGGATCGGGCGTATATACGGAATGCGCGATGCCGGGCAGCGGCGCAGCCAGCGTGCCGCCGTGCGCGAGCGCGAAAGCGAACGCGGCATCGGCTCCGACGGCGTACTGTTCGAAACCGTGGACGCCGTCCTTCTGGATGCCGTTGTTCAGATAGGCCAGGGGGTAGCGGTCGTAGAACAGCCCGGCGCCGGCGCGAAACACCCATGGACCGCGTCCGCGCGGCTGCCACGCGATACCGAGCCGCGGCGCGAGGTTGCGGGTACTGCTGCCGAAGGGCGCCGGCAGACGCTGCGCTTCGTAGCGCAGCCCGCCCGTGATAGTGACCCCGCTGAGCGGACGCCACTGGTCCTGCGCCCACACGGCAGCCGGAAACGTCGAGTACCGCGTGCGCGGATCGCCGAACGCCTGCAGGAACACGTCCGGTGTGCCGGCGAGAAAGTCGTTGAGCGTCGGGAAAATGAAGATTCCGGCGAACCGGTCGGCCATGCGCGAGTCCAGTGTGATCCGCTGCACGGATCCGCCAAAGCCGAACTGGTGCGCGCCGCGGACCACGGTCGCGGACTCGGCGAGTTCGAAGTGGTCCTCCGTGCGCGATGCATCCAGCACGGGCGACTGCCCGATATCGACCACACCCGGAATCTCCAGCAGCGCGCCGCGCGAGTTGGGGTCGAGTTCCACCGAGCGCCGCGCGAACTGAAAGCGCAGTTCGTTGACGAAGCTCGGCCCGCGAACCGTCTGCCATCCGGCGGCGAAGGACTGGTCCTGGTTGTGGCTGCTGCCGCGCGCCGATTGCTCGCTGAAGTTGTCCGCGCCCAGGACTTCGCGATCCACTGCGGCGCGCGAATAGGCGTATCGCGCCGTAAGCTGGTTGGCCGTGCCGAGGTAGTGCGTGAGTTTGAGCGAGGTTTGGGTGGAGGTGGACTCGGAGTTGAAGAGCCCCGCGGCGATCGAGGACACGGCGGCGCGCGAAAATCGCGGCCCGGCCAGCGCGGCGTTGATCAGGCTGGTCTGCGCTGCTTCGGGGACCTCGGAGTATTCCTGGCTCGACTCGCGTTCATCCTCGATGGTCCCCGCGAAAAACGTACGGTCGCGGCGCAACGGTCCGTTGAGCGCGGCCTCGGGCTGGTATTCGCGGCGCGACGGACGCACACTGGTCTCAGCCTCGGGATCGCGCGCTTCGATGAAGGAATCCGACGCCCACAGATTCACGTCGCCGTGGAAACGGTTGGTGCCGGAGAGCGTCACCACGTTCAGGTTGCCGCCGGCGGCGCCGCCGAATTCGGGTGCGACGTTGGAGGCGGTCACGCGGAATTCGGCCACCGCCTCCTGCCCCACCGCGACGCGACTGCTGCCGGTGGTCTCGTCGCGATTATCCAACCCGTCGATCGAGAGGCTGTTGTTGCGCGCGCGCATCCCGGCGAAGGTGAAGCCGCTGTCCGGCGTCGCGCTGCGCATCCCTGCCTTGCTCCGCAACGCGTTCGATCCCGCGGCGGGCGCGACGCCGGGAGCAAGCAGCACCACTCCGAGGTAACTTCGGTTCTGCGAGGGCGTCTCTTCGAGCACCTCGCCGCTGATGCCGGTCCCCGAAGTGGGTGCCGTGGTATCGAGGGCATCCGCCTGCTCGCGCACATCCACGGAACTGCCGGCGGTAGCTAGTTTGAGTTGGATCGGTTGCTCCAGGGTCTGGTTGAGCGCCAGGTAGACGGACGGAATCGCCGCACGCTGGAAACCCGGCTTCTCGCATCGGACGGTGTAGGTGCCGATGGGCAACGCGGGGATGCGATAGCGCCCGTCCGTGCCAGTGTGGCCGGTGCGCACCGCGCCGGTGTCGTCGAGGGTCGCGGTGATGGTGGCGTCCGGGACCGCAGCGCCGGAGGGATCGAGCACAACACCCTGAATGGTGGATTGAGCGAAAACCGACAACGGTAACAGCAGCAGCAATAGGGCCGGCCGAGCCATGGTTGATCCTACGATATCAGGCACGGAAACCCGGTGGGATCGCCGCGCAGCCCTGCTATCCTGTGATTTATGCTCAGTGAGAAGTTGCGCGAGTACGGCGTAGTGGGCGCCGGCGGCGCGGGTTTCCCGACCTACGTCAAAGCGCAGTCGCAAGTGGAGTATATGATTGCCAACGGGGCGGAGTGCGAGCCACTGATCCACAAGGACGCCGAACTGATGAAGCACTTCCCGGGGCAGATCCTGGACGGCATGACCTCCATGATGCAGGCGACGGGCGCGCAAAAGGGCCGCTTCGGAGTCAAGACCAAGAACGCGGAATCGATCGAGGCGCTGAGGCACAATCTCAAGAACCCGCAGATCGAGTTCACGATGCTGGGCGATTTCTATCCGTCGGGCGACGAGTACGAACTGGTCTACACCGCCACCGGGCGCCTGATCCCGCCCGCCGGAATCCCGCTGCAGGTGGGTTGCGTGGTCAACAACGTGGAGACGCTCTACAACGTCCACCTGGCCGAGCAGGGCACGCCGGTGACGGAAAAATTCCTGAGCGTGTGTGGGGCGGTGAAAGAGGCGAAGTCCTTTTGGGCGCCGGTGGGCACGCCGTTCCGCGATTTGATCGCGCGCGCCGGCGGCGTCACGGTGTCCGACTACGGCGTCTTCATCAGCGGG
>JAFDVU010000038.1 GCA_018268835.1 Acidobacteriota bacterium | reverse complement strand
GCGCATTCGCAACTGGGCCGGCCGGGCGCCGGTCCGGCGATCACGCTTTCGTTCGTGCTGGTGGCCATTGCCTGCCTGTTCGCGGGGCTGTGCTACGCCGAACTGGCGTCGATGATCCCGGTGGCGGGCAGCGCCTACACCTATTCCTACGCCATCCTGGGCGAGATCATCGCCTGGATCATCGGATGGGACCTGATCCTGGAGTACGCAGTCTCCAACATGTCGGTGGCGGTGGGGTTCAGCGCCTATTTGCAGGACCTGTTTGAGAACCTGTTCGGCTTTCACTTGCCGGCGCGATGGGCTTTTCCGCCGGTTCCGGCGCCGGGAGGACCGGCGGGCTGGTTCAACGTGCCGGCCCTGGTGATCACACTGCTGGTCACCTGGGTGCTGGTGCGCGGCGTGCGCGAGAGCGCCGAGACCAATACCACGATGGTGGCGATCAAGATGGCGGCCATCGTCATCTTCTGCGTGGGCGCCGCCCGGGCGGTGAACCCCGCCAACTGGCATCCATTCGCCCCCAACGGGTTCTCGGGCGTGCTCACCGGCGCGTCGATCGTGTTCTTCACCTACATCGGGTTCGATAGCGTCTCCACGGCGGCGGAAGAGTGTCGCAACCCGCAGCGCGATTTACCCATCGGCATCATCGGCACGCTGATCGTGTGCACGATTCTTTACGGGGCGGTGTCCCTGGTGCTCACCGGCATCATGCACTACACCAAACTGGGGACGGATTCGCCGGTGGCCGACGCGTTGCGCGCGCTGGGGTACAACAACCTGCGCACGATCGTGACGGCGGGCGCGCTGATGGGGATGCTTTCCTCGCTGCTGGTGTACCAGTACGGGCAGGCGCGCATCTGGTTTGCGATGTCGCGCGACCGCCTGCTGCCGCCGGTCTTCAGCAAGGTGCACAAGCGCTACCAGACGCCGCACATCAGCACGTGGATCGCCGGCTTTTTCGTAGGCATCCCGGCGGGCATATGGGACATCGCCACGTTCGCGGAGTTGTCGAACATCGGGACGCTGTTTGCGTTCGTGCTGGTGTCGGTCGGGGTGATTGTGCTAAGGCGCAAGCAGCCGGAGCGTCCGCGCGCATTCCGCGTGCCGTTCGTCCCGCTGTTCCCGATTCTCTCCATCGTGTGCTGCTTGGTGCTGATGATGGGGCTGCCGCTGATCACGTGGCTGCGCTTTTTCGTATGGCTGACCATCGGGCTGGTGATCTACTTCCTGTTCAGCCGGCGGCACAGCACGCTGTCGGAGGAGTAAGGGGCGGCCGCGCGGGATCAATCCGCGAGGCTTTGGTAGACCCGCATCCTGGTCTGACGCCAGTAGGGCACCAGCCCATCCCGCGGGATCTGGACCATCAACACCGTCACCAGGCTTTCCTTGGGATCCACCCAGAAGTACGTCCCAGTGATGCCGGACCAGGAGAAATCTCCCACCGACCCGGGTACGGGGTTGCGTCCCGGAGCGACGCGCACGGCGAACCCCAGGCCGAAACTGGTGCCCATCTCCGGAACGGGTCCGAAGGCGTCCAGCATCAGTGAAACGGGCGAATGGCGTTCGGTGGATGCCGGGATCTGGTCGGACGTCATCAACTCCACCGTTTTGCGGGAGAGGATGCGTACTCCATCCAACGTGCCTCCGTTGAGCAGCATCTGGCAGAAGCGGCCGTAATCGCCCGCATTCGACAGCATGCCGCCTCCACCGGAGAGCAAGGCGGGCTTGACGGTAGCGTCGGTATCGGCCATCGCCATCGGTTGATCCGGATGGGCCAGGCGCGCGGCCTGGGAGGCGTTGAGATAGAAGCCTGTGTCGTTCATGCGGAGCGGGCCCGTGATGTGCTCCGCGACGAACCGGTCGAGCGGCATTCCTCCGGCCACTTCAACCACGCGGCCGAGCACGTCGGTAGAGACGCTGTACTCCCACACCTCGCCAGGCTGGTGGGCCAGAGGGAGGCTCGCGATGGCGGTCACCATTTCGGCAAGTGATTTCGCGCGGAAGACATTGCTCTTCCGATAAAGCTGATCGACCGGCGAGTCGCCGAAAATGCCGTAGGTGAGCCCGGACGTGTGGCGGAGAAGGTCCTGCACCGTCATCGGGCGCTTGGGCGGCGTCCCCTCGATGCCAACCTTCACGTCCTTGAACTCCGGGAGGTACTGCGCCACGGGCGCGCCGAGATCGAGTTTTCCCTGCTCGGCGAGAATCATCGCGGCTACGGAGGTGATGGGTTTCGACATGGAGGCGATGCGGCAGATGCTGTCAGGCCGCATGGGTGTCCGCGATTTGCGGTTCTGGAATCCGACGGCATCGAGCGCGGCGAGTTTCCCTTTGCGCGCGATGAGCAGCACGGCGCCGGGAATGCGTCCGGCGTCGACATCGGCCTGCATCTGGCGGTGCACGCGTTGGAGGCGGCCGGAGGAGATGCCGGCATCCTCCGGGCGGTTGGCAGCCGGCAGCGGCTGTGCCGCCGTAGAGGAGACCAGAAGGGCGAACGCCGCGAGCGACAGCGGCCAGATGGTTCTCGGCAATTTCCGCGTTAGTGACATTTCCGGGGCGTGCCTCGTTGCGGATAGGATAGGACCGGGCGGGCCAGGTGTCAAAGGTGCCTGCGTTGTCAAAAAGGACAAACAGCTCTGCAATTCGTATAAAATGTCGTGTGCCATGGGCATCCCGATCTTGAGGCAGTTGGTGCCGGTAGTCTTCAGTCTCGCAATCCCATCCGTGTGTCTCTTCGCATCGGCCGGCCGGTTGGACTGGCCGAACGCGTGGGCGTTGCTGGGAATCAATCTGGCCGGCAGCGTCGCGAGCAGCCTTCTGTTATCTCGTAACCCCGACCTGCTTGCGGAGCGGCGCAATGTCAAGGCAGGCAAGAGCTGGGACAAACCGATTGTCGGCATCGTGGTCCTGGCCGGCCCGGCGGCCACCTGGATTACGGCGGGCCTGGACACGCGGTTTCGCTGGTCGGAGGTCATGCCGGCGGCGGCGTTCCCTGCCGGTGTCGCGGTCGCAATACTTTCCGCCGCTTTGCTGGGTTGGGCGATGCACTCCAACCGGTTCTTCTCCGCGGTCGTCCGGATACAGAAGGACCGCGGGCATACGGTCGTCACAAGCGGCCCGTATCGTTTCGTGCGGCATCCGGGCTACACCGGTATGGTGGCGTTCACTCTTGCCACACCATTGATCTTGAATTCGCGATGGGCCTTTGTGCCCGCTCTGATTACGGCCGCTGTGACCGGACTGCGAACGGCCCTGGAAGATCGCACCCTGAGCAATGAACTGGACGGATATGCCGATTATGCGCATCGGGTGAAGTACCGACTGGTGCCGCCTATCTGGTAAACGGCGCGCCGCCACTTGCCGCCGCGCATCTCGCACAGCCGCGATCAGAAGTACAGGCGCGCGATCATGGTGATGATGCGCGGGCCGTATTGTGGGCCCGTAGCGCGCCCGAAGTTGGGATTGCCGACCGTTCCGTTCACTCCGAAATCGGTGCGGTTGAACGGGTTGAAGGCGTTGGCGCTGAATTGCAGGCGCATCCTGTCGGCATCGCGCGAGGGCCAGATGGACACCTGCTTGACGAGCGAGATGTTGTCCACCAGAACCGGGGGCTGGCGGAAATGGCCGTTGTACTGCGACGAGGTGCCGAAGGCGAACTGCGCCGGAACCGAGAACGCCGCCGCGTTGAAATAGACGCTGGCGGGATTGTTCGGGTCGAGCGACATGCGGCCCTGGCCGGTCCGAACCGGACCAGGGTTGGCGTTGCACATGCGCGCATCCGTGAAGAGCACGCCGTTGCCGAGTGTATTGGCGCAGTTCAGTCCGATCAGGCCGCCGCTGCGGTATTGGTGCGTGTCCGCGATGGTCCAGCCGCCGACAATGGCGTTCACCAGACGATTGCCGCTGTTCAGGAAGCGCTGTCCCTTGCCGAAGGGCAGGGTATAGGTGCTCAGGAAATTGAACACGTTCGGCAGGTCGAAGGGCAGGTAGGACTTGGGCTGCGAGAGATTGTACATGTCCTGCGGGAAGACCTGGCTTTGCGAGAAGATTTGCCGGTAGGTGAGGAGTCCGAGCGACTTGGAGCGCGTGTAGGAACTGGTGAACTGCCAGTTGCCAAAGCGGCGGGTTACCTTGACGGTGGCAGCATCGTACCAGGTCCGGCCCTGTCCGCTATTGCGCGAGTAGACGTTCAGGAACTGCGGGTAAGGCCGGAGAGCCTGGGCCAGTGAGCCGTTATCGGGGAAGCTCGGGTAGGGCTTCTTGAATCCCGCGGAGACGACGGCAGGCGACGTGATCGACTGCTGGAGCAGCGGTCCCAGGTACAGATATGACGGATTCACCTGGTTCAGGTCGATCGTCGAGTTGAGGCGATAGCCGCGATTGCCGGCATACTCCACTTCGAACAGGAAGTTGTGCATTTCGTGCTGGATATTGAGGCCCCAGTTATAGATGCGCGGCGCGACACCGAAGGTGGGCCCCATGAAATCGACGGCAAGGCCGTTGCCGACGCTGGGGCTGAGGAAGGGCGGCGGCTGATACCCGGCGGGTTTGGGAATGCCTCCGTCCCATTGGAAGGGCGCGGTGAGCCCGTCCGACACCTGGGCGAACGAACCATTGGCGCCCAGCGTGCAGCCGCACCCGCCGTTGCTGGTGGCCTCGTAGAAGATGCCGAATCCGCCGCGCACAACGGTCTTCTGACTGACCTGGTAGGCAAATCCCGCGCGCGGTCCGATATCGGAGAAATCGGTGGGCCAGAAACGGGTGACGCCCAGGCGATTGGGGCCGCTGCCCGCGAAGACGTAGGCGCCGGGGTAGTTGTTGGCGGCCGGATTCGGAGTGGTGAGTGACACGCTGCCCATGGTGGGGGCGTACCAGTTCACGGGAATGTCGTAGCGGAGTCCGAGGTTGAGGGTCAGTTTGGGCGTGACCTTCCAGTTGTCGTTGAAGAAGAAACCGTAATACTGGTAGTGGATGTTGGCATCCTGCACTGGGGTAGCGGCGGCGCTTGCGGAGTCGGGCAGGCCGAGGAGGAAACTGGCGAAGGAGTTGCCGGTGGTGCCGGTGGCGGCGGGATTCGCGGTTTCGGCGCGGGCGAAGAGGTAAGTGCCGTTGGTGGTGGCCAGATCGTGGCCGAGGGTGCGCAGACGGCGCATATCCCAGCCGAACTTGAACTCGTGTTTACCCTTGATCCAGGTAAGGGCCTGGTCGAACTGGTGCGTGTAGTTGTTCTGCCCCCCGTTGTTGACCTTGCCTTGCTGCATGCCCCAGGCTGTGTAGCCGTCGGCGGCCGCGAACTGGATGACGGGTGTCGCGTCGGAATCGCCGGTCAGTCCGGGGAAGCCCACTTTGGAAGCGAAGCCGGCCTGCGCAGGCACGTACCAGACCTGCACGGTGCGGGAGTAGCCGTAGGTGCTGTGCAGGAGCAGGGTCGGGGAGATCGTGAAATCGTGATTCACCCGGAAGATGCGGGGCTTCTGATACTGGTTGCCCAACGCGGTGCCCAGGGGGCCGTCGAAGTCGGAGACGGCGTGCGTCAACTGACTGTCGAGCGATTGGAAGTACGCGATGCGATTGCGCGAGCCGATGAGTTGGTCGATCTTGAGGGACCAGACGTGGTCCGTGACCTGCGACGTGTTGACGAAAGCGTGGTTATTGGTTAATGCGGCGCCGTTGGGGCCAGGGATCGCGGGGAGGATGTTGTTCGAGATTCTGCTGAACCGGCTGGTGGGAATCACGTTGCCGGCGAACGGGGTGCGCGTGGCGGAGGCGCCCGAACCGACCGTGGTGGCCGGGTCGTAAATGACCAGGGGCAACTGGCTGAAGTCTCCCTTCGTCATCTGCGCGGTCGGCACGGTGTTGACGATCGCCGCGGGAGCCACGGGACGCAGATCGTTGTCGCTCGTGAAGTAGAAGAACGTCCTGTTGCGCCCGTGGTAGACCTTGGGGATCCAGACCGGGCCGCCGACGCCGCCGCTGGTCGCGTTCAGGCGATCCTTGGGCCGGTAGCCGGCCGGGTTTCTGGGGTTCTGGTTGACGCTCCATCCGGCCGCTTCCCAGATGTCGCGGCGCATACTGTAAGACCACGTTCCATGGAAGTCATTGCTTCCGGACCGGGTGGTGAAGATCTCGATCCCGCCGCCGACGCGGCCATACTCCGCGGAATAGTTGCCGACGAGCAACTTCACTTCGACGAAGGCTTCAGCCGAGGGGGGATTGAACACGGTACCGCCGGATTCAGGAATGACGTTGCTGGTCCCGTCGATCAATTGTTCGCGCGAACGGCCGGTGGATCCCGCAATACTGAGTTCGCCTCCGGAGTTCACTCCCGCCATGTATGACAGGAACGCCGAGGGATTCTGTAAGCCGCCGGACCACATCGGCAGCGTCTGATACATCTTCGGTGTGAGCGACTGGCCTCGCTCGCTGGTCTCGGTTTCGAGAAGGGTCTGGGTCGCTGAGACCTCCACGCTCTGCTTGACGTCGCCGACCTCCAGTTTCAAATCGAGCGACTGGCGCTGGGCGATGAAGATCTCGATGCCGGGCCGCACCAACTCCTTGAAGCCTTCCTTTTGAGCGCTGATGGTCCAGATGCCGGGCGGCAAACTCGGGAATACATAGAGGCCGGCGTCGGAAGACACCGTCTGAACGGTTACGCCGGACCGAACCTCGTGTGCGCGAACGGCCGCACCAGGGACGGGAGCATTGTTCGGGTCCAGGACGGATCCCGATATGGAACCGGTTTGCGATTGACTGAAAGCAACCGTGGAAACCAGTAGAAAGGCGCAAACAGCGGCGGACAGAACAACCCGAGACGCGGCGCAAGCGTGGCGCATGAAACCCCTCCGACAGTCAATTTTGGTGATTGTATATCACGAATGTGTTACGGGCAAGAGGGATTTTACTCGCCCAGTAATTTATGTGGAGAGGTGGTTGGCGCCGGCAACCGCCCGGGTGCGTTACTTCGCCGCCAGCGGGTAGGTAGCGCCCTCGAGCAGCCAGTCGCGGCGGTAGCCTTCGACGGGACGCAGGTGGCAGCGGGCGCGGTTATCGAGCAGGGTCATCAGCCGAGGTTCCCCGCGGCACGTCGGCGACGAACTTCAGAAGGCTCAGCCCTTTCCGGCGCCGCCATGTAAACCCCGGTTGCGGAGAATCCGCCCCGGAGCAGGCCGCACTTACTTAACCCGCTTACCCTTGCCGAGTTCTCTCAAAATCGCGGCCGCTGTGCGGATCTCCGTAGGCGAATCGCAGAAGTTGTCTACGGTCAGGATGTCCTCTCCCTTGCGGAAAATATCGAGCCAGCCATACCAGAAATCATCACCAAGCCGATAGTCTCTGGCCTTTTGCGCGAGTGCGAAAACGACATACTCCGCCCCGACAGTAAACCGCGCCCCAACGCAGTCCGGGCGTGGCTCAATGACGTGCAGAATAACCGACTCGCCCGGATGCCCCTTCCAATACCGCGAGACGGAGAATGTCGCCGTGTAGCGTGAGCGCTCGCCCATCTCCTTGCGCAACGGCAGTTGACGGACTTCGGTCACTGTGCCCCGAAAGACCACAGCCGAGATGGAGAGGTCGTACTTGACGCCCATGGCAACGCATGAGCAGCCGAGCAACGCCGGGCCGAACGCTGTGGCGAGTGTTGCCAGCGCGAGAGCCTTACGGAACATCCTCAGTAGGATTTTAGGACAACGCGGGAGGTTCCGGGAGTAAGACGCTGTTACCGCAGCCCGGCATGGTGCATCCGCTGAGTCATTTCGCAGCTTTGTGGATGTGAGGCTTCGGTCAGACCGTCGCGGATTCCGGTTCGAACCAAACGTCGGCCGGAGGCCGACGTTACTTCGCCGCCAGCGGGTAGGTCGCGCTTTCGAGCAGCCAGTCGCGGTTCTCGCGCACGGCTTCGGTGAGTTTGCGGCAGAGATCTTCGCGCTGCTCGAAGAGGCGGTAGCCTTCGGCGGGACGCAGGTAGCCGCGGGCTCGCGGTTCGGCGGCGAAAAGCGGGTCCTCGCCGATCTCGTCCGCCATGCGCCGGTAGCGCGCGCGGTTATCGAGGAGGGCCTTCACCACAAACGGCATGACCATGGAGTAATCGGCCTGCATACTCTCGGTGGTTTGCAGGTATTTGTCCTTATCCACCTTGCCCCAGGTTACGGCTTCGGCGGGCGGGCAGGAGGAGAGCGAACCATCGGTGACGGGCGCGGTGACGATCTGCACGTCGAAATCGTAGCCGCGGACGCCGGCGAGTCCGAGCACCTGGCCGAGCGCGGGTTCGGGCTGCAGGTTGTAGTTCTTGGGGACGCCGCCGCCGAGGATGACGGTGCCGAGCGCGTGTACGGAGTTCTCGAAGAGGCCCCAGCGATGGTAGGCGCAGGCTTCGAAGACCTCGGCGTGGAGGTCGAGGTCGAAGCCGTAGGCGGGGATCACGCCGGCCTGGCGCATGGCCCAGAGCTTCATGGAATTGAGGAAGACGCTGCCGTCGCCCGGCGCGCCGACGAAGACCGGGATGGCGCGTTGCCAGCAGGTGGCGAGCAGGCCGGCGGCTTTGCCGTTGCGCTCCTCCTGGGCGGCGTAGTATTTGCCGAGCAGGTAGCGCAGTTCGGTGCCGGTCATTTTGCGCTGGAACTCGGGGCGCGAGAGGACGGCGGAGAGGAAGCGGTCTTCGTCGAGGAGCACGGCTTCGTCGAAGGCCATGTCGGTCACCCGTATGGTGCCTTCGTCGCGGAGGGCGGCGTCGTCGCTGTTGATGGAGACCTCGTGTACGGGGCCGGTGGCGTAGCCGTCGAGCGAGCGGTGGCCGTCGTGGTAGCAGACGGCATCGGTGGTGCTCAAGTAGGCGACCCAGCCGGTTTCCAGCAGCGGGATCAACCAGGCCTGGTGCTGTCCGCTTACGGTCACCGGACCGGCGACCGCGAGCGTGAGCGGGCAGCCCATGCCGATGGCGTGGTCGAGGATCCGGTAGATGCGGCGCAGATAGGCGCCGCCAAAGGCGGGCAGGCAGTGGAGGAAGACTTCGTCGAGCGTCTGGCACTCGTCGACGCGGCGTACGTTGACCCAGCGCCGCTGGCGGACACACTCCTGGTTGGTCTCGTCGTGGGGCATAAATTTGACGATAGCAGACGGGCGCGCGTGAATCGGTTGCGGCGGTGGATGCGCGCGCCGCGCTAGCCGATGAGTTCGTGAAGTCCGTCGACCGCCTGGTCCACCAACTCCCGGTCAAGAACCGCGATCTTCCTGCCAATCCGGTCTGCTGACATTGTCCGGACCTGGGGCGGCTGAACGGGGGGCGGTTACTTCCGCCTGTACGGCAGGGACAGAGTCACCGTGTTGCCCTGGGGGTCGGTGGTGACCTTCTGGTCCTGCTCTTTGGGGGCGGGATCGCCGCCGGTGATGCGCAGGCCCATGGGCGTGGTCGCGGCCGATGTGGTGACGCCGGACGAGGAGTGCTGCTGCATCGCCTTCTTCAACTCGGCTTCCGGGATGGAGACTGCGAGTTTGATGGTGTTGTCCTTGACGCCCAGATCGAACTTCATGGCCGGGGCATTGGGGACCTGGCTGAGTGCCTGTACCTTCCAGATACTGAGCAGACCGGAGAGTTTCGCGGCATCCGCGTCCGAGCTTAAGTGGAGTTCGGCATCCAGGGTCAAGTCGGTGTTGAAGGCCATGCCCACCCAGAAGCGATCGAGGGAACGGAGCGGATCGGCCGCACCGTTGGCGCCGGCGGCACCGCCGGGGAGGGCGGTGGGGTCAAAGTGGTCGGCGAAGGCCCAGAGATCGTAGTGGGCGCGCATGGATTCGATGCGCGCGGCGAGGGGGCCGGCGGCGGTGTTGCCCGAGGCGCGGTCGATTGCAGCGCGCACCAGCGCGCGATCGCCGGCGAGGAGAGTGGAGTCGCCGAGGATTGCGCTGGTCTGGCGGGGGTTCTTGTCGTCGATGAAGACGGCGTTGCCGTACGGGCGCCCTTTGCCCTGAGCCAGTTTCGCCGCGTCGAAGTGCCCCGTGATCACGGCCAGGAACGGCGGATTGTTGCCCTTGCCGGACGTGGCCAACACGACCTCGTCGATATCGTGGAAGGGATCGAAGCCTTTCACCGGCATGGCGCCGAGCATCGCGCCCGCCTGAAACTGCGCCAACTGGGTCGCACCCTGGCTGGCGATCAACTTGATGATGTTTGCGGCGCGCAATCCGAAGACCACCGTCGCGTTCGGAGGCAGCAGGACATCGGTTGGCGGAGCGGCGTACGACGACGCGACGAGCAGCAGGGCGGAGAGCAGAGCACGCATAGAATCATCGTGCGGCCCGGCGGGACGGGAATACCAGTTGCCGAATGTTAGCCGCGGTACCCTGTCCCGCGATAGGATTACGGCTATGAGTTCCAGCCGAAGATCCCCTGCCGGGGTGGCGACGCGTCTGTGGCGCAACGGCCCGCTGCCAGAGTCCGGAGACACGTCCGCCGGTTGTTTGCGGCGAGAGTTTTTGCTGACGGCGGCCGGCGCCGCCGCGGGCGCGGCCGCGCAGGCCGGCGGCCTCACCGCGGGCGAGGTGGTGGAGCGCATTCGCAAGAACGTCGGAGTGCCGTGGCGCGCCGAGACGGTGGACACTTTTAAGGCGGGCGGGCCGGATACACCGGTGAAGGGGATCGCCACTACGATGATGGCGACCTTCGACGTGGTGAAGAAGGCCGCCGCCGCGGGACGCAACCTCGTCATCACGCACGAGCCGACCTTCTACAATCACGAGGACAAGACCGCCGATCTCGCGGGCGATGCCACGTGGCGCGCCAAGGACGAGTTTCTGCGCGCGAACAATATGGCGGTATTCCGCTTTCACGATCACTGGCACGCGCACCGTCCCGACGGGATCAATCAGGGGATGACCGAGGAACTCGACTGGACCCGGCGGGCGGACGCGGGGGATCCGCGGCTGTTCCATTTCGATGGGCTGACGCTGGATGGGCTGGCGCGCGAGATGAAGTCGCGGCTGAAGATCCGCGCGATGCGGGTGGTGGGGGATCCGGCCCTGAGAGTGCGCACGGCCGCGGCCAACTGGGGCTATGCCAGCCAGGCGGGCGGAATTCGCGCGCTATCGCGCAAGGACGTGGACGCGCTGATCGTGGGCGAATCGCGGGAATGGGAAGTCGTCGAATACGCGGCCGACTGCGTGACCGCGGGGCAGGGGAAGGGGCTGATCGTGCTGGGGCACATCGTGTCCGAGCAGGCCGGGATGAAGTACTGCGCGCGGTGGCTGAAGGGGTTCGTCAGCGAGGTGCCGGTGGAGTTTGTCGCGGCCCAGGAGCCGTTCTGGACTCCGGCGTGAGACCGCAGGGGCCGAAAGATCAGACCCGGAAGCGCGCGTCCGCATTATAGAATGGGGATCTCAGGAGGCGATAAAGACCATGAAGTCCGATTCCGTTTCGCGCAGGGGATTTCTTGCCAAGAGCGTCGGCGGCGCAGCCGCTTTTCAGATTATCCGGCCGGAGTTGGTCCGCGGATTCGCGGATCAGAAGTTGAAGGCCGGGCTGGTGGGCTGCGGCGGACGCGGCACGCAGGCGATGGAGAACATCCTCACCGGCGCACCGAATGTGGAGATCACCGCGCTGGCGGACATCTTCGAAGACCGGATGGAGTCTTCCATCCGCCGGACCAAGAACCTGCGTCCCGAGCTTTCGGACCGCTTCAAGGTGGAGCCGGACCACCGCTTTGTCGGCTTCGACGCGTATAAGAAGCTGATTGCGAGCGACATCGATATCGTGATGCTGGCGACGCATCCAGCCTATCGTCCGATGCACTTCGAGGCGGCGGTGGAGGCGGGCAAGCACGTCTTCTGCGAAAAGCCGTTCGGCACGGATGCCACCGGCGTGCACCGCTTCATGGCGGCGGCGAAAAAGAGTGTTGAGAAGAAGCTCACGGTGAAATCGGGCGCGCAGCGGCGCTCGCATCCGGCGTACCTGGCCGAGTACAAGAAGCTGAAGGATGGCGGCTACGGCGACATCCTGCACATGAACGCGTATTGGGAAGGCGGCCCGGTACTGAACTTCCGCAACAATCCGCTGTTCCCGGGCGGCAAGCGCAATCCGGCATGGGCCGATATGGAATTCCAGAGCCGCAACTGGTACAGCTTCGTGTGGATCTGCGGCGACCAGATTGTGGAGCAGCACTTGCACAACATCGACGTGTGCAACTGGTTCATGGGGACGCACCCGGTGGAGGTCGTGGCCAGCGGCGGCGCGGCGTGGCGTCCACGCGAGGAAGAGTACGGCAACATCTACGACCACATCAGCGCGGATTTCGTGTATCCCAACGGCGTGCACATGTCGAGCTACTGCCGGCAGTACCAGGGGCCGGGCATCGCGCAGAACGTGAGCGAGCGCATCGTGGGCAGCAAGGGCGTGCTGCACATGACGAATCCGAACAATCCGGTGAATCCGTACGTGCAGGAGCACACGGACATGATGAACTCGATTCTGGGCAAGGGGCCGTACATCAACGAATCGATGGCGGTGGCGGAGAGCACGCTCACCTGCATCATGGGTCGCGAGGCGGCGTACAGCGGGCGCAAGATTACGTGGGACATGATGATGAACTCCCAGCAGAGTCTGCTGCCGAAGGTCTTCGACATGAAGGCGAGTTTCCCGCCGACTCCGCTTCCGGTTCCGGGCGTGTACAAGTTCGTGTAGGCTCGGGCCGGGTGTCTCACCACAGAGGCGCGGAGCGGAACACAGAGTTGACGGAGACATAGCGGCGCTGGCGCGACGGCCGCTGGGGTAAAGTGGTGGGGCCATGGTTTTGCGGTTTGCGATTGCGGCCCTGATGCTTCCCGGCGCGTTCTCACAGAGCCGTCCGGCGTGGGACGGCGCTTACGGCAGTGCTCAGGCGGCGCGGGGGGCATCCCTGTATCGCGAGAGTTGCGCTCGATGTCACGGGCAGGATCTTTCGGGCGGGGAGAATTCGCCCGCGCTTGCCGGAGCGGGATTTCTGGCGCGCTGGAGCGGGAAGAGCGCGGCCGATTTGATCGAGCGCACGCGGCGCACCATGCCTACCGATAATCCCGGGGGGTTGACGGCGACTCAGTATGCCGATGTCGTCGCGCATATCCTGGCGGTGAATGGGTTCCGCGCGGGGAATATCGAGGCGGGCAGATCCGGCGGGCGCGACGTGGAGTGGCGCTACTGGGGCGGGGACGCGGGCAGCAGGAAATACTCACCGCTGGACCAGATCGACGCGTCCAATGTGTCCCGGCTGCACATTGTGTGGTCGTGGAAGGCGCAGAATTTCGGGAAGAGCGCGGAGTTCAATTGGGAAGCGACTCCGCTGATGGTGGGGCGGCGGCTGTTCATTACCGCGGGCACGCGGCGGGATGCGGTGGCGATCGACGCGGTGACCGGGGAGACGCTGTGGATGTACCGGCTCGACGAGGGCGCGCGCGGCGAGACGGTCGCGCGGCGGAACAATCGCGGCCTGGCGTATTGGAGTGATGGGAAGGTCGAACGGATCCTGTTGATCTCGCCGGGCTACCACCTGATCGAACTGGACGCGCGCACGGGGCGGCCGGCGCCGGGGTTCGGCAAGGACGGGAGCGTCGATCTGTGGGAAGGGCTGGATCGCGAGGTGGTGAAGCCGGGACAGATCGGGGCGTCGTCGCCGCCGATCGTGGTGCGCGGCGTGGTGGTGGTCGGGGCGGCGCTGCAGGCGGGGATCGCGCCGAAATCGAAGACGAATGTGCCGGGGTACATCCGTGGTTACGATGTGCATACGGGGCAGCGTCTGTGGACGTTCCGCACGGTGCCGCATCCGGGCGAGTTCGGCAACGACACGTGGAAGGACGGCTCGTGGGAATACACGGGCAACACCGGAGCGTGGGGACCGCTGAGCGTGGACGAGGAACTGGGCTACGTATACGTGCCGGTGGAGACGCCGACGGGCGATTTCTACGGCGGGCACCGGCCGGGCAATAACCTGTTCGGCGAATCCCTGGTGTGCCTGGACGCGCGCACGGGGCGGCGCATCTGGCACTTCCAACTGGTGCATCACGGCGTGTGGGATTGGGATCCGCCCACGGCGCCGACGCTGGTCGATCTCACGGTGGACGGGCGGCGCATCCGGGCGGTGGCGCAGATCACCAAGCAGGCTTGGGTGTACGTGTTCGACCGCGTGACGGGCAAGCCGGTGTGGCCGATTGTGGAGCGGCCGGTACCGCAATCGGACGTGCCGGGCGAGCACTCGTCGCCGACGCAGCCGTTTCCCACGAAACCGGCGGCGTTCGACCGGCAGGGGATCGGGCCGGACGACCTGATCGATTTCACGCCGGAACTGAAGGCGGAGGCCCTGAAGATCGCCGGGCAATACCGGCTGGGGCCGATGTTCACGCCACCCTCGGTAGCGGGGACGGGCGGAAAACTGGCGACGATCACATTGCCTTCGCCGACCGGCGGGGCGAACTGGCAGGGTGGCGCGGCGGACCCGGAGACGGGGATGTTGTATGTGGCGAGCGTGACTTACGCGGCGCCGATTTCGCTGGCGAAGGATCCGGCGCGGACGGATATGGATTACTACGGGCAGTACAGCGTGAAGAACGTGGGGCCCGAGGGGTTGCCGCTGGTGAAGCCGCCATGGGGGCGGATCACGGCGATCGACCTCAACACGGGGGAGCACGTGTGGATGGTGCCGCACGGCAGCACGCCGGAGTATGTGAAGCGGCATCCGGCGCTGCAGGGCGTGGACCTGAGTAAGACGGGAAATCCGGAGCATGCCCCGATGCTGCTGACCAGGACGCTGCTCTTCACGGCGGACGGCGGCGGGATGTACGCGGTCCCACCGGGGGCGGGCGGGCCGATGTTCCGCGCGCTGGACAAGAAGACGGGTAAGACGCTGTTCGAGACGAAGCTGCCGGCGAATGTGACCGGGCTGCCGATGACTTATATGGTGGACGGGGTGCAGTATGTGGTGATGGCGATCGGGGCGCCGGGAGTTCCGGCGGAGTTAGTGGCGATGACATTGCAGTAAGATAAGCTAATGGACGCCAAACCTCCTCGGGAGTGCCGGACGCTGGCCGAGATACGACAGGAAATCGACCGGATCGATCGCGGGATCATCCGGGCGATCGGCGAGCGGAAACAGTACGTGATGGCCGCTGCCGCGTTCAAGAAGAATCCAGCGGAGGTGGCCGCTCCGGAGCGGTTCGCCGCGATGCTTGCGGTGCGGCGGCAGTGGGCCGAGGAGGTGGGGATCAGTCCCGACGTGGTCGAACGGCTGTATCGCGATCTGGTGGGGTATTTCATCGCGGAAGAGCAGGGACGTTGGGCGGAGACGGCGGGGCAGGAAGGCTGAGGCATGGCGAGGCGAAGACCGCTTATTGCCGGTTTGCTCTTCGGCGCGGCGTGCGCGCGGGCGGGGGGAGTGCCAACGGGGGTCCTGATCGCGCGATATCGCGGGGCGGAGTGTGTGCCTTTCGCCGCGCGCGCTCGAAGGTCCGGGGCGTCGCTGGTGCGGGAGTGGGACCACATCCTTACTCTGCGGGATGGGCGCAAGGTGGAGATCAGAGGTGCCGGTATGGTTGGCGGTGCGGTTGCCGTCAGGTTCCTGGATGACGGCAAGACGGTCGTGGCGGCGGACGCCGGCGACTACGTCTATCCCTACGACGTTCGCTTCGATCAGAAGTTCGACCTTCTGTATGTGGTCGCGAGCGGGCTTGCGGGAGGGCTGTTTTGGCGTACGTATCTCTTCGAGTACGATCTTCGGGCGCGGCGCCAGCTTGTCAGGCGGCGGGTGAGCGATCGCGATATGCCGCCGGTTTGCGTGGACTCCCGGGGGCGGTAAGTTAGTGATAGGCGAGCTAGCGCTCGCCTTTGTCGGCCGGGAGGCCGACACTACCCGCTCTCCGCAAACGGTCGCGGACGCCGGCCCATTCAGGGGTGTCGGGCGGGAGCGCCATCGCGATCCAGTCCCAACCTTCGGCGTCGGCGGTGTGCAGGCGGTCGTAGAGGACGCTCGCAAATTCGCGCGGGTCGGCGGGCAGTTCGAGGATCAGGCCGCGGCCTTCGGCGGGTGGCGCTCCCAGGTAGAGCGGGGTGCGCGGGCGGTAGTGGCGCTCGTGCATTCCGGGGGATGCGTGAGGGCCCTCGCCCGCGGCGGCGGCGATTTCGACGGGGCCGATCAGGGCTTCGATTTCGGTGACCGGGATTACGCCCGGGCGCAGCAGCAGCGGGCCGGCGGCGAGGGAGAGCACCGTGGATTCGATGCCGACGCGCGCGGGGCCGCCGTCCAGCGTGTAATCGGCGAGTTCCTCGGGGATGTGGCCGGCGGCGGTGGGAGAGAGTTCGGTGAAACGGTTAGCGCTGGGCGCGGCAATGGGGACACCCGCGGCGCGGATCAACTCGAGCGCCAGCGGATGCGCGGGGACCCGCAGGCCGACCGTAGGGAGTCCGGCGGTAACGATGTCGGGGATGATCGCGCGCTTGGGCAGCACCAGCGTGAGGGGGCCGGGCCAGTAGCGATGCGCGAGGGTCCCGGCGGCGTCCGGCCACGCGGACGCGAATTCGCGCGCCATGGCGGCGGACTCCACGTGAACGATCAGCGGGCTGGTGCGGGGGCGGCCCTTGGCCGCGAAGATGCGCGCGACGGCGGCCGGGTCGAGCGCGTTGGCGCCGAGTCCATATACGGTCTCGGTGGGGAACGCCACCAGGCGCCCGGCGCGGATCAGTTCGGCGGCGTGCTGAATGCTCACTCGCCCGGCTCGTCCTTGTCGTCGCCCGCGGTCTTGCCGGTCTTGCGCCAGACGAGGTAGGCGTGCATGAGCGGATCGAGGTCGCCGTCCAGCACGCGGTCGGGGTTGCCGAGGGCGAGCTTGCTGCGCAGGTCCTTCACCAACTGGTAGGGCGCGAGCACGTAGTTGCGGATCTGGCTGCCGAAGTTGATGTCGAGTTTGGAGTCCTCGGTCTTGCGCGATTCCACGCGCTTCTTCTCGAGTTCAAACTCGTAGAGGCGCGCGCGCAGTTGCTTGAAGGCGCTGTCGCGGTTCTTGTGCTGCGAGCGCTCGTTCTGGCACTGCACGACGATGCCGGTGGGGAAGTGCGTGATGCGCACGGCGGAATCGGTCATGTTGACGTGCTGCCCGCCGGCGCCGGAACTGCGGAAGGTGTCGATGCGCAGGTCCTTTTCGTTGATCTCGATTTTGATTTCGTCGTCGATCTGGGGGTAGACGAAGACGCTGGCGAAGCTGGTGTGGCGGCGCGCGTTGGCGTCGAAGGGCGAAATGCGCACCAGGCGGTGCACGCCTATTTCGCTTTGGAGCAGGCCGTAGGCGTTCTCGCCGTTGACTTCGAAGGTGGCGCTCTTGATGCCGGCGCCTTCGCCCTCCAGCCGGTCGGTGATGACGGTCCCGAAACGCTCGCGCTCGGCCCAGCGGAGGTACATGCGGAGGAGCATCTCCGCCCAATCCTGGCTTTCGGTGCCGCCGGCGCCGGGGTGGATGGTGACGATGGCGTTGCGGGCGTCGTTTTCGCCGGAGAGCAGCATGGCGGTCTCGAGACGCTCCACGGTATCGCGGAAGGTCTTCAGATCGCGCTCGATATCGGCCTGCATGTCCTCGCCTTCGCGGGCGAGTTCGAACATGGTGTCGAGGTCATCCACGGCGCGAGTGACGAGCGTGTCGTTCTCGATGGCCTGTTCGAGGCGCTTGCGCTCCTGCATGACCTTCTGGCTCTTCTCGGGCTGGTTCCAGAAGTCCGGCGCGGAGATCTGCTCTTCGGTCCTGGCTAGTTTCTGTTTCTGCGCGGGGGCGTCAAAGATACCTCCGCACGGCCAGGGCCTGGTCGCGCAAAGGTTGGTATTCCCGCTGAAGTTCGTCTAATGTCATGGGGGGATTTCAATCCAATTCTAGCAAATACGCCTTCTTCCCGACATTGTGCGCGCGGGTGGCTCCGAGGGTGACGCCGCGGCCCTCGGCTTCGTGAATGTGGCCGCAAAAGAAATGCGCGGGCTGCTCCTTTTCGATGAAGGCGCGGACGGCTTTGGAGCCGGCGTGGAGGCCGTCGCGCACGCGGTCGAGGCCGGTTTCGAAGGGTGGGGCGTGGCAGACGAGGACCAGGGGAGACAGGCCGGAGAATCGGGCGAGGCGTTCGGCGAGTTGCTCCTCGGTGTATTCGCCGGGGGTATCGAAGGGCGTGGGGGAACTGTAGCCGAGGCCGGCGATGTTCCAGTTGCCGGCCTGGAAAACGCGTTCGTGAAAATTGTTGAGTCCGTAGCGTTCGCACATGGCGGCAATTTGCGACGCGGATTCGTGATTGCCGGGGAGCACCCAGACCTTTTCGCCGCGCGTGCGCAGGATCTCGCCGCAGCGATCGAGCCCGCGCGCCCAGGAGACCTGGTCGCCGGCGGAAATGTAAAAATCCGCCTCCACGGAGAGGATGGTTTCGAGCGTCTTCCAGTCAGAGTGGATATCGGAGAATAGGAGTAACCTGTTCACGAGGCCATCCTAACCCATGCCGGGATTCGACGACGAACTTTCCCAGATCGTCGCGCAGTTGAACCGCGCGGCGCCCAGCCAGAAGACCGCCGCGACGATCCGCGGGCCGGTATCCACCGCGTCACTGGAGCAGTTACTGGCGTCCGCGGCGGCGCGTCACGCGAGCGACGTGCTGCTGATTGCCGGCGCGCCGCCCATGATGCGGGTTACGGGGAGCCTGACGCCCGCGTCCTCCACGCCGCTGGATGCGGAGGACGTGCGCGCCCTCGTACTGCCGATCCTGGAGCCGGCACAGGCGGAGGAGTTGCGCGCGCGGCGTTCGGTGGATTTGGGATTCCATCGCGAGAACCTGGGCCGCTTTCGGGTGAACATCCACCATCAGCGCGGGACGTTGGCGGCGAGCATACGGCTCCTGCCGACGCGGATTCCGTCGCTCGAATCGCTGAACCTGCCACCGGCGCTGGCGAAACTGGCCGACCGGCGGCAGGGGTTCGTGCTGGTGACCGGTCCCACGGGCAGCGGGAAGAGTTCGACTCTGGCCGCGCTGATCGACCTGATCAACTCCCGGCGCCCGGCGCACATCGTGACCATCGAAGATCCGGTGGAGTATCAGCACGCGAACCGCACGGCGGTGATCGAGCAGATCGAAGTGGGGCGCGATACGCCGGACTTCGCGGGGACGCTGCGCAGCCTGATGCGGCAGAGTCCGGACGTGATCCTGGTGGGCGAGATGCGCGACGCGGAGACCATCGCGACGGCGCTGACGGCGGCGGAGACCGGCCACCTGGTGTTTTCGACGCTGCACACCAACGACGCGATTCAGGCGATGTCGCGCATCCTGGACAGCTTCCCGGCGGGAAACCAGCCGCAGATCCGGCAGCAGCTTTCGCTGGCGCTGGCGGCGGTGATCGCGCAGCAACTGGTGCCGGGTGTGGATGGCGTGACGCGCTGGCCGGCGACCGAGGTCATGATCGCGACCGACGCGATACGTTCGCTGATCCGCAAGGGCGACGATCATCAACTGCTCTCGCAGATTTCGACGCGACGGGCTGAGGGGATGATGACGATGGAGCAGTCGCTGACGGAACTGGTGCGGATGGGGCGGATCACGCGCGACACGGCGAGCGCGCACGGCTACCGCCTGGAAGACCTGCAGCGGTACCTGGGGTAGGAGCGTCGCGGCGCGCGCCGCTTGCGTCATCCGGTGAAACCTGTTACCCCTGTCCCGACAGGAGAGGTTTCCCCATGCAACGACGCGACTTGCTTAAGACCGCGGCTGCGGCCGCCGGACTGACGATTCTCAAGAGCGGTACCCTGCGCGGGCAGAACGCGCCCAGTAACAAGCTGAACGTCGCGTTGTTCGGCGTTTGGGGCCGCGGCACGGCGCATTACAACGTGCTGCGCAATGAGAACGTGGTCGCGCTCTGCGACGTCAACGACAACCGTACCAAGGAGGCGCTGGAGATCTTCCCCAAGGCCAAGACGTATTGGGACTGGCGGCGGGTCATGGACCAGAAGGACGTGGAGGCGGTGATCATCTGCACGGCCGATCACCATCACGCCTTCATCGCCAACTGGGCGTTGAACCGCAACCTGAACGTGTATTGCGAGAAGCCGCTCGGGATCACGGTGGAAGAGGCGCGGACGGTGCGCGCGAATTATCTCAGCCGGCGGGCGAAGGTGGCGACGCAGCACGGCACGCAGCGGCACGCGTATCCGAACTTCGAGCGGCTGCGCGAACTGATTCTGGACGGTGCGGTGGGCCAGTTGAAGACCATCCACGGGTGGGACAGCCGGCAGTTGCCGCGTCCCGGTTATCCCGCGGGCGAGGGCATGCCGCCTTCGTTCCTGCACTACGAACAATGGATCGGGCCGTCGCCGTACCACCCCTACAGCCCGCAGTATTTCGGCGGATCGAGCGGGTTGAACTGCCTGTTCTGGAACATGTACCGCGATTTCGGCGTGGGGCAGATGGGCGACATGGGCGCGCACACGATGGACCTGTTGTGGAACTCGATCGACGCCGGGGCGCCCACCGCGATCGACATCGATCGCGAGGTGAGCGATAAGTACGACCCGAACATCTGCCCGGTGAAGTTGAAGGCGCACTTCGAGCATCCGGCGAATTCGTGGCGCGGACCGGTCGAGGTGGTGTGGTACCAGGGCGGGTTGAAGCCGAACGCGCCGAAGAGCTACATCGATGTGGCGCACATTGCCAACGGCGCGATTTTCGAGGGTACCAAGGGATCGATCGTGGCCGATTTCACGACGCGGGC
Source organism: Acidobacteriota bacterium (assembly GCA_018268835.1). Classification (GTDB taxonomy): domain Bacteria; phylum Acidobacteriota; class Terriglobia; order Bryobacterales; family Bryobacteraceae; genus Solibacter. The sequence goes on along the minus strand of JAFDVU010000038.1, from coordinate 24,235 downwards.
GATCATCCCCAACAACGACGACGGCGACTTCACGTACTACAAGCGGCGCAGCGCAAGCGAGTTGCTGCCGCTGGTGGAGGGTACGGGGCAGGTGACTCAGTCGCAGGCGGGCCGCGGCGGACGCGGCGGGCGCGGCGGCGGGCAGTTTGCGCGCGGCGGCAGACAGGGCGGCCCGGCGCTGCCCGCCGGTTTCACCGCGATGCCGAGCGCGACCCCGACGGAGAACGGGTTCCCGGTGGTGCAGATGCTGGACGGCAAGATTCCGGCGGCGCTGGGGATGCCGAACACGAGCGTGACCGCGATTGCGGCGGCGGAGAAGGAGGGGCGTCCGGCGCCGATGGGCGATAGCCTCTTCCAACAGGAATGGATCGACGCCTGCAAGGGGAAGAACGCCAAGGTGGTCCACGGCACGAGCACGAAGACGCACTGCGACTTCGATTACTCGGGGAGCATGATCGAGCAGATGCTGCTCGGGCTGGTGGCGCATCGCGCGGGCAAGCGCCTCGAGTACGATCCGAAGGCTGGGCGCGTAACGAACATGGACGAAGCCAACGAGTGGCTGAAGCGGACGTACCGGGCGGGGTGGACGCTGAACGGATGAGTGCGGCGGGTGGCGCCGTTGTCACAAACCGAGGCCGGCCGTCGTTTTCCATGTAAGATGCTCCGTGTCTTCAGCGCCGCGCTGCTCTGCGCGTCCATGGCCCGGGGCCAACCACCCGACCGGAGACTCACTTTCGAAGTTGCATCCGTCAGACCGGCCGCTCCGCAGGCCATGGCGCGGCTCCAGGGAAGCGTGGATGGCGGTCCGGGAACCAGCAATCCCGGCCGGATCAGATTCACCGATATGCCGCTGAGGGCGCTAATCATGCGCGCCTACGACGTGCAGAGCTTCCAGGTTCTCGGCCCCTCCTGGATGGACAGCGAGCGTTTCGACGTGATCGCCAAGGTCCCCGGCGGCGCGAGCAGGGAGGATGCCCGCGTCATGCTCCAGAATCTTCTGGCGGACCGCTTCAGGCTGAAGCTGCACAAGGAGACCAAGGAGGCCCCGGTCTACGAGATGACGGTGGCCAAAGTCGGCATCCGGATGAAGGAAGCGGCGCCGGCCGAAGCCGCAGGTGACCACCCGCCCGGACCTCCGCCAACGGGCGAGGCCCGCTTTCGAATGCCGCGTGGCCAACTGGGAATCCAGGCTACGGTCAACGGTCGCATGAGTATGCGGGGCGATGGTGTGACCATGGCTGATCTGGCCGGGACTCTCGGATTGCCGCTGGGCAGGCCGGTCGTGGATAAAACGGGACTGACAGGAACTTACGATATCCAAGTCGAATTCTCCCCCGAAGGCATAGGGCTCGGGCCCAAGGGTCCCACGCCTTCGGAAGCGGGCGGGGGCAATCCGGCAGAAGTTCCCCGCGACTCCGGTCCCACTCTCTTCACGGCCCTGCAGTCGCAACTCGGCCTCAAGCTCACATCGCGTAAGGGGCCGGTAGACCGGCTGGTGGTCGAGCGCGTGGAGAAAATGCCCACCGGGAATTAGAGATCCTGGCGAGTGTCAGCCGAAGTATTTCATCCGCGGTCCGGCTACATGGCCGCTGGCCCGAGATACCTGGCGATCCAGTCCAGGCTGCGCTGGTAACGGTCGGCGATGTGCTTGCGTTCGCGCAGACCGTGCGGTTCCCGCGGGTAGACCACAAACTGCACGGGAACGTTGTAGCGCTTCAAACCCCGGTAAAGCATCTGGCTCTGTGAAAGTGGATCGGTGGTATCGGCCTCGCCCTGAAGGATCAGCGTGGGGGTTTTGGCGTTCTTGATGAACACGATGGGCGAAGACTTCAGGAAGCCGGCCAGGTTTTCATAGGGCGTTCCGTAATACCACTCATCGCCCTCGGGCCGCGCCTCGGTGCCGAACTCGGTGGCGAGGTCGGCCATCCCCGCGCCGGAGATGGCGGCCTTGAAGCGGCCGGTCTGCGTGATGGCCCACTCGGCCATGTAGCCGCCGTACGACCAGCCGGCGATGGCTATGCGGTTCGGATCGGCGATCTTGCGCGCGATCAGGTCGTCGACGCCGGCCATGACGTCCTTGAAATCGCCGCCGCCCCAATCGCCGCGGTTGGATTCCAGGAACTTCTGACCGTAGCCCATCGAGCCGCGGATGTTCGGCTGGAAGACGGAATAGCCGCGCGCTGCCAGCAACTGAGTGAGGGCGTCGAAATGGTTCGACCACAGCCCCGCCGGGCCGCCATGAATCAGCGCGACCAGCGGTTGCGGTCCCGCCGGATTCGCGCCGGCGCCGCGAAAGAGCGCGGCTTCTATGGGCGTGCCGTCGAAGCTTTTGTAGCGGTAGAACTCCGGACGCTGCAAATCCGCCTTCGCGAGCGCCTCATTGAAATGGCTTGCGGGCTTGCTGCCGGCCCACAACTCGGGCGGCACAGAGGCCGATTCCGCCACATAGGCCACCGCCCCTTGCGGGCTCACGGCAAAGGCCGAGATCTGGAGCGAATCCTCGGTGACCAGTTTGCGCGGCGGACCGCCGGCGGTCTCCAGGGCGGTACGAAATCCGTCGCGAAACAGAACGGCGAGTTCGGTCTCACCGAGCCACTGGAAGTTCGCGACAGGCCGGTCCCTGGAGGCGGTGAGGTTGCGGGGCACGCGCGTATCGAGCGGCAGCAGGAACAGGTCCTGCGCGGCCGGCCCGTCGCCGGGCGAAGAAACGAACGCTACCGCCGAGCCGTTGGGCGATACCTGGATTCGCTGAAACGGCCCTTTGGGGGTGAGGACCTCCGTCACCGCGCCATCCTCGAGGGATACGGAGCAGATACGCTCCAATCCGCGGTGCTCGTCGGCCGGGCGATCGGTGCCGGAGGCCAGGATGCGGGTGCCGCCGGGCATCCAGGCCAGGTCGCGCCAGTGCCACGCGCCGCCGGTGATTCGCCGCACAGCTTTGGTGGCGACGTCGACAGTCCAGATGCGGGCCGGATGCGGCGCATCGATGACGCGCGCGTCGTCCTGCTCCTTCTGCTTGCGCTCCTCTTCGGCGGTGCGCGGGTCGGCGGCGAGAAAGGCGATGCGTTTCCCGTCGGGCGACCAGCGGAAGCTCGTCACGGAAGTCCTGGCGCTGGTCAACTCCATGGCTTCGCCGCCGCTTGCCGGAAGGAGCCAGATCTGGTCGCCTTCGCCGCGGTCGGAGAGGAACGCCAGAGTGCGCCCGTCGGGCGACCAGCGCGGGCTGTACTCAGATTTCGTCGAATTGGTCCACTGGCGGAGATCCCGGCTGCCGGTGTCGTAAACCCAGATGTGGCGCTGTGCGGGTTTGGCCGCCGGCGGTTCCTGCACGGTCAGGGCGAGCCGTTTGCCATCGGGGGAAAATTGCAGGTCGGACGGCTCGCGGATGTCGATGGCCTGATCGATGGTGAGACGGTTGGCGGCGTGCAGGCCGGATACAAGAAGGATGGCGGCGATGAAGGATCTCATTGGATGTTCGTGGCCGGGACGATTCATAGCAGGCGGTACTCGATCTTGCGGAGCTCGCCGGTGGTGTTGTAGGCGGCAAAGCCGAGGGGTGTGCTGAGCTTGATGTCGCCGGGACGAAGGCCGACAGTGCGGCCGGCGATTTCCACGTTGACGACCTGGCGATCGCCGATCCAGGCGAGTATGCGGTCGGCCGTGACACGCAGGCGCAGCGTGTACCAGCGGCCGTTTTCGAAGGTGAAGTAGTTGCGGGTTTCGTTGTCGCTGGCGTCCCATCCGTCGATGCTGGAGATGCCGACGATGTCGCCGCCCCATCCACCGGTGACGAAGGTCGCGTAGGACTCGCCCACGGGGAAGGTGAGGCTGGCGAAGAAGTCGCCGCCGAGGGTACGGCGCGCTTCCAGGCGGATCTCGTAGCCGGTGCGCGGGAAGTCGCCGGTCCAGGTGACGCCGGTGAGGGGGTGCCCGGCGGCGAGACTGAGAACGCCATCGGCGGCGGTGACCTTGCCCGCGTTGGCGAAGGGCGTCTCCCGCCATCCGGCGAGGGAATGGCCGTCGAAGAGGGGTTTCCAGACGGCGGGTTGGGCGGAGAGACACACCGCGAGCGGCAGGGCGAGCAGCCAGCGCATGGGTACAGGGTAGCGCAGTCCGGCGCCACGGGAAGCGGGTTTCGGCGCGCCGCAGGCTATACTGAAACTTCCATGCCAAGAGTACGCTTTGCGCCCTCTCCCACGGGCTTTCTGCACATCGGGAGCGCGCGCACCTATATCTTCAACTGGCTTTATGCGCGTCACAACGCGGGCACGATGATCCTGCGGCTGGACGATACCGACGTGGAGCGGAACACCGAGGCGAGCGTCAACTCGATCTTCGACGGGCTGCGCTGGCTCGACCTGCCGTGGGACGAGTTTTACAAACAGTCCGAGCGCCTGGCGCTGCATCGCGAAGTGGCCTGGGCGATCTTCGGCAAGGGCCTCGCATATCGCGATTTCACGCCGGCGGCCGTGGGCGATTCCGAAAAGAGCGGAGCGCAGGGGACGTGGCTGTGCAATCCCGGCATGCGCGAGCTTTCGCGCGAGGAGAGCGACCGGCGCGCGGCGGCGGGCGAACCCTTCGCGCTGCGCTTCCGCGTGCCGCGCGAACAGGCGGGCGCGGTCGTGTTCACCGACGCGGTGTACGGCGAGCAGTCGAAAGCCTACGCCGATCTGGAAGACTTCGCGCTGCTGCGCAGTGACGGCATGCCGACGTACCACCTGGCGAGTTGCGCGGACGATGCCGACCTGCGGATCACGCACATCATCCGCGGGCAGGAGCACCTCTCGAACGCCTTCAAGCACCAGCTGATTTTCGACGCCGCGGGCGCCGAGGCGCCGACGTTCGCGCACCTGCCCCTGCTGATGGCGCCGGACGGGATGAAGCTGTCCAAGCGCGTCCACGGGCCGGTGGTCAGCGTGACCACGTATCGCGACGCCGGGTTCCTGCCGCACGCGTTCGTCAATTTTCTGTGCCTGCTGGGATGGAGCCCGAAGAACGATCGCGAGCGCATGTCGCGCGAGGAACTGGTGGAGCTGTTCACGCTGGAAGGGATAAACCGCGCCAACGCGGTGGTCAATTTCACCGAAGAGAATCCGTTCGACGCGAAGGCTCTGTGGCTGAACGCGGAGCATATCCGCGGGCTGGCGAGCGACCAACTGGCGGCGGAACTCCTGCCGTTCGTGCCGGTGGGACCGGAGAAAATGCGGCAGATCACGCCGCTGATTCAGGAGCGCATCAAGCTGCTCAAGGACGTGCAGACGGTGGCGGACTTCTTCTTCGCGGAGAAACTGGCGCCGTACGACGCGGCGGAACTGGTTCCGAAGAAGGGCGACGCGGCGATGGCGAAGCGGGTGCTGGAGCGGGCGCGCGAAGTGCTTGCCGGCGCCGAGTTCACGCACGACGGACTGGAGGGCGCGCTGCGCGCCGCCGCCGAAGGGCTGGGCATCAAAGCCGGGCAGATGTTCGAGCCGATCCGCGTGGCGGTGTGCGGGCGCAAGACCGCGCCGCCGCTCTTCGGGACGCTGGAAGCGCTGGGCCGCGAAACCGCGCTCGGGCGAATTGAAGAGGCGATCGCGAAGCTGAGCTGAAGACGGTAACGCTCGCGATTTCTGGAGCGCATAATGGTGCCATCCGGGAAGGAGGTATCTTCCATGGCCGGGCACGATGAGTTGCTGGCAGTCGCTCTGGAAGCGTCGCTGTCGGGCAAGGGCGCCCACGCCCCATCGCTGGACATATTCGATGGGCTGGATTGGAAGCTGGCCGGCGTTCGTCCGGCGGGCGCGCCACATTCGATCTATCAATTGCTAAGCCACGTGACTTACTGGCAGGCTTGGGTTGCTGCGTGGTTGAACGGCAAGACGCCGCGGGTTCCCAAGCATGCTTCGGGCAGTTGGCCCGGAGGTGTGGCGCCCGCGGGCAAGCGGGAGTGGGATCGCGCGGTGAAGGATTTCCGCAAAGGGCTGGCCGCGATTGAGCGCGCGGTGGGCGAGGGAGATCTCGCGGCGCAACGCAAGGGTTCGAGCCGGATGGAAATGATTCGCGCGATCGCGTCACACAACAGCTATCACTTCGGACAGGCCGTGGTGCTGCGGCAGATGCTGAGGGCGTGGCCGCCGCCTTCCGGCGGCGTCACCTGGTAGGCCGGGTTCAACGCAGGACGCCGAAGAGGTCACTGTATTCGTCGGTCCAGACGCGGGGGCGGGCGGCAGGCGGGGCGGCGGCGGGCTCGAGTTGGGCGAGGGCCGCCTGATTCGCGGTGATCAGCATCCACACGGCGGGGCGGGTTGCGAGGTCGGCATCGGCGGGGCTGGCGACGGCGAGAGCGCGGCGGCCATGTTCGGCGGCGCCGCCAAGGACGACGCCTTCGAGGTCCACGTAGTGGTTGGTGATGTGAACGGCGAGGATGCCGCCGGGCGTCAGGCGGGAGAAGTAGAGCGCGAAGGCCTCGCGGGTCAGCAGGTGAGTGGGGATGGAATCGCCGGAGAAGGCGTCGAGGACGATGAGGTCGTAGGGCGGGCCGGATTCGCGGGCGAGCGCGAGACGGCCGTCGCCGGCGACGACCTCGACGTGTCCGGGGGACTGGCTGAGGTAGCGGAATTCGCGGCGGGCGAGATCGATCACCTGCGGATTGAGTTCATAGAAGCGATAGAAATCGCCGGTGCGGGCGTAGGCGGCGAGGGTGCCGGCGCCGAGTCCGATGAGAGCGGCGCGCAGGGGGCGGACGCCAAGGCATTGGATGGCTCGCGCCGCTCCGGATGCGGGGCCGTAGTAGGTGGTGGCGTGGCGGCCGAGGGCGTCGCCGGCGAACTCGGAGCCGTGGAGCACGGCGCCACTGCCGAGGATGCGCAGGGCGGTCTCGCCGACGCCGGTGTCGCTCACCTGGAGGGCGCCGTAGAAGTTGCGGCGGCGGATGCGGGTGCCGTCCTGCCAATCGTTCACCTGCGCGGCGAAGACGACGGCAGCGGTGCAGAGCACGGCCAGGCGGGCGACGCGGCGGGCGCGGAATCCGTAGAGGAGGGCCATGGCGAGCACGACGCAAGCGGCGACGCTCACGGGGTATTCCAGGTACTGATCGAAGAGGCGGGGCGCAAGAAGGGCGACGAACACGCCGCCGAGCGCGCCGCCTAAAGCGATGTCCACGTAGAACGAGGTGAGCCGGGCGCACGAGGGTTTGCGGCGTGCCAATTCGCCGTGGCAGAAGAGGCAGCACACGCCGAGCGCGGCGAGCGAGACGGCGATGTGCCACTTGATTCCGATCCACGGGCTGCGGCGGATCAGTCCGTATGCCATCACCAGCCAGGCGACTGGCAGCGCGATGCGAAAGGCGGCCGGGCGGTACCAGCGTTCGCCTTCGAAGGCGAGCGCCAGGGTGAGCAGGTAGACCGCGAGGGGAAGAACCCACAACAGCGGCACCGGCGCGAAGTTCTGGCTGAGCGTGTTGGCCATGGCGAGCCAGAGCGCGGAGGGACAGGCGGCGAGCGCGATCCAAAGGAGCCGCCGGGTGATGGAGACGTCCGGCGCGGGGTCGGGCGCGCGTGGTTTCGCCGGGGCGCCGCTGGTGAGCGCCGAGGCGGCGGAGAGAGCGGCAAAGGACGCGTAACCGATCGACCAAAGGGCAAGTTGACGTCGAACGCCGAGATTCGGTTCGATTATGACGGGGTAGAGCGCCAGCGCGCCGAGTGAAGCGAGGTTGGAGACGGCGAAGAGGCGGTAGACGCGCGGACTTTCTTCCCGGCGCGAGCGCCAGGATTGCACCAGGGGGCTGGTGGAGGAGAGCAGGAAGAAGGGCAGCCCGATGGACGCGGCGAGCAGGGAAGCGATCCGGCCTTCGGGGGCGGCGTCGGATGCGGGAGCCGCGTTGGGCCACGGTAGGATGGGGAGCGCGAGGCAGCTTGCGGCGAGCAGGGCGAGGTGAAGCGCGGTCTGCGCGGCGGGGGCGAGGCGCGCGATCCAGTGGGCGTAGAGGTAGCCGAGCAGGAGCGCTACCTGGAAGAACAGCATGGCGGTGGTCCACACGCCGGCCGCGCCGCCGAAGCGAGGCAGCAGGAGTTTGCCCATCATGGGCTGGATCAAGAACAACAGCAGTGAGGCGCAGAAGACCGTGCCGACGTGGAGCGGGCCGCGAAACACAGACAGTGCTTATAGCGCACGGCGCGGCCGGCCGCAATGGGAGGGTGTGGTCACTGCGGGGTATCGACGAAAACACTGCCAAAGTCCGGGACGGCGACGACTCGTCAACTGGACTGACGGACGCTTAGCGAGTCAACGGCCCGTCGGCTTGAAGCACTGTGTGTATGCCTCTTTCACAACCACGTCGCATACTGAGCTTGCATGCAACGCCAAATCGAAAAACTGGAGCGTAATCACGCGAACTGTGCTGAGGTAGTCGGCATAGCGGGCGCGTTGGTTGTCCGAGGAGGCGTTGGCCCACAGGTCGTCCGTAAACGCCGTGTGTTGCATGCCGGGAGTCAGCATCGTGATCCGAATTGCGCCACGCCGAGCTGCCCGGTAGGCGCTCAGGGCCGAAGGAGGCGGCTCCAATCGAGAGGCGGCATACTGTTCACGCGTCTTGCCCATTGCGCGGAGATCTTCGTCGCTTATGCCCGGATCAAACCAGTCCACCATCGCGAATGCGCCTGCAAAGTCGCGTCCTTCAATCGGCCAGTAGGGCCTCTTCAGTTGGACATCATCATTACTGCCATCCTCGTTGAGGCAGGCCAGAATCGTCGCATCCAACAGGCACGCTCCGGCGGCAGCCCGGCCGCCCAGCGAGTGGCCGAAAGCGCCGATCTTGTGGCCGTCGATTATCTCCCTGATCGAAGAGCTGAGAACTTCTTGTTTCGCGGCAACGATATCCTGCGCCCACAGCGCTGCGCGCGCTTCGAAGGAGTCGAGGTCATCCGCAGAGTGTTCTAGCCCGGCGACGACGTAGCCATGGCTGACCAGATCTTCAAGTTGCGACGAATATTGCGAGGGTTTAGCCCCGTAGCCTGGAGAGAAGAGCAGAAGTGGGAAAGGCCCCCGAGCGCGGTCGGCCGGGTAAAATGCCTTCACGGCGACTGTGCGGCCTGGACGTGATTGGAAATTTTGCCATACGGTATGTTCTACCTTGTGAAGTCCAGTTACCGGCAAACTCGCCGCCGCGGCCACGCCAGCGGTTGAGACCACGAGCAGTGAAAAACGGACCCTCATCGCCCAACTGGTGAGAGGTGCATCGCTACGAGTCTCCAGGCGGACTGTTGCCTGACGAAGACGAAGGTGCCGTTCAACGCCGGGCCAGCCGACGGTTTCAATCGCGACATCACAACGCCCGTTTCTCCGATGATCCGTACGAGCGGCGCATCCAATTCCATCGGCGGTAACCGTTGAACCGCTTGCCTGTTATCGGTCGGAATCAGCCGCTCCCTTACCAGCACGTCGCCCGCAGGCGTCGTTGCGATGAAGCGGTCGTCAGTCGAGGCTAACAACTCTGCCCGCGATCCGGCGGCCGAGTTCTTCAACCAGTTCTTAGTCGCGTCAACCAAGCCCTCTGCCGGGCTCTGGCAGAAACCCGCAGTTCCCGCGAGGAATAGGACCATGGACGCACGAATCAGGGTCGGTCTAGCCATGCGATGTAGACACTGTTTGTCTTGAAAAAGTTCCCACGCTGGCCGTGTTCGGATCCTCTGTCGTGAGCAGGGGCGGCCCTGCATCCGCAGCGTTTACGAATTTTGCGAAGGTCACCGCAAGCCCAATTGGCCGTCTAACGCCCAAAAACTGTGAGATCTGTGCGGCGCGGGGGCCTTCGGCCGGCGGAGGGCGGCGGATTCGGCGGCGCCGTGAAAACCAGCCTCGCTTCATCCGCTGGAGACGCCGTCGAAGATGGGGAATTGGGACCAGTGGCCGCCGGCGCTGCTTGGCCTGCGCCTCGCGGTCGCGGGCGACGTCGCGGCGGGCGCACGCTACAATAGAACTTTCAAACACCGAGCAGTTGAGCGCTTGTTCCCGACGCCCCGTTCGCGCCGGCGCCGCGAGCACTCGCCCGGGCCCATTGACTGACGCCATATGAATCCGACTAACCCGGAGCCGTCCAGCGGCGGCTCGAACTTCATTCGAGACATCATCCTCGACGATTTGCAGACCGGCAAGTATCAGGGCCGCGTGCACACGCGATTTCCTCCGGAGCCGAATGGCTATCTGCATATCGGACACGCGAAGTCGATCTGCCTGAATTTCGGGCTTGCCGCCGAGTTCGGGGGCAAGACCAACCTGCGCTTCGACGACACCAATCCCTGCAAGGAAGAGGTGGAGTATGTCGAGAGCATCATCCGCGACGTGCGCTGGCTGGGGTTCGACTGGGAGGACCGGCTGTTCTACGCGTCGGATTACTTCCAGCAGTTGTACGACTGGGCGGTGGAACTGATCAAGAAGGGCAAGGCGTACGTCTGCGACCTGACGCCGGAAGAGATCCGCGAATACCGCGGGACGCCGGCCGAGCCGGGCAAGCCGAGCCCGTGGCGGGACCGAAGCGTGGAAGAAAACCTGGACCTGTTCGCGCGCATGAAGGCGGGCGAATTTCCGGACGGCACGCGCACGCTGCGCGCGAAGATCGACATGGCGGCGCCCAACTTCAACCTGCGCGACCCGATCATGTACCGCATCCTGCACGCGTCACATCACCGCACGGGCGACGAATGGTGCATCTATCCGATGTACGACTACGCGCACGGGCAGAGCGACTCCATCGAGGGGATCACGCACTCGATCTGCACGCTGGAGTTCGAGGATCACCGTCCGCTGTACGACTGGTACGTCGAAGCCATCGGCATCTACCATCCGCAGCAAATCGAGTTCGACCGGCTCAGCATCACCTACACGCTGTTGAGCAAGCGCAAATTGCTGCAACTGGTGCAGGACGGGCACGTGCGCGGATGGGACGATCCGCGGATGCCCACGCTGAGCGGGATCCGGCGGCGGGGGTACACGCCGGAGGCGCTACGCGCCTTCGCGTGGTCGCTGGGTGTTTCGAAGACGAACGGGATCGTCGAACTGGCGCGGCTGGAGCAGGCGGTGCGCGAGGACCTGAACAAGCGCGCTCTGCGGGTGATGGCGGTGCTGCGTCCGCTGAAGGTGGTGATCGACAACTATCCCGAGGGGCAGAGCGAGGAACTGGACGCGGTCAACAATCCCGAGGATCCGGCGGCGGGGACGCGCAAGGTGCCGTTCTCGAAGGTGCTGTACATCGAGCAGGAGGATTTTCGCGAGGATCCGCCGAAGGATTATTTCCGGCTGGCTCCGGGGCGCGAAGTGCGGCTGCGCTATGCGTACTTCGTCAAGTGCGTGAGCGTGGTGAAGAACGATGCCGGCGAAGTGACGGAGATCCACTGCACTTACGATCCCGCGACCAAGGGTGGCAACGCGCCGGACGGGCGGAAAGTGAAGTCCACGATTCACTGGGTGAGCGCGGAGCATGCGGCGGACGCCGAAGTGCGGTTGTACGACACGCTGTTCACCAAGGAAGATCCGGGCGAGGTTGAGCCGGGACAGAATTTCACGGCGAACCTGAATCCGGCGTCGCTGGAAGTGATCGCCGCGGCAAAGGTGGAGCCGGGGCTGGCCGATCCGCCGGAGGGCGGGCGGTACCAGTTTGAGCGGCTGGGGTATTTCTGCGTGGATCCGGACAGCACGCCGGGCAGGCCGGTATTCAACCGCACGGTGGCGCTGAAGGACACCTGGGCCAAGATCGAAAAGCGGGGCCAAAAAAAGAAATGATCATTCTGGGAATCGGCGGGCTGGGCGGAGATGCAGCCGCGGCCGTGTTGAAGGACGGGGAACTCGCCGCCGCCGTCGAAGAATCGAAGCTGCTGCGCCGCCGCACCCACTGGGGCGGGCGCGACGAGATGCCGGAGCGCGCCATCGCGGCGTGTCTGGAGATGGCTGGCGCCGCGCCGGAAGACGTGGACGCCGTGGCGGTGGTGCGTCCGTTCCCTTCGCACGAGTTTCACCTGCGCCTGCGGGCGCGGTTCCCCAAGAGCCGCATCGTGGTGGTGGAGCATCACCTGGCGCACGCGGCGAGTGCGTACTACTGTTCGCCGTTCGAAGAGGCCACGGTCCTGACGCTGGACCGGGGCGGCGATTTCCGCTCGGGCACCCTCTGGCAGGCCGCCGGCGGCGCCCTCACGCTGGAACAGGAGCACTACGCGCCGGATTCGATCGGGGAGATCTACGGGCGGGTCACGGAATTGCTGGGTTTTGAATCGAACGTGGACGAGCACAAAGTGCAGTGGCTTTCGATCACGGGCGACGACCGGTACCGCGAACTGTTTGCGGAGATCCTGAACCTGACGCCGGACGGTCCGCGGATCGACCGCAGCTTCTTCAGCACGGACGGGCAAAGCCGCGGCGGGTTCGGTCCGAAGTTCTTCGAGCGCACGGGCAAGGATCCGGACCCGGCGCACATCGCGTCGGGGTTGCAGCGCGCGGTGGAGGACGCGGTCATCCGGATCGCGGGGAAGGGAACGAACCTCTGTCTCGCGGGAGGCCTCGCGCTGAACGCGCTGCTGATTTCGGCGCTGGAGGGCCGTTCGGGATTCCGCAACGTGTTCGTGCAGCCGGTGGCGGGTAACGCGGGCACGGCGATCGGCGCGGTGCTGCATACGGCGCACAAGCGCGTGCCGCTGGAGACCCTGAACCTGGGGCCGGCTTATTCGGCGGCCGATATCAAGCAGGTGGTGGAGAACTGCAAGCTTTCGTTCCACTACATGGTGACCACGGACGATGTGATCGATTCCGCGGTGGCGCAGCTCAACGACCACAAGATCGTGGCCTGGATGCATGGGCGCATGGAGTTCGGCGCGCGGGCCTTGGGCAATCGCAGCATCCTGGCGAGTCCGTTGAACCCGTATTCCACGGAGAACCTGAACGCCTTCATCAAGCACCGCGAGCAGGTGCGCAAATTCGCGGCGAGTGTGCCGGCCGAACTGGCCGCGCAGTACTTCGAAGCGGGACCGAACGCGCGCTTTCTGGCGACGGTGGGGCGAGTGCGGCCCGAGCACCGCGAGCGCTTCGCGGCGGCGATCCTGGCCGGGGACCGGATCCGGGTGCACACCGTGGACCGCGACGAGAATCCGCTGTACTGGCGGCTGCTACACGCGGCGGGGAAGTCCACCGGGCTGCCGGTGCTGTACAACACGTCGTTCAACCTGTTCGGCGAGCCGCTGGTGTGCACGCCGCGCGACGCGGTGCGCAGTTTCTACTCGTCGGGTATCGACGCCATGTTCCTTGGTAATTTCCTTCTCCAAAAGTAGCGTTGAATTGTACGCGTACGCACGGCATCTCGGGAAGACACCTGTTATCTCTCCGCCCGATTACTTATTGGCACTTATGCCGATTTGAGTAGAATGATTCCGGTGGCAACACCGGAATGGAGGGGCGAAGTGTTTAAGACAATCCTGGATGCCAAATGGCAGAAGGCTTTTGGAAAGGATCACAGTCCCAAGATCGGGGTTATCACGGGCTACAATCTGCGCTGCCGGGAGGCGGTGAACGCGTTCATCGCGTTTTGCGAAGGGCCGCTGAGCGAGAAGTGCCTCAGCGGCGATGACAACTACAAGAAGCGGGCTTCGGTAGTGGCCAACGTGCTCAAGGATTCGGAGAAGTTCACTCTGGAGATGCTGGCAAAGGCCGCCCAGGGGTCGGACGAAAGCAAAGTTCTCGGCGAATTGAAGAAGGAGTTCCCGAGCGCGAAAAACTTCTCGCAGGGGCTCAGCCACATGCCGCAGGTTGCGGCCGGGCATCACGCCAAGATGGTGCACGAGCTCACGGAGTTGCGCAAGCACTTCAAAGAAGAGATGGATAAGCCCGGCACCGGCGCCAACGACCCGCATCAGAGCCTGGCGCAGGCGCTGGCGGCCGCGGAGAAGATCGCGATCCTGGATTATCGCCTGGAACTGGTGAAGGTGTTTCCGTGGGGCGCCTACCATGGTGAAAAATCCGGTGTGGAGAGCAATCTCACGAGCCAGCGGCAGCACCACATGGGCAAGGCTAAGGCGGTGGGCGAGACCCACCACATGTAGGACGGCGGCTTTCGGCCTGCAAAGCCTGCGCGCCGCCGCTCCGCGATGCGCAGCTTTTGCGGGCCGCTTCGCAGGCGCCCGGCTCTAGCCCATTGAAAACGTGGGACCGGACGGTTGGCCGGCGGCGTGCGCGACTGGCGGTCATGATCCTGACCCAGATCGATGCTGCCAAGCCGCGCACGAAACGGTGGTGGCGGTCGCCGCGCCTCGTCCGCCACGGCGTCATGCTGTTCTTCTTCCTGTTCCTGCTCCACGTGGCGTGGGAGCACCAGGTGAAGGGCGGGGGGCCGAACGGGACTCCCTCGGTGGAGGCATACTGCCCGTTCGGCGGCGTGGAGAGCCTGTACCAGTTCCTCACGACGGGCGGCTACATCCGCCGCGTCGAGCCTTCGGCGATGGTGCTGCTCGGGGCCGTGCTGCTGCTGACGCTGGTGTTCAGTCGCGGCTTCTGCGGATGGGTGTGCCCGTTCGGAAGCTTGCAGGAGTGGCTGGGAATGGCCGGCCGCAAGATCTTCGGCCGCCGTTACAACCCGGGTGGACAGTGGGAGCGGCGGCTACGCTACCTGAAGTACGTGGTGCTGGCGGCGATTGTGGGGATGACCTGGCATCTGGGCGCGCTCGTGTTCCGGCCGTACGATCCGTTTCTGGCGTTCTTTCACCTCGGGGCGGGCACTGCCGAGATGCCGTTCGCTTACGCCGTACTGGCGGTGGTGCTGTTGGGCTCGCTGCGGTACGAGCGTTTCTTCTGTAAGTACGCCTGTCCGTTGGGCGCGGTGATCGGAATCGTGGGTAAGTTCGGGCTGACACGGGTTACTCGCAGCGAAGAGGGATGCAAGAGCTGCAACCTCTGCGAAAAGAAGTGCTTCGCGCATATCGAGGTAGGAACGAAGGACGCCGTCCGGGAGGCGGAGTGCAATCACTGCCTGGAGTGCGTGGCGCACTGCCCGAAACCCAACGTGCTTTCGCTGCGCGGCGCGGGGTGGACATTCTCGCATGCGCGCTACGGGGTGCTGCTGGTGGCGGGTCTGCTGGGCACGATCGGAGTCAGCCAGGCGGTAGGGTACTGGCATACGAAGCCGGCGGCGGTGGCGTTCACGGACGCCGCGGGAAAGCCCGATCCCGAACAGATACGCGGCTGGATGACGCTGGGGGAGATCGCCCGCGGCTACGGCATCCCGCTGGAACGGCTGTACGCGGGTGCCGGATTGCCGGCGAAGGTGGCGGCCGGCACGAGGCTGAACCAGGTGGCCAGGACCTACGGGCTCGGCTTCGAACCTGATCGGATGCGGACGGTGGTCGCTTCGATTCTGAGCGGCACCGCGGCGCCGGCACCTCATCCGGCGGCGGCGCCGGAGGGCGGACCGGGCAAGCACGCGGAGGGTGAGGAGATCCGCGGCTTCATGACACTGAACGAGATCGCGCTGAAGAGCGGCGTCCCTGTGGAATGGCTGACGCGCAGGCTGGAGTTGCCCGCGGGGATCGACGCGCGGCAGCCGGTGCGCGAGTGGATGCACGCGAACGGGAAGTCGATTCAGGACCTTCGCCAGGCGGTTGCGGACTATCGCGCGCGCCGATAGTAAGTAGTTCCCCGATTGCTAACAGTCCTTAATGTGAAGCTTTTTCAATTCGCCACAACCTCCGGGCGCGAGTTGCGTTTGCACGATTGTAGGTGATCGGGAATCACCGAAGGAGGAAGAGACGATGAAGAAGTTTTGGTTGAGCGCGATAATCGGAGCCGCGATGCTGGTTCCTGCCGGGTATGCGCAGACCGCGCCGGCGCCGGACCACAAGGAAGGCAAGGTCCGGCAGCGCGAGGAGAACCAGCAGAAGCGCGTTGCGCAGGGTGTGGCTTCGGGCCAGTTGACGCCGAAGGAGACCGCTCGCATCGAGCACAACGAAGCCGGGATCAACAAGGAAGTGCGCCGGGACCGCAAGGCCAACGGCGGCAAACTGACGGCGCAGGAGAAGGCGAAGATCAACCGGCAGCAGAATCGCGAGAGCCGGCAGATTTACCGGCAGAAGCACGACGCGCAGGTTGTGAAGTAGATCTCCTGCTCGGGGGGCACTGGTCTACACGCGTGCCACGGTGTGCGGTTCTTGCTGGTCGGGGAGCGCTGCCACGTTGGTGAAGCCTTGCTACAGATGCGAGGCGGCGCGGCGTTGCGCGGGAACTCCGGGTCGCATGCGTGACCGGCCTGGGCGCGCGGTGACGTGCCCAGGCCAGCCTCCTTAGAAACAAGCGACCTAACAGGCACAGTTGTACGGTCCGCTATACGACGAGCCTCCTTCGCAGTCCTGGTTGTCCCAACCCCTTGAAGGACCTTATGAGCCAGAGGCCACCCTGCTGGAGTGTATATACGACTGCGTTTCCGCCAGCGGTGACACCCGCGTTATATGCCCGCCAGGTATCCCAGAGATAATCCCAGCCAAAGGCCGTGTCAAAGTCGGAATAGCCGCCCGCTACGACATAGTTCCCGCTCGAACACGACCATTGCTGATACCACGAGACGTCCAGTTGTGCGGCGTTGTAGCAACTCGCCCAGGCCCAACATCCGATATCGCCACCTGAGGTTTGACCGGAAACGTTACTGTAGCTGCATGGGATTCCTTGGGACGTGCTGACTTCGTCCCAAAAGTGATCCTGGGCACTCGCCGTAACCACGGTGAATGCAAGAAGAAGCAGCGGCAAGATCTTCATCGAAGGCCTCCTCTCAGCGTCCCAACCATGGGGTAGATGATTTCCGGCTTGGCCATGGTCAGGAAGGTGAGCAATTTCGTGCGTCTTCCGGCCGTCAGATCGGCCAACCAGCCACTGGCGACCATCTTCTGCGTATCGATATAACGGTTGCCGAAACCCGTTGAGGGATCCCGGAATACCCTCTGCGTGGCTAGCGGTTCCAGCCATGCCTGGATGGAGGAGTCTGACTCGCCACTCGCAAGCCGAGTCAAACACTCAGCCCGCATGGCAGAGTACGCCGAAAGGTCTTCCGAAAGACGCTTGACGGTAAGAGCCTGATCGGGACCGGCTATCTTCCCATCAGCGGCCACGGCGAGATCAATCGTGATAGTGATCTGCTCTGCCGACGCAAGCGCCTGCATCGCAGTAAACTCGCTAGCCGGGTTCGTGGGACCGGGTGACGCGCCGGCTCCTTGACCCGCGGACATCTGTGTGCGGGTTGCCTGAGCGGCCACCGCGTTGGCGGTTTTGAGTGGGGTAAAAACACGACTCTGGCCTCCCGGCAAAACCGGACTCTCGGGTTGGCTGAAAGAGTGGTAGAAGAAGTCGCGATTTACAGCACGCTGGCCGAAATCAAGCCTGAAGCGTATGGCGATACCAGCGAGCGACTGTGAGCCCGTATTCGTCACCACGACAGAGTAGGGCAACACGCTCGCGATGGCGCTTCGCGCTGTGGGCCCTATCACGGCATCAATTCTCGAAGTGAATGCCGGATCTTCGCTGGATACAATTTGGAGCCACTGTAACGGTGACTCGACTGTAATCTTCGGTGTCGCACGAGCGCTGTTGGCCATAGTCACGAATCCGAGAACGACGGTTAGGCTGATGTTTCTTGACACGATTCCTCCCTTTCCGTTTTGTCAACTATGTTGGATGAGCCTAATCCACAGGAACCAAACCAATCTTGACGCTGACAGTGTAGGCCAGAAGTAGGGGGGGGCAATGTCGAAAATCGCCGCACAGTATTCGAAAGTACCACCTCGATGCTCGGGAGTACGAGTTACTGCGCGATTGCGGGGGCGGCGTCTCCGCCCTTGAGATACTTCGCGTACCAGGCCAGATAACGTTCCATGCGGTCCTTCTGATAACTGGGCCGGGTGATGCCGTGGAACTGTCCGGGATACACGATTAACTGGGTGGGGACGCCAAGGCTGCGCAGGGCCTGGTACATCTCCTCGCCGCCCAGGAGGGGAACGTTGAAATCCTTCTCGCCGCCGAGGAAGAGGGTTGGAGTCTTGATGCGGTCGGCGTGAAGGAAGGGGTAGGAGATCCGGATCCACGGCTCCATCCCCACCTTCCATGGCGGGCCGATTTCGTTGTCGTATTGCAGGATGTACTGGTCCACGCCGTAGAGAGCGAGGGGGAAGGCGGTTCCGGCGCCGCTGGTGGCTGCCTTGAACCGCTGGTCTTTGGCGATCATGGCGTCGGTGAGGATGCCGCCGTAACTCCAGCCGCCGACGCCGAGTTTCTCGGGATCGGCGACGCCGGCGGCGATGGCGTGGTCCACCGCGGCCTGGAGATCGAGCACTTCCTTATCGCCCCAATCGGCGGAGATAGCGACCTGATACTTCTCGCCTCGGCCGGAGCTGCCGCGGTAATTCACCGCCAGCACGACATAGCCGTTGGCGGCGAACAACTGGCGCTCGAAGTTGAAGGAGTGCGCATCCTGCCCGTTGGGGCCGCCGTGAATGCGCAGCAGCGTGGGGTAGCGCTTGCCCGCGACGTAGTCGGGCGGCTTGACCATGAGGCCGTGGACTTCGTTGCCGTCCTTGGCCCTGCAACTGAAATCCTCGGTGGCGCCCAGCTTCAGTTCGGCGAGCAGGCCGTCGTTGTGGTGGGTGAGGGCTCGTGGAGAGCCGTTTTCGATGGCATAGACTTCCGGGGTTTTGCCGTCGTCGGCGTAGAGCGCGGCGAGGCGGCCGTCGCTGCCCTGCGCGAGCGCGCCGATCACGTTGGCGCCGCGGGTGACGCGCTGGACGTCGCCGCCGGAAGCGGGGATGCGCGCGAGGTATTCGGAGCGGTCGTCGGCGACAAGGGCGAGGATGGCGGATCCGTCGCGCGTGAACCGCGGAGCGGAGACGCCGCGATCGAGGCTGCCGGCGAGGATGCGTGGCGCGCCGCCGTCGGCGGAGACCACGGCCAGGCGGTTCATGTTGTAAGCGCCCTGCCTGGCGCCGGTGCTCTGCAGGTAGACCAGCAGTCTGCCGTCCGGGCTCCACTCGGGGCGGCCGCGCGAGGCGTTGGCCGAGATGCCGTCATAGGTGGTGAGTTGTTTCGGCGCCGCGCCGGCGCGGGCTTCCATGACGAACAGGTTGGTGGTGTTGTAGCGATCGGCGTCCTTGCCGGTGCGCGCGAGGAAGGCGATCCGCTGCCCGTCCGGCGACCAGGTGGGCGCGGCGGCTTCCATGGCGGATTCGGTCAGGGCGTCGAGTTTCTTCGCGGCGATATCGTAGACGTAGATGCGCGGGGCGGGCTGGTTGAGGTAGCCCTGCACGTCCTGCTTGAACTTGTAGCGGTCGATGACGATGGGCTTGGGCGCGGGCGCGTTGGCTCCGCCGGCGGAGCCGCGTCCCGCGCCGCCGGCGGCGCCCTCCTCGGGGTTGTTGGGGTCGGGGTCGGCGATCATCACCAGCAGCTTCTTCGAATCGGGCGACCATTCGTAGCTGCTGAGGCGTCCCTTGAAATCGGTAAGCTGCTGGGCTTCGCCGCCGTTACGGTCGAGCAGCCAGACCTGGTTGCCCTTGGCCTTGCCGGGGCGGCTGGAAGTGAAGGCCAGGTAGCGGTTGTCGGGACTCCAGCGGGGGGCGCTCTCGGCGTCGGTGCTGGTGGTGAGGCGGAGGTGCTGGGCGCCGTCCCAACTCACCATCCAGACATCGGTATCGCTCTTATCGGCCGCGGCGTCGACCGTGCCCACGGTGTAGGCGACCCACTTGCCGTCGGGCGAGATCTGCGGATCGCCGACGGTGTGGAAGCGGTGCATGTCGTCGATCTTGAGGAGGCGTTTGGCCGGCGTCTGGGCGAAGACCAGGGCGGCAGAGGCGAGCAGGACGGCAATTCGGTGAGTCATGAAAGGTTGAGTGTACCTGGAAAAAGGGCAGGCCGGGGAGGCCTGCCCTGGTGTTGGACTACCGGGATCAGAAAGTGTAACGGAGTGCGAACTGCATCTGCCGCGGGCTGCCCAGCGTGCCCGTCAACTGGCCGAACTTGGCGGTCGAGGTAAGGCTGAGGTTGGCCGAGGTCGGATCGAAGCGGACGGTGTTGGTGACGTTGTAGGCTTCCCAGCGGAACTGGAGGTGCTGTTTCTCGCTCCAGGGCATGGTGAAGTTCTTATACACACCGCTGTCGAGGTTGAAGTAGCCGTCGCCGCGCAGCGAATTGCGGCTTCCGGTCTGGCCGGGCATCGTTTCCTGGAAGGAGGCTAGCGCGGTGGTGGGATTGGCCCACAAGTTGGGTGCGGCGGCGCCCGAAACGGCCGGAGCGAGATGCTGGCTGGTGACAGCCGGAATCGGGATGCCGTTCGGCGTGGCGTAGGTGCTCAGTTGCCAGTTGGTGGCCCAGCGGCTGCCGTCGCTCACGGAGAAGGGCAGGCCGGAGGTCTGACGCCAGGTTCCGGAGATCTCCCATCCGCCGACGATCGCGTCCAGCGCCCGGTTCATGCTGGAGCCGAAACGGCGGCCGCGTCCGAACGGCACCAGATAGACGAAGTAAGCGTTGGCCTGATGGAGGGCGTCGTAATTGGAGGGCGCGCGCAGTTGCTGGGCGTTCCACGAATTGACCATGAAGCCGCCCGCGTAAGCTGCCGCGCTCTCCGACTGCGAACCGATGTCGAGCGACTTCGACATCGTGTAGTTGAGCGTCATCATCACGTCCGAAGTGAGGCGCTTGGACACCGTCCACTGCATGGCGTGGTAGGCGCCGGAGCCGAGCGAGGACCATGCGTTGAGCGCCGAGTACTGCGAACTCCACATCGAGTACGGCCCCAGCTTGTTGCACCCGACGCTCGAAACGATACCGCTGGAGCCGAAAGTGGAAAGCCCGTCGGCGTTACAGCTCTGGCCGTTGTCAATGTCGCTCAGGGTGCTGGTGAAATCGCCCGGGTTGGTGTAGTAGACGTAGTCCTGTGCGATCACCTGGGTGGCCGTCAGGCCGTTGCCGGCGGCCTTGCCCCAGAAGTTCTCGAAGAACGGAATCTTGGGCAGGTTGGGAATCTTCACACCCTGGAAGTCGATCAACTGGGCAAGCTGCGTCATGGCCTGGAAGTAGGTCTGGCCCGACTGGGGATCGCGCAGATTGGTCGGCATGGCGAGATCGCGCTGCACGAGGTTGTGGCGCGAAAGGCGTCCGACGTAGGAGGCTTGCACGAACCAGCCGCGGCCGAACTCGCGCGCGATGCTGAAGTTGAGGTTCATGGTGTAGGGCGCCTTCAGGCGGTCGTCAAGCGAACTGGTGATGGCGAACGCGTTGGGATACGACACCGGGAAGGTCGGTTTGGGTGCCGGCTGGTAGAACAGCGGCGCGCTGGGAGCCGATGGGATCTGGTTGAAGCCCACGTAACGCGGCAACTGGGACGATGTGTAGACGTTGGGCGGTGTGGAAAGCGAAGTCGACAGACCGTAGGAGTTGGCTCCGATAAACCCGGCCAGAGGCTGGCCGATCAGGTCATAGTACATGCCCGCGCCGGCGCGGATGGAAGTCTTGCCTTCGCCGAAAAGGAACCTGGAGAGACCGCTCGTCCCGTTCGGCGAGTAGGCGATACCGAGACGCGGCTGCCAGTTGTTGTGTTGCGGGTAGTACGGCCGGCCGTTCGGCGCGTAGGAGATGAACCCGGCAGACTGATTGGACAAGCCCTGGTCGGCGAGCGCTCCCCGTGCGTCCATCCACTGGCCGATCGGGATGTTGCTCGAAAGCTGCTGGCCGTTGGCCTCGTGCACCGGAGGCATGATGGAGAGGCGCAGCCCGTAGCTGACGGTGAAGTTGCGCTTGATGCGCCACGAATCCTGCGCATACAACTCGCCCTCGCGGTTTACGAAGTTGCGCACCACCGGGGAGCCGGGCGGAATGATCGTTCCATCCACCAGGTTGTTGTAGTTGGCCGTCGCCGAGGTGACGATGCCGAGCGCCGCCACCATGGCGTATTCATAACTGGTGGTGTCGCCCTTCAGCAGGCTGAGGCCCGCGGGAATGAGGTCGCTGCCGCTGCCCTTGATTACGGAAGCGTTGGTTGTCGCGGAGCTGAACGCACGGGAGTAGTCCACCGACTGGTTGGAGATCAGGCGCACCACGGCGCCGAACTTCAGGTCGTGGGCGCCCTTGCTCCAGGCCAGATCTTCGGTGAAGCTGTGCACGGGGATGGTGCGTTTCAGCGATGTGTTGGTGCCGCTGATCGGGTCGATATTGCGGAAGGTAACGAAATTGCCGCTCAAGATCCCGCTCGTCTCTCCGCCCTGACGGGTCAAGCCGTAGCGGAACGTGCTGACCAGGTTCGATTTCAGCACGGAGGTGATGCCGGTGGCCATGCCCTTGTTGTTGGACAGGGTGGTGGTGTTGGGCGCCGCTCCGGGGAACTGCGGAGTGCCGGCGGCGTGGTCGTTTTGCAGGTTGCCGCGCCAGAAGAGTGAGTGTTTGCCGCTCGCGTCGAGCTTGTAGTCGAGCTTGGCGGTATAGGTGTCCTGTTTGCTGTGGATCGGCGCGTTAAATGTGTAGCCGGTAAAGTTCAGGCCGTCGCCGAGGGAGGAGTTGTTGGCCACCGGATATTGCTTGAGGACCGAGAGCGCGGCCGCGTTGACGCCGACGCCGAGGGGGTCGGCGGCCTTGATCTCGGTCGGTCCCATGGTGGTGACCACGCCGGCCGCGTTGCGGAAGGTGACGATGCCCTGCTTCAGGTTTTCCGTTGGGACATTGCGATTGACGCTGGTGGAACTGGCGTCGCGGCGGCCTTCGTAGTTCACGAAGAAGAACGCCTTGTTGCGCTTGATGGGCCCGCCCACGGACACGCCGAAGAGGTTGATCAGCAGCGGAGCGCGCGCGACACCGTTGCGGTTGTTGAAGAAGCTGTTGGCGGCGGTCTCGGTGCCGCGGCGGTACTCGTAAAGCGAACCGTGGAAGTCGTTCGTGCCCGAGCGGGTGATCAGGACGATATCGGCGCCGGAACCGCGGCCGGCATCGGCGCCGCCGTTGGTGGTGGTGGTGCGGAACTCTTCCACCGAATCCGGCGTCACGCGCAGGATCGAGGTGAACGCGGCGCGGTCGGACTGAGAGTTGACGTCGGCGCCATCGAGGGTGATGTTGGACTGGTCGGAACGACCTCCGTTGACCGAGCCGTTGCGGTTGTCGCTGCCGCCGAAGTAGGCCACGCCGGGCTGGAAGGTGAGCAGATTCGCCACGTTGCGGGCGTAAGAAGGCAACTCGACGATTGCCTGGGACGTGATCACGTTGCCGAGCGAAGCATCGACGGTGTTGATCTGGACCGCGCTCGCTTCCACCTCCACCGCGGTCGCAGTAGAGCCGACCTTTTCGAACTTGACGTTCACCGTGGCCGGTACGTTCACCAACAGTTGAATGCCCTGAATGGACATTTCGGCGAACCCGGCGGCCTGCGCCACAAGGGCATAAGTGCCCGGCGGCACCTGCGAAATGGTGTAGCGCCCCTGCGCATCGGCCGTATCCGAGCGCTTTGCGGCGGTCTCCGTATTTGTCACGGTAATCGTGGCATTGGGTATGACCGCGCCTGAGGGGTCTGTCACGGTTCCGGTGATGCTGGTGGTCTGGCCAAACAGCGCGGCGGCTGCAAGCACACCAATCGCAAATATCGCGAAGAGTCTCTTCATTTCGTAACCTCGTTCAGTAGGCTCGCCCCGAGCAACTACTCCGCAATCAGAATTTCAGTGAATATGGTCTGAAATTCCAATTAGTATACACCCAGGCCGGCGCAGGCGGTCGCCGAATGCCCGAAAGATCCGAAAGAATGGGATGCCCGGACGCGGCCAGGCGGACGGCGGCGGCGCGGGTTACTCCTGCGGGAGCGATCAGCCTCATGCAGAGAGGCCGATGGTGAGGATTCCTGGAGGTGTCTGGAAGAAGGGCAGGCCGGGGGAGGCCTGCCCTATTGTGGACTACCGGAACTAAATTAGAAGGTGTAACGTAGCGCGAACTCCATCTGCCGCGGGTTACCGAGAAGGCCGGTCAACTGGCCGAACTTAGCGGTCGATGTCAGGCTGAGGTTCGCCGAGGTCGGATCGAAGCGCACGGTGTTGGTGACGTTGTAGGCTTCCCAGCGGAACTGGAGGTGCTGCTTCTCGCTCCAGGGCATGGTGAAGTTCTTGTAGACGCCGGTGTCGATATCGAAATAGCCGTCGCCGCGCAGCGAGTTGCGGCTGCCGGTCTGGCCCGCCATGGTTTCCTGGAAGCCGGCAAGCGCGGTCTTGGGATCGGCCCAGAGGTTGGG